>JANNFX010000072.1:0-2160 GCA_031380225.1 Hyphomicrobium sp.
CCGGTGCGCGGACGACCGAACTCGCAGCGTGCCTCGCGGTGGATGCCGACTGCACGCAGTTCGGCAAGGACATGGCGCTTGTCAACGATGAACTCAAAGCGTTGAAATGTGACAGGGCCGTGACGTCGAACACGCAGACGACCGGCCCGGACGCGTTCAAAAAATTGTGCCGCGCACAACTGCCGCAGCAAGCCGCAGTGACCAAGTCGAAGATGGAGAGCGATCTTGCGGCTTGCAAAGCCGAAAAGACAAACCTGAACGAAACCCTATGCGGCGACTTCGCCCGAGAAAAAGTCATAACCTTCGGCGAGATCAGCAAACTCGACTGCGCCGCTAAAGCTGGCATTCCGGCAATCCTCGACGAAAATGCGATCAAGCAAGAGTGCATGACAAAGACGCCTTTGGCGTCCCAGGACGAACTGCAGAAGCTCAAGCTGCCTATGCGGGACACGGTCTCGAAGTGCCGGGCGGAGGTCGCCGCAAAGGGTGGCGGAGCGGGCGTCGGTGGTGCAGGTGGCGCAGGCGGCGCTGGTGGTGGTGCCCCCGCCGGACTCGCGCCCGAGCAGTGCGCGGTCGTGCCGATCGATCCAGAAACGCCTCCGGTCGAGCCGGCTCCGCCTCAAGCTTCCGTTGCGGGCACACTTTCGATTGTGAAATCGGCCAAGCCGCCGTGCCGGGATAACCGCACCTGCGATTTCCAAATTGTCGTCACCAATACCGGCGACGCTGAGTTCAAAGGTCCGGTCGAGTTTGACGACACCATAACGGGTGATGGCGCAATCTTCGGTGCTTCGGCCATCGCGCCGCCCGCACCTGCGCCGTGGGCGTGCACGAAAGGCGCGCAAGGTTTTAATTGCAAAGCCGACTTGACGATTGCCGCCAAAGGGTCCGCCCCGGCCTTGCCGCTGACGATGGATCTAGGAGCCGGCATTGGCGCGGTCAAAGAAGTGAAGAACTGCGCAACGTTGAAGGGCGCGCCCACTCCATCATGCGCCACGGTTCCGATGCAAGCGCCGGCCGCCCCACTGCCACCTGCCGGAGCGAACAATCTCGTGATCGCCAACAACCCAACCGTAGAAAAGTGCACCGACGGTGGCGGCGACTGCGCCTTCATGGTTTCGATCACCAATCCTGGTCCAGCAGAATTTTCTGGTGAAATCGCATTCACCGATGTCGCGACAAAGCCCGACGGCACTCAGTTTCTCAATCTGGCGATGACGAGTTCGGGACAGACCATCGTCCCGGCCGGCGGCGCAGCGCCAATGGCCTGTCAGCGGGTTGGCGATGGTTTCTCGTGCACGACCGGACCCGTGGTCGTGGGTAAAATCCCGGCCGGCAAGACTGTGCAAATTCCTATGGTTTTCAAACCAAGCGGCGGTTCTGGCGCGAAGGCGATCAAGAGTTGCGTAACGCTGAAAGGCGGAGCAGGTGAACCGCAGTGCCGCACGATACCGTTCGCCGAAGACGGACCGCTGCTGCGCGTCAGGAAATTCGCGCTCCCGAGTGCCACCTGCGTGCCAAGCTGCAATTTCACGATTGAAATCAAGAATGCGGGCAACGCGGACGCTAAAGGCCCGTTTGTCTTTAACGAGGTGTTCACGCCAGCGCCAACGTCCATCAAGACACTTGCTGGAGATTTCGCCTGCAACAATGCTGGTGGCAAGTTCGGCTGTATCTCCACCAACAACAAAACCAATATTTTGAAGCCTGGTGAAACCTTCACCGTCGCAGTTGAGATCGGCAACGCAACGCGGGCGCCGGAGTACAAGAACTGCATCGACTACGACCCGATCGCCAACGCCAATCCAGTCCCGTTTGACAACACATTGCCTGAACGCTGCGCCACGATCAAAGACACAGCACCGCCAGACCTGCCGGTCGAAGTCGGGCCGGCGCCGAAGCGAACAGATGGCCCGATCATGCTCGTCAGAATGCGAGCCATCGGGAAAACGTGCACGATCGCTGGCCCGTGCTCGTTTGAGACAATCTTCACCAACATTGGTGATGGGCCCTTTGAAGGCACACTGAATTACAATGTCCATCTCACTCAAGGGATAAACAAAGTACAGCAAGCTACGAAGAACGTGGCTATCCTCCAAGCCGGCAAGTGCAGAGTGGCACCGCTGGCAGATTTCAATACGCCTTGTGATATCGAAAACG
>JANNFX010000084.1:0-4121 GCA_031380225.1 Hyphomicrobium sp.
GAAGCTCTTCCCTGAAATTGTGAGATCGGGTGGCATTGCGGGCATCGCCAAGTAACGGCTTCCGCTCAGGCACAAGGTCTCGCACTAGATCAGAAACACTGGGTTCTGCTGCGATGCTGGCGATTGGCGATGTTCAGGGACTTTGGCGGCGGTCTCTGATTCACTGGCCAGACGGCCGCCGCGACGACACGACGTCTGTGAATTGGTTACAAGGCCCCAACGATTACGCCGACTTGCGGATTCCCGCGCAGCGGCCAGACTTTTCGGGTGTCACCGCACTCAATGACCTGACGCGCGAGCAGATGTTGTTTCTGGCGTCTCAGGAAGGGTTTGCGGGCCGGCTATCGTTCAACGGCCAATTCTTCGAATGGCAACGGCTCATCGACTATCAACCCAAGAGCGCGATGGCTGATGCCGGGCGGCTTTGGTTTGAAGACGGCCGTATGATTGAAGAAGGGCGTGACGTTCCATATATTGAGCACTGGCATCGCGACGATAATGACATGCGACTGCCGTGCGGAACCCTTCGACTTACTGACCAAGCAAGCCATGCGTCGGGCTTCCTTGTCCGAGCCGGCTCGCACTTCATGTACGCGCGCGACCGGTCCAGTCCGTTGCCTCCAGGCGGCACACTGCTGGAGCTGGTCAGCGCGGCGTCTCTTGATGCGATGCGCGCCACAATCGATTGTGAGATATCGTTTGGCCGCGTCAGCGACTGTGGCTGGACCATCGAGACATCAAGCCTGCCATTTCGCGAGGGCGCTAATCTTCAGCCTTTGATGCCGGGCGACCTTGATCAACTCAGTATCTCAGATGTGACTGCGACGGGTGCTGCAGCGTTGCGTCAATGGACGATTTCTGAACGCGATGGCGACATCGCTTTCAACGCCGTGCCGCTGGCGGAACAATGAAGCCGTACGCGAGAGTTTCTGATCAAGATGGACAAAGCAGCCCGGCGCAGTGCTGGCCCGAGCGATGAAAACAGCGTCTCGTTTAGCAATTCATCCCGGAGCCGCAGCTGTCGGCCATGCATTGAGAGGGAACAGCACGAGGACGGTTGAATCCAAAGAACGGCTCGGACGTGATATCCTGGTCGAGTTTGGATCTGTCAGCGATGCTGCCAGCAGTGTCGTCAGAGTTCGGAGGGATATGTGTCTGGCAATCCTTCAAGCTCTGCAAAGGCAGGCCTGTGCGTGAGATTGTCTTCGAAGCAAAGGATCTGGCTAGAACCGCTTCCCGTTTGAAGGCCTCGTCAAAAACCCGCTGCTTGCCGTTCTTCTTTATTATGACGCTCCCCTGATTGGTTCAATCTAACAGAAAAGCCCTCCACTTTTGCGGGGGAAGTCCAAAAGGCCTCCACTATTGCGGGGGTAGTCCACCGTGCCTTCTGCAATACTCCGGGACGGGTCCCGTGCAACCCGCTTGATGGGCGAGGCCTTGACTTTGAGCGCTTCTGCAAGTAAATAATGTATAATATTTTCTACAATAAATAGCTTAGTGTAAGCGTTACAATGCAATACTCCGACTTTTCTTGACCCAGAACCACGATATGTATTATAATATTTTCAGAATATGTATTAGCGACAAAGTTATGATGCTTTAAAATGCGCGCCTCTCGAGCCAAAACAGCCCTTCCGGTTCCCGTCCGCCGCGGCTTGAAAAAGCTCGGCGCCGACATTTCGGTTGCGCGGCGGCGCCGGAGCATATCGACCTCGCTGATGGCGGAGCGCGCCTTCACGACCCGCCCGACCCTTATGAAAATTGAACGCGGCGATCCCGGTGTGTCGCTCGGCATCTATGCCTCGGTCTTGTTCGTTCTCGGCATGACCGACCGGCTGTCGAACCTTATTGATCCCGCTCACGATCCGCTCGGCCTGTCGCTCGATCAAGACCGCCTTCCGCAGCGCATTCGCACCCCAAAAGGCCAAGTGTGATGCCGCGCGAGCTTCTGGTCTATGCTGATATCAACGGTCAACCGGTCCTCGTCGGCCGTTTGTGGTCGCGCGAACGAGCGGGCCGGGAAACGTCGTCGTTTGCCTATGATCCGGACTGGCTTCAACGCCGCGGCGCGTTTGCGATCGCACCCAGCTTGATGTTGGCATCAGGTCAGTTCCATTCGGCTCAAGGCCTCGCGGCGGCCTTCACTGACTCTGCCCCCGACAGTTGGGGCCGCAAACTTATGATGCGGCGCGAGCGCGCTCGCGCCAAAGTAGCCCAAACGCAACCTCGCATGCTGTTTGATATCGACTATCTGGCTGGCGTTGACGATCAGACCCGGCTCGGTGCGCTTCGCTTTAAGGACGCCGGACGGGACTCATTCCTGACCACAACCGGCGACCCCGTCCCTCCCGTGTTGATGCTGCCGCGCCTCTTATCGGCCACTGATCGCATTGAACGGGACCGGGAGTCGGCCGCCGATCTGCTGCTCGTCATGGCTCCCGGAACATCGCTCGGTGGCGCCCGTCCGAAGGCGACCGTGTGCGATGCCAATGGCCGCCTGTTGGTCGCCAAGTTTCCGAAGCGTGATGACGATTGGCCGGTCATGCGATGGGAAGCCGTTCTGTTGTCGCTCGCAACCCGCGTGGGAGTAATCGTTCCCACTTGGCGGCTAGAGGTCATCGCCAAAAAGCCGGTGTTGCTTCTGACGCGTTTTGATCGCTCGGAGGCGGGGCGTCGCATTCCGTTCATGTCCGCGATGACAGCCCTCGATGCCACGGACCACGGCGCCCAACACAGTTATCTCGATCTTGCCAGTGTCCTGCGCCAGGTGGGTTCGCGGCCCGAGCTTGATCTTGAACAGCTTTGGCGGCGGATCGTGTTCAATGTTTTGGTGTCGAACACCGACGATCATCTTCGCAATCATGCATTCCTGCACGATGGTAAAGGATGGCGGTTGTCACCGGCTTATGATCTCAACCCGTGTCCGACCGACGTCAAACCCCGCATTCATGCACTGGCCATTGATGAAACAGATGCCACGGCCTCGTTGGACTTGGCATTTGCAATTGCACCGCTGTTCGGGTTGAAGGCAGAGCGTACGCGGGACATTGCAGCCGAACTCGGGACTGTTGTTGCCGATTGGCGAACCGCCGCGAAAGCTCACGGCATGACGGCTGCTCAGATCGATCGCATGAGTTCGGCGTTTGAACATGATGACCTGCGTGCTGCAACTGGGCCGTCAAAGACGGCCACGGCAGGATCAACACCGAAACGCGCAAGAACTCCGTCAAAGCAGCCGGCGGCAGCCCGCACCAAACGCCCAAAATAAAGACGCAGACTGGCGGCCTTCTGATTGACTATGACTTCAGTTTTTTATGCCGTCGCTCGTTGATGCTGGCCGCAGCTCAAATGCGGTGCGGCCTTTACTACCCATTCCCCATCGCACTTCGACAATCTGACCCGGACCCAAGTCGTCGAAGCCAAACCGGCGTAGTGTTTCCATATGCAGAAAAACATCTGAACCGTTTCGCAAAGTTAGAAATCCGAATCCACTGACCCGATTGAACCACCTCAAAGTGGCCTGCTCCCAATCGCTTTCTGGATTGACGTGAACATGCGTTCGTTGCGGCAGAAGGGATGGATGGATCGCAGTATTTTCGTCCATCGACAGAATTCTAAACGCCTGCGGTCCCTTGGGACGGACAAGGAGTTCACAATGAATGCGCGCACCTTCGTAGGCTGTTTGATACTGACGTGTCGTCTGGCGGCGCCACCGCTTACTTTGTGGCCTGGCTGGACCTTGAGGCCGCGTCGAAGGAGTGGGTGCGCGCTGAATTTGCGTCACGTCAGGATGATCAATTTGCCATCTGCCATTGAAATAAGGGCAAGCCCCCCGACCACGCGACGAACAACGGGGCAACATGTCTCAAATCGTTGTTTGCAATGCGTTTGCTAGCGAAAATCGGGGTTTTGTAAAACGCCACTAACCCATTGAAAAAACTGGTGCCGCTTAGGTGACTCGAACACCTGACCCCGTCATTACGAATGACGTGCTCTACCGGCTGAGCTAAAGCGGCTGACCGGGGATGTCCGTCGGGATTGCTGCATCGGGATCTGATTGCATGCTTCTGGGGCCGTCCGCCAGGCGTCGCGTGGCCGCGACAGGCTCAATTGGCAGTTTT
>JANNFX010000109.1:0-13137 GCA_031380225.1 Hyphomicrobium sp.
GTGCCACCGGTCGATTGCGCGTCTCGAAACCGCACAGTTCTCATAACAATTTGAGTCTCTTCGATCTCGTACAACAAATCTATAGTCGGCATGTCATGCGCGTATGATCCCTGAAATACCACTGATCGCAGGTGTCCTCCTTCAGTCAACGGCAAGCCAATCGTAGGATCGCGAGCTAACACCCAATGAACCACGGACCAGGCATCGTCAAAGCGCGACCAACTTTTTTCGGCTTCGTAAGCTTCATCCGTGACTTCGAGAGACTCTACAACAGTGCGCATTTACTTTGGCTCGAACTGCTTGGCAGCATTTCGAGCCCAATCAAGTTCTTCGCCGTCTACGGGTTGACGGAGGCGCTTTGCGAGAAATGCCTTGAACGGTAACTCTTCCCCGTCTTGTGCAATTTTCCATCCATAGTCATGAGACTTTTCACTGATCGAGGCCGCCGTATGCTGTTCTGAGACATGCTTTATCCACCAATCAATAAAGCCAAGTTCATCAGCATTAAAAATTGACGAATCGGGCGGCGAATGGGCCGAATACCTTTGAATAGAAAAATCGAAGTAAGGTTCAGACCACGCCTGTATCTGCCCTTCTCGCTCCAGCTCTTCGAGAACTTGTTCGATATTTTTTGGTACTGGACCGAACTTGCGGCGGATGTACGTTGCGCCAGTTACAGATTCTCCCAGCGCCTCGTAGGTTCTCGCATCCGTAAACCACAAAACTTTGTTGAGTTTTATGGCTCCGAAGTCACGAACGTCCCCCGTCCTCCAAATCACATAGAGGATCAATCGCTTGAATTTCTCCCGATCAAATGCCATGCGCTGATTCTAACAGAATTCTCTTGACAATGCCATAGTTGGCATCGCGGACACCACCCCCATGCAAATCTACGTCGATGCGGATGCCTGCCCGGTTAAGGCTGAGGTGCTGAAAGTTGCGACGCGGCATGACCTCAAAATCTTCATGGTCTCGAATAGTTGGATGCGACTCGACGAGAGCCCGCTGATCAACCGCATTGTGGTCACCGAAGGACCGGATGAAGCGGATAACTGGATTGCCGAACGAATTGGCCCCGCTGACATCGCCATCACTGCCGACATTCCGTTAGCGTCTCGCTGTCTCAAGGCTGGAGCACAAGTGATCGGCCCGACAGGCAAGCCGTTCGACAACACGGGCATTGGCATGGCGCTCGCAATGCGCGATCTGCAAAGCCATCTTCGCGAAACCGGTGAAAGCCGCGGCATCAATCCAGTCTTCACGCCCAAGGACCGCTCACGATTTCTCGAAGCTCTGGAGATTGCCATCCAATCCAACAAACGTGCTACGCTGCAGAGATAAGCCCGCGATACTGCGCCAATGCTCCAACTTCGAGTTCAAGGACGAGAATGCGAGCCGGATTAACCGGGCCTGGAAATTGGATCGCGCCTGGCGCCACCGGTTTGAATCCGAATCTCTCATAATACTGCGCGTCACCGACAAGAACGACCAACTTTTGCCCTGCGGCCTGGGCAGCTTCAAGCGTGGTGCGAACGACCGCACGGCCAAAGCCGCGGCCCGCGTAATTGGGATCAACAGCCAGTGGCCCAAGCAACAAGGCGTCACCGATGCCACCAATTGTCACCGGTGTCATAGTCAGCGACGCCACTATGCGATTCTCAAACACAGCAACGTGACAGAACTTAGAAAACCACGCGCCATTGCCTCGACGCTGCTCGCGGACGCGATAGGCCGTGCGCGTGAAGCGGCCGGGGCCAAACACTTGACTCTGTAGTGCTGACACTTCGGCGAGGTCGGCCGCATTTGGTGGCCGGATGTAAACGGTGGTCGACATTGCATTGAAGCCCATTGGCGGAAATGAAATCGGGCCGCGCTTAGCATGGGTGATGAGCGACGCCCTAGCCCTCTGTCGTCACAGCCTTACCAGGTTTCGGATTTTGGCTTTCCCGCCAAGATTTCGACCAAGCGGGCGCGGGTCGAAGCGTGCGTTCCGGCCGGCAGCATCGCTGGTTCGAAAAAACCAATTTCGGCGATCTCGCGATTGGGTTCAGGAACTCGCGCCTGTGTCCAGTCCCGAACCACGAACAGCGCGATATGATCACCGGGGTAGGCCGGAATGTGAGCATAGAGACCGAAGAATTCAGGCGGCTTAGTCAACACAACGCCTGCCTCTTCCTCAAGTTCGCGAGTTAATGCTGTAAGAACGCTTTCATTCATCTCTACGCCGCCACCTGGAAAATGCCAGCCTGGCCGGTAACCATGGCGCACCAGAAGCACCTTGTTGGCAGGTGTCAAGACAACGCCCTGCGCGCCGAGTGTTAGTCCGCGAGTCCAGCGCCAGTAACGCTGCATAAACTTCTGCACTAAGATTTTATGAGGCACTGATTGCTTTCTCCCGGACAGCGGGGCTTACGGACTGGTTTTCTGTGATTGGTCCGATTTGGCAAGGGGCGATTGCCGATGGTCCATGTTAATGTTCAGAAGAATAGCCATTTGGACACTGAAGGCGCATGACGACGGTTACGCTGGCCCACCTCTCTGATGTTCATTTGGCGCCGCTTCGCGGCTTTACGCCCGGCTATTGGAATGTGAAGCGCGGCCTCGGTTTCTTGAACTGGCATCGTAGGCGATACAAAATTCACCAACGCGCAATAGCTGATTTGATTGCCGCTGATCTCATCCAGCAGCGCGTCGATCATATTGCGGTCACAGGTGATCTCACCAACCTCGGCCTGCCGCAGGAATTTATTGAGGCGCGGAAATGGCTTGAACATGTTGGCGCTCCTGATCGCGTCAGCGTCGTTCCAGGCAATCATGACATCTATACCAAACGCATGTCCGGTGCTTCGTGCCTTGAAGATTGGGCGCCCTACATGACCAGCGATGACTGGGGCCGCAATCAGTTCGGGGCACAGTCCGAAGTTTTTCCCTATGTTCGCAAGCTGGGCCAAGTTGCGCTCGTTGGCGTGAATTCGGCCGTGCCGACGCCGCCGTTCTACGCCTACGGTCGTGTTGGCTCGCAACAGCTTGAACGCCTGGCGGCGGTACTCGACCTTTTGCGGCGTGGAGGGCTGATGCGCGTGGTGATGATCCATCATCCGCCGCTGCCAGGACAGGCGCCGCGGATGAAGGCGTTGAGCGACGCATCGGAACTGAAGACCGTACTTGAGCAGCACGGTGCTGAGCTCGTGTTACACGGCCATAACCATATGGAAACGGTGGTATCGATGCCTTGCAGCGGCGGAACATGCGTTATTTCCGGTGTGCCATCAGCATCCGCTGCCATCGCTGCACATGAGCGCGAACCTGTGGCGCGTTATCATATTTATACGCTGAACGGGACCGAAAAAATCGAACGTATTTCGCGCGGCCTCGACAGCAATGGCAGCATCGTTGAACTCTAGAGTCTATCCGACTTAAATTGAATCATTCTGTTCAGGTCTGGTGAGCCGATCCGGCAGGAGCCGTGCGACGGTCGATGCTTTTGCATCGGACGAGCGCGGCGACGAAGCGGGCGGCCACCAGACCTGAACAGAATGATTCAATTTAAGTCGGATAGACTCTAGAAACAGCAGACACTCGCGGCCAGCTAACCAGCCGCGAGATGCAACCTATTCTTCAGATTCAGCCGGTTCCGTTTCACTGTCGCCGCTCGACATCTTCTTGAGCTTGGCGAGAACACGAGCAGCTTCTTCGCTTTCGGTCTCAAGGCGTTCTTCTTCTTCACGCGGCTGAACGATCTCAGCGGTGTTCTTTGAAGGTTTGGGAGCGGTTGTCTCTTCTGTCGGCAGCAATGTACCGGCCTTCACCGCATCTTTGCGCTCGCGTTCAAGACGGCGCGCGCTTTTTTGGACTTCGTTGTCGAGATCGATTTGCGAACACAGCCCGAGCGTCACCGGGTCTTGTGGAACAAGCGACTGCGAATTCCAGTGCGTGCGATCGCGGATCTGCGCAATTGTCGGCTTCGTCGTGCCAACGAGGCGCATGATCTGGCTGTCTTTGAGCTCAGGATGGTTTTTGATAATCCACAACACCGCGTTCGGCCGGTCATGGCGGCGTGATACCGGCGTGTAGCGCGGACCCTTCTTACGTGTCGCTGACTCAGGCAGAGCGACTTTGAGTTCCGACAGCTTAAGGCGGTAACCTTCGGTCTTTTCACCCCGCTCTATCTCTTCACGGGTCAGTTGGGCTGATGTTATCGGGTCGTAGCCTTTGATGCCCTTGACGACTTGTGGATCATCGTCTGCGATGCCCTTCACTTCAAGCGGGTGCAGACCACAGAACTCTGCAATCTGGTCAAAAGACAAGGACGTGTTTTCAACCAGCCACACGGCGGTGGCTTTGGGCATCAGGGGTTTGCGATCGCTCATGACAGCTCTTTTCCATGCTCCCGCGCGGTTAGCGCAAGAACGAAAGTAAAACAAATGCGTAGGGGATGGCGTATCTAATGCCTGAATTCCAAACACTTCGCAACTTGATTGAGCGCAGTCCTGCGTCAACTTTGCAGGTCGAGCCACTTCAGTCCGAAACTATGGAACCGCTTGCCGCGCCATAGCTCTGGGCGATAGTGTCCGCGCCGCTGCCTCGGGGGTTCCGGCAGGAAATGCGTGAAAGAGACATCAAACATGATGCATGTTGCAGCAAAATCCTACTTTTTCGAAGAATTGACCGCGGGAATGGAAGCGTCGGTAACGCGCCGCGTCGGCGAGGCGGACATTGTTGCATACGCCGCGCTCTCGGGAGACTACAATCCGGTCCACCTTGATCCAGCCTATGCTGCAACGACAATTTTCAAAGAGCGCATTGCACACGGCATCCTCTCAGCCGGATACATTTCAGCAGTTTTCGGGATGCAGCTTCCAGGACCGGGATCGATTTATATTTCGCAGTCTCTGAATTTCCGCGGCCCTGTCAAAATCGACGACGTCGTTATCACCACAGTTAAGCTCGTCGAGCTGATGCCCGAGAAAAAGCGCGTCCGCTTCGAAACCGTATGTGCCGTCAATGGTAGGCCGGTATTGGTTGGCGAAGCGGTGCTGATGGTGCCATCGCGCCCTGTCTGAGACCTTGAAGGTGAACCAACCGGAGGCCACGCGATTGCGCATTATCGATGGCGTCACTGAATGTCCCACCGAAGCCAAGGGAGCGGTCCTTGCCATTGGCAACTTCGATGGCGTTCATCGCGGCCATCGCGTGGTGATCAACAATGCTATCGAAGCCGCCCGTCTGTTGAAGGCTCCGTCAGGCGTGATGATTTTCGAGCCCCATCCGCGCGAGTACTTCAAACCCGGCGAGCCACAGTTCCGGCTGACGCCACTCGATGAGAAATTGCGCGCATTTGAGACGATGGGGCTCGATTTCGCGATCGTCGTCCCATTCGATGCTTCGTTTGCCGAACTCGACTATCGAGAATTTTCTGATCGTGTATTGGTCGCTGATTTACAGGTCCGCCACATCATTGTCGGTTACGACTTCTTCTACGGTAAGGGCCGTCGCGGCAGTCCAGCGACACTGATCGACGCAGGCCGCTCGCAAGGATTTGGCGTAACCGTAATCGAGCCGGTGGCCGAACAAGGCGAAGCCTTCTCGTCGACAGCAATTAGGCTGAAGTTGGCGCGGGGTGATGTTGCGGGCGCTGCCCACGATCTGGGTCGCAATTGGCGCATTTCGGGCAAAGTCGTCGGCGGCGCCAAGCGTGGCACCGGGCTTGGATATCCAACTGCAAACGTGCCGATGCCAAAGGGCACAGTCCTTGGCCACGGCATTTACGCCGTGCGAGCCGAGGTTGACGGCGTAGCTCACCATGCCGCCGCCTATCTCGGCACGCGGCCAACCTTTGATGACGGCAAGCCGGTTTTGGAAGTATTCTTGCTCGATTTCGATGGCGATCTCTATGGCAAGACCATGAGCGTCGAATTTGTCGGCTTCGTTCGCGACGACCGCAAATTTGACAGCGCCGAACACCTCATTGCTCAAATGCACCGCGACGTGGCGCGGGCACGGGAGTTGTTGGCCTAATCTAATAATAAAAGCCCGAATATACGGACCTTTTTCCTTTCCTGAAGGTTCAGATATGAACGCCCGCTACCTTAACTTTATCGATGTGGTTGGCGGCACAGCTCGGGTATACTGATCTCTAGTCACATTAAAAAAGAGAAGGTGAGCAACAATGGCAGACAAGATCCCCCATAATGCACTTGTTGTCGTGGCTGACGGCACCGGCGCGCGATTCTTCCGAAACACTGGCCGTGACTTCAACGTTACTTTGGCAGCCGATGGCGAATTTGGTCCCACAAATCTTCTCGATGACGGCCCTGCAGGACATCGTCCGCCAGAGTCATCAAAGCAGGAGACTGATGAAGCAACGTTCGCAAAGCAGCTGGCAAAAGAACTCTATCGCCGTGCCCATAGCGGAGACTTTGAGGCACTGGTCCTCATCGCTGACCCGCAGACCTTGGGCCAAATTCGCCCGTCGTTACATAAAGAAGTTCAGAGGCGATTGGTGCGCGAGGTCGGCAAAACGCTGACGAAAGCTTCGATCGCGGATATCCAGAAATCGCTGAATTAAAGCGCCCTTCGCTCGACGTTCGGGCTTCCCCTAAAAAATTAGTTTAGAGCCCGGCAATCGAGGAAAACGTTGCAATCTGGTGTGACGTAAAAGATCAAAAGGTGACACAGCTATCAGGGGACACGGTTCTGATCGCAAGGGCGATCAGGTCATGTCCCCTGACAACGGATTAGCCGTGAGCCAAAACAGCTAACAGCAACAGTGCTACGATATTGGCGATCTTGATGGCCGGATTCACAGCCGGGCCAGCGGTATCCTTGTAAGGATCGCCGACGGTATCGCCAGTGACGGAGGCTTTATGCGCTTCCGAGCCCTTCATGTGCTTGACGCCGTCCTTGTCGACGAAACCGTCTTCAAAGCTTTTCTTGGCGTTATCCCAAGCACCACCACCCGAGGTCATCGAGATGGCAACGAACACGCCCGTCACGATCACACCGAGCAGCATCGCGCCGACGGCCGAGAATGCAGCGCCCTTGCCGGCAATCGCGTTGATACCGAAGAACAGCACTATCGGTGAGAGCACCGGTAGCAGCGATGGCAGCACCATTTCCTTGATGGCGGCTTGCGTTAGAAGGTCAACCGCACGGGCGTAATCAGGGCGTTCAGTGCCCTTCATGATGCCTGGCTTTTGCTTGAACTGAGCGCGGACTTCTTCGACGACTGAACCAGCAGCACGGCCGACGGCGGTCATCGCCATACCACTGAACAGGAACGGGATCAGACCGCCGAGCAACAAACCGGCCACCACGTATGGGTTAGCCAGTGAGAAGTCGACGACCACGCCCTTGAAGTACTGGAACTCAGTCGAGCCAGCCTTATCGGCCGCCGCGATGAAGAAGTTCAAGTCCGACGAGTAGGCGGCGAACAGCACCAGTGCACCGAGACCGGCCGAGCCAATCGCGTAGCCCTTGGTGACGGCCTTCGTGGTGTTGCCAACCGCGTCGAGTGCATCGGTTGAACGGCGGACTTCCTTCGGCAGGCCAGCCATTTCAGCGATGCCGCCAGCGTTGTCGGTGACTGGGCCGAACGCGTCGAGTGCCACGATCATGCCAGCGAGGCCGAGCATGGTGGTGGTCGCAATCGCGGTGCCGAACAAGCCGCCGATATTGTAGGTGGCGAGAATGGCAGCCACGATGGCCAGCGTCGGAAGTGCCGTCGATTCAAGCGAAACAGCGAGACCTTGAATGACGTTGGTGCCGTGACCGGTCACCGAAGCCTGGCTGATCGAGCGAACCGGGCGATAGCCGATGCCGGTATAGTATTCGGTAATCCAGACGATAAGGCCAGTTAGCGCGAGACCGATGAGGCCGCACTGGAACAAGTTCCAGCCGGTAATCGTCAAATCGCCAACTTTGCCGACTTCTCCGAACCCGCCGAGCACGTATTGTGTGGCAGCGTAGAGACCGCCAATCGCGAGCACGCCCGAGGCGATGACGCCGCGATAGAGAGCGCCCATGATTGAGCCGTTGGCACCAAGCTTGACGAAGTAAGTGCCGATAATCGAGGTGACGATGCACGCCGCGCAAATCGCCAGCGGGTAGATCATCATCGCTCCGAGGTTCGCCTGCGAGCCGAAGTAGATGGCGGCTAGGACCATGGTCGCAACAACGGTCACAGCATAGGTTTCGAACAAGTCAGCGGCCATGCCAGCACAGTCGCCAACGTTGTCGCCAACGTTATCGGCAATCGTCGCCGGATTACGCGGATCGTCTTCCGGAATGCCGGCTTCGACCTTCCCAACTAAGTCTGCGCCGACGTCAGCGCCCTTGGTGAAGATGCCGCCGCCGAGACGGGCGAAGATCGAGATCAGCGAGGCGCCGAAGCCCAGAGCAACCAGCGCGTCAATGACCGTGCGGCTGTTCGGAGCCAAGCCCATCGGCCCGATCAGGACGAAGTAGTAGGAAGCGACGCCGAGCAGCGCCAAACCGGCGACCAGCATGCCGGTCACGGCGCCGGCCTTAAAGGCGACGTCAAGTCCAGCAGCCAGAGACTTGGTTGCGGCTTGAGCGGTTCGAACGTTGGCGCGTACCGACACGTTCATGCCGATGTAGCCTGCGAGACCCGACAGCACAGCACCGATCAAGAAGCCGATGGCAACTGGGAAGCCCAACAATTTCCAAGCGATGAGGAAGATCACCGCGCCGACCATGGCGATGGTGCGATATTGGCGGTTCAAGTAGGCAGTCGCGCCTTCGCTAATCGCCTTAGCAATTTCTTGCATCTTGGCGTTGCCTGCGTCGGCACTCATCACCTGTTTGATGGTGACAAAGGCATAAAGGATCGAGAGCGCACCGCACGCGATGATCCACCAGAGCATATCAGTCATAAGTTGGTTCCCTTAGTTGGGTCACTTTTTACGGAAAAAAGGCCGCGGACCGGAGACCCCGGTGCAGCCATCCCGCCTTCCCCTAGTTAGCGAGAGTCGGCGCGGACCATGCCAAAAGTGCCCCTGTGGCGCAACAGACCCTGCCCGTGGTTAGGGTGTGCTTTGGTCGCACCCTATGGGCGATTTTGCATCCGTCACACGAGACTTCCCCAACTTTTAGTGGACCGGCGCCCGTTTGCATTGCCCGAAAGCACAAGGCATCTCTGCAACAGTACGAATTTGATGTAAGGCAGCGCCCTGATACGGGCTTCTGCCACAGGAGAAAAAGTGTGCGCTTAGTTGATGTTTTGACCGGTCCCAAAGGCGCTGCGGTCGTCGAAAATTTTGCAAACAACTTCAATATTGACCCAGCCCAGGCGAAGACTGCGTTGGCCGCGATCGTGCCGGAATTTGCCTATGCGATCGAGCGCAATACTTTAAACAGAGCCGGGATAGCTGACGTTGTCGCTGCCATGGGCCGGGGCGCTCCAGAGCGCTTACTCGACGGCAACGCAGATCTGAAGTCTGGGAGCACCGAGGCCCTTGGCGTTGGCATTCTCGACACTCTGCTCGGTTCGAAAGACAAAAGCCGCGGCGTCGCAAACCGGGTGGCGCTCGAGACGGGTCTCGACGCCGAACTCATCAAGGCAATGTTACCCGCCGCTGCAACGGTTACGATGGGTGCGCTTGCAGAGGGCTCCCGCTCTCAGATGCGCGACGTAATGTCGAAGGTCCCAGGCCTCGCCGCTCGCAGCCCTTTGCCTTTGCCCGGCGAGATGCCGGACTACGGATCAGTTCCTGATGTCGTGGACCAGTCTGACAATGGCCGCTGGACTGAACCGGAGCCGGACAGGCAGCAGCGCCCCGTCGAAGCTGACAACAGGGGCGCTCGTCCGGCCGGTGGCGGAACAATTAAAAAGCAATCGCCACTGCCGATCCCCGGCAACAACATTCCACGGATGCCGCGTGATCAAAGTCCATACGACGATCTCCCCGACGTGATCCGGCGCGGCCAAGTGCAACTGCCGTCGGGCGGTTCACTCGGCAACATCATCCGCAGCATTTTGGGATCGCTACTCGGCTACAACGGCAGCGGCGGCGCGATCAGCGGGGTGATCCGGCTGTTAGTACTTAGATGGGGTTGGCGCATTTTACAAAGCGTCCTGCGCAGGATTTTCACGGGACGCTGATCCCTAGAAAGACAACGGCGGCCCTCAGTCGGGCCGCCGCAAAATACTAAGCACCGGTTTTCGCTACTGCGGCATTCTACTGTTACCACCGGGATATTTCATCCCGCCACCATCACCGCGGCTACCACCTGGATAGTTGTCACCGCCGCCTTTGTGCCCGCCACCCTTGTTCAGCGCACCGATGCCAATGCTGATTCCAATGCCAATGATCTTTTTGGCGGTTTCGGCATCTTCCTTGGTGTACTTTGGCTTCTTTTTCTTCGGCTGATCGGGATAACGCGTTGGCTTCACGTTGCCGGGCTTGTCTCTATCTTTTGTCTTGCCCTTATCGTCACCATCATCGTCATCGTCTTTTGGCGTATACTTCGGCGGCTTGATTTTGATCTTGATTTTCGGAATTTCCGGCTCGGTATAAACTTCCTTGACCGGCCGCTTTTTGACTCGTGGCGTATCGTCTTCATCCTTTGACGCACGCCGCGGCTTTTCCTGCACAGGCTCGCGATCTTCGGGTTCTGCCCGGCGCACTGGCGGCGTTGTGCGTTGTCGAGCGGCGCAGTCGCTGCGGAGAATATCGTCGCGAGCAAAAATTGGCTTGACGTCGATGCTCGGCGGATTAACGACAAACGGAAATGCGACCTCGAACAGTACCGATTGGTTGCCAGGCATGCCTTGCCAGCAAATGGGAATTCCAACGAGGCCATTGGTTGTGACGCGCATCATTTTACTTGGTTCGTCGAGATCACGGCATACACCGCCTGCGCTATTGCAGACTCGCACGCCACCCTCGTGTAACAACAGCCAAGTCGTTCCGTCGCCCTGAACGTACAAATCGAAAATTGTTCCGCGAACGGCAATCGAAGCCGTTGGCGTCTTGATCGTATACGATGGCTTCTGTGCCACGCCGGTGATGAACCGGAATGCGCCCTGAACCAACTCAACAGCAATGGTGCCGTCAGTCTTTACGGGATCATAGACAAATTTATCGAGCTTCAATTTTGCGCCCGATCCAAGCGCGACTTTCGTATCATCATTGAATTTGAATTCGCTGATGGCGTCGGTACCCGTGACGATCAATTCGTTTTGATTAACGCCGTCGCCAAGCGCCAGAGCGCGTTGTCCCTGGTCCAATTCGGCCGTAACTCGGTTAACGACCTTCACCGTTGAGCCGATTGGTTCGGACCACGCAAACCCCGCCGATAGCGCCAAGGCCAGAGTCGCGACCGATGCTGTCATCGTGCGCATAAATTAACACTCCCTGCCGCTGGCGCCCAAGCACGCCAGAGAAGTAGCAATCTTTACATAACAGAAAAACTGATTTCTGTTACCTAGGGAACTAAACAGAATCCCGGACTGTTGAACGCCACGGTGGCTATTGTTCTAATGCCAGCACTTCGCCGGGCTAAAAGTCACGCCGTACTGCCATCAATTCCAAGAAAGCACATAGGATCTTATCATGCTGAAGCTCGCCGACGCTCGCCGTATCATTACAGCCGCCGAAAAAAAGGCGGCTGAGATTGGTCAACCAATGAACATCGCAATCGTCGACGAAGGCGCGAATTTGATTGCGCACATCCGAATGGATAATGCCTGGATCGGTTCAATCGATATTTCGATCAACAAAGCCTTCACGTCGCGTGCGTTCAATATTTCGACCAAAGAATTAGCCGAGAATAGCCAACCTGGCGATCAGTTTTTTGGCATCCATGCCTCCAATCACGACCGCGTGATGATTTTCGCTGGCGGCATCCCACTTAAAGACAAAGGCGGCAACGTGATCGGAGCCATAGGCGTCTCAGGCGGTAGTGGCGCCCAGGATCATATGGTCGCTGAAGCCGGGACGGCCGCGCATACGTGCTGATCGACGACTAACGTCGCTCGTTTATGTTCGGCTGCCAAATATGGCGCTGCCCACGCGGACGTGGGTGGCGCCTAATTGGACTGCCGTCTCGAAATCGCTGCTCATGCCCATGCTGAGGCCCGAGAGCCGGTTCTCCTTGGCCAGCTTGGCCAGAAATGCGAAATGCACTGCCGGTTCGTCCTCAACTGGCGGAATGCACATCAATCCTTCGATTTCAAGTTTCAACGTATCGCGGCAGAGCGATATGAACGCCGCTGTTTCGCGGGGCAAAATGCCAGCCTTTTGCGGTTCCTCGCCCGTGTTGACTTGCACAAACATGCGCACCTGCTTGGCTTGCCGCACCATTTCAGCCGCCAATGCTTCAGCGATTTTGGGCCGGTCGACGGTGTGGATGCAATCGAATAGCTCGACGGCATCTTTGGTCTTGTTGGATTGCAGTGGCCCGATCAAATGCAATTCAACATCGGGATAGCGCGCCTTGAGGCCGGGCCATTTCCCTTGCGCTTCCTGCACCCGGTTTTCTCCAAACACGCGATGGCCTGCCTCAAGCACTGGCAGTATGTCCTCTGCAGCAAACGTTTTTGAGACAGCAATCAAATGCACAGAAGCTGGATCGCGGCCAACTTCGCGCGCGGCAGCAGCAATCTTGACTTCAATGCCGCGCAGAGCCGTGACAGGAGAGTTTTGCGTCATCGTGTTGGTGCCTCGCGAGGCTTAGCCAGCTTTGGGAAGGCATACGGCTCAAATGTATGCTCATCGCTCGACAAAAGATCGAGGTACTTGCGATTGATGAAAACCTTGTCGCGCCAGGCCTTCTCTTCGATCAGCACGCCGATCGCAACCAATTGTTTAAGGTGTGAAGATGCGGTTTGCCGGTTTCCCATTCCATTTGCCGTCAAGTTTTCGATGCGGCAGTAGGGCTGCGTGAAGATTAACTCGATGAGTTCGCGGGAGTATAGTTTGGGTGCAGCCGTACGCACGAACGCTGTCGTGTGCATCATCAGTTCACGGATAGAGCGAACTTTGAGATTGGTCCAGCGTGCCGTCATTTCAACGGCCGTCAGCATGTACAGCACCCAGGCTTCCCAATCGCCGCGCTGCGTCACTTGCGTCAGGCGCGCGTAATATTCGGACCTGGTGCCCAGAATATGCCGGC
>JANNFX010000135.1:0-25766 GCA_031380225.1 Hyphomicrobium sp.
CCGCGCCAGTGGCCACAGCAATCGCATCGCGCGCATGATTGCGTCGACCGTCGCGATGGAATTCATCACGGTTGGCACAGAGGCACAAGCGCTGCTGCTCGAAGCCAATCTGATCAAGCGCTTCCGCCCGCGCTACAACGTCGTGCTGCGCGACGATAAATCGTTCCCCTACATTCTTATCCGCCGCGACACGGCCGCTCCGCAAATTCTGAAGCACCGCGGTGCCCGCACATCGAAGGGCGATTATTTCGGACCGTTTGCATCGGCGGGCGCTGTCAATCGCACTATCAACATGCTGCAGCGCGCGTTCCTGCTGCGCTCGTGTTCGGACAGTGTCTACGACAGCCGCACGCGTCCGTGCCTGCTGCATCAAATCAAGCGCTGCTCGGCGCCTTGCACGAACGAGATCACGGCCGAGGATTACGCAACGCTTGTGGACGAAGCGGTGCGGTTCCTGCGCGGTGAAAGCCAAAACGTTCGTCAGATGTATCAGAAGCTGATGGAAGACGCAGCAGAAGCGCTCGAATTCGAAAGCGCCGCTAAGTTCCGCAACCGGCTGTGGGCGCTGGCCCACGTCACCGCCGATCAATCGATCAATCCCGAAGGCGTCGAGGAAGCTGATATTTTTGCAGCCCATCAACAAGGTGGGCAGACCTGCATCCAGGTGTTCTTCTTCCGCACCGGGCAGAACTGGGGCAACCGCGCGTATTATCCAAAGGCCGACAAATCACTCAGTGTCGACGTGGTGCTGTCAAGTTTCATCGCTCAATTCTACGACGACAAGCCTGTGCCACGCCTCATTTTATTATCGCATGACGTCGAAGAGCGCGAACTGCTGGCAGAAGCGCTATCGACCAAGGCCGAACGCAAGGTTGATATTCGCGTTCCGAGCCGCGGCACCAAGTCGGGGCTCGTTGAACACGCCTTGACGAATGCCAAGGAAGCGCTTGGGCGTAAATTGGCCGAGAGTTCATCGCAGATCAAATTGCTGGAAGCCGTTGCCGAGCGCTTTGGTTTGGCCGAAACACCGCGCCGCATTGAAGTCTACGACAACAGCCACATCGCAGGCACCAACGCTGTCGGCGCCATGATCGTTGCCGGCCCCGAGGGCTTCGTCAAAAATCAGTATAGAAAATTCAATATCAAGTCGGAAACAATGACGCCCGGCGACGACTACGCCATGATGCGAGAAGTGCTGACGCGGCGTTTCAAGCGGCTCGCGGAAGCGAACGACGGGGTCAGACCCGCAGGGTCTGACCCCGAACAGTCCGAAACCCCAGCGCGTCCTGATTTCGTTCTGATCGATGGCGGCGCGGGCCAGCTGTCGGTTGCTGTCGAAGTGCTGAATGAGCTCGGTCTCTCTGAGATCCCGGTCGCGGGCGTCGCCAAAGGTCCGGATCGCGATGCGGGGCGCGAGCATTTCCATGTGCCGGGCAAGCCGCTGCCATTTATGCTCGAGCCGCGCGACCCGGTGCTGTATTTCGTGCAGCGGCTTCGAGATGAGGCGCACAGATTTGTAATCGGCACCCATCGCGCCAAACGCTCGAAGGCGATCAGCGCCAACCCGTTGGATGAAATCGGCGGCATTGGGCCATCGCGGCGGCGGGCATTGATGAAACACTTCGGCTCAGCGAAATCGGTATCGCGCGCTGGCATTGAAGACTTGAAAGGTATTGACGGCATTTCGGCTGAGATGGCTCAAAAAATCCACGACTTCTTTCATGAAAGGAAGTGACGCCTTAGGCCCGCGGGCGGGATTCGTAAATCGGAGCCGGACGCTGCGCGATGGTCTTGACCGTCGAGTGCTTGGTCTCAAGCGCGGTGTAAGCCAAATTGATCCGGCGCGCCATAGCCGCCAAATAGTCGTGCACTTCGGACGGTAGTTCTGCGCTGGCATAGCGGTCCGGGTGATAGGTCTTTGACAACGCCACATAGGCAGCCCGTACCGCGGCCCATTCGGCGTTTTGATCAACGCCCAACACGCGGTGCGGCTCGAAACTTTCGATGTCACTAGCTTGCGCCAACAGAGTGGCCGGTTTGGGAACCGGCGTCAGCTTGACGTCGCGCAGCGTTGACTTGGCAATCCAGCGCCGCGCCTCGCCAAAGACTTCAAATTCCACAAATGGACTGGCGCCGTTCAGCACTTCCGCAAAAGGCCGCGACGCATGAATGTAGAATTGTCCTGCTGCCACTTCGCCGGTGTCGAATCGCACCTCTGCTGCAATCGCAACCTGCTGGGTCTGATGGTTGACATTGTCGACTTTGTTGCGCTCAAACATGCCGGCGACCAAATTGTTAATTTGTTTCAGAATATGGCGGAGCGCGATCGATGCTCTACTGTCATGGGACTGAAGCAAGGATCGTGCAAACCGCTGGATAACGAGACAACTCGGGGCTTTGCGCGCCCATTCGGGCTTAAGGGTCACAGGTCCCGGCAACCGGGGCATATGGCTTGAAGCCGGGGGTTGTGCTACCTCGCCTGGAAATCGGGCCAGCCGCGTTGGCGGCGAACGTGCCCCCATTCCAAGAGACCGTTATGAAACTTCGTAATATCGCGATCATCGCGCACGTTGACCATGGCAAGACGACCCTAGTTGATGAGCTTCTGAAACAGTCCGGCTCATTCCGCGACAACCAAAAGGTTGCCGAGCGGGCCATGGATTCGAATGATCTCGAACGCGAACGTGGCATCACAATTTTGGCCAAGTGCACGTCGGTGGTCTGGAAAGACCACCGCATCAACATCGTCGACACGCCGGGTCACGCCGACTTCGGCGGCGAAGTTGAGCGCATCTTGAACATGGTCGACGGTGTCGTCGTTTTGGTTGACGCGTCCGAAGGCCCGCTGCCGCAGACTAAATTCGTGGTCTCGAAAGCATTGAAGCGCGGCATGCGCCCGATCGTGGTCATCAACAAAATTGACCGCCCCGACCAGCGCCACACAGACGTTCTGAACGAAATCTTCGATTTGTTCGCAAACCTTGACGCCACCGACGAACAACTCGACTTCCCGGTTCTTTACGGGTCAGGCCGCGATGGCTGGATGGCTCTCGACCCGGCCGGCCCCAAGGAAGACTTGGCGCCGATGTTTGACTTGATCGTTCAGCATGTACCGCCGCCAACCGTTGAACCTGGTCCTTTCCGTTTACTTGCGACGACGCTTGAAGCTGACAACTTCCTCGGCCGCATTCTGACGGGCCGCATTTCGTCGGGCGCCGTCAAGCCCAACATGACGCTCAAAGCGCTGTCGCGCGATGGCAAGCTGATTGAGAATTTCCGCGTCAGCAAAGTGCTGGCGTTCCGCGGCCTTGAACGCGTTCCAGTCGAGGTGGCGGAAGCCGGCGAAATCGTTGCCATTGCTGGCATGAGCGAGGCGACCGTTGCCGACACGTTGTGCGATCCAGCCGTCGAGACGCCGATTCAATCACAACCGGTTGATCCGCCGACGCTATCGATGACATTTCGAATCAACGACGGTCCGTTTGCCGGTCAAGAAGGTGACAAGGTGCAAAGCCGCGTCATTCGCGAACGTTTGTTGAAAGAAGCTGAGCGCAACATCGCCATTCAGATCTCGGCTGCAGGCGATGGCGACAGCTTCGACGTCGCCGGCCGCGGCGAACTTCAGTTGGCTATTCTGATCGAAAACATGCGCCGCGAAGGCTTCGAGCTCACCGTGTCGCGTCCGAAAGTTTTGTACCGCAACGATCCGGAAACCGGCCAGAAGCAAGAACCGATCGAGGAAGTGATCATTGACGTCGACGAAGGCCATACCGGCATCGTTGTCAAGAAGCTGTCGGAACGCAAGGGCGAAATGATTGAAATGCGCCCGTCAGGTGGCGGCCGCACGCGAATGGTGTTCCTGGTGCCGACACGCGCGCTCCTTGGCTACCAGTCTGAATTACTGTCCGACACACGCGGCACAGCCGTCATGAACAAGCTGTTCCACGCCTACATGCCATTCCGTGGTGAAATTGCCGGCCGGTTGACCGGCGTGATGATTTCGAACGCCGATGGCGAAGCCGCTGCTTACGCGATTTTCAATCTGCAAGATCGTGGACCGTTCTTCATTGGCGCCCAGACCCGCGTCTACAGCGGTATGATTGTCGGCGAGCATTCGCGTGATAATGACCTTGAGGTCAATGTCGTCAAAGGCAAGAAGCTCACCAACGTGCGCGCGTCCGGCAAGGACGATGCCGTGCTGCTCACGACTCCGATCAAGCTGACGCTTGAAAAATCGATGAGTTACATCACCGATGACGAGCTTGTTGAAGTCACACCGGAAAGCATCCGGCTGCGTAAACGCTGGCTCGATCCGAACGAGCGCAAGAAGCAAGAGCGCAAACGCGAGTCGGAAGCGGCGGCATAACCGGGCTATTTCCTGGCAATTCCGCAGTTATGCCAGCATTTCCACAGGACTGCCCCATGGCGCTAGATCGCCGGGGCCGAATCGGTGGACCTTAGCCCTCGTTCTGGCCCGTCTCCCGGGCTGAACTTGAGGGAACTTGTTATGACGATCCACGCGCTGGTGAAGCCGCTCTTGAACGTCGAGTTGTTCAACGGACTGAAGCCGCTGCAAATCACTGAAATTCTGCGCCGCGCTGATCGCATCGTCTATAAAGCTGGCGACGTCATTGTTGCCAGTGAGACGCTAGGTGAAGCGGCTGTGTTGATCATCGCGGGTGATGCGGTGCGTTTGGCTGGTCCCCATGATCGCAACAAAGACGAGACCGCAATTCCATCTGGTGCCTTGGTTGGCGAAATGGCCATGCTGATTGAAACCTCTCATGCCGCGACCATTGTTGCGAAAGGTCCGGTGCGTGCTCTGCGCTTGTCTCGCTCGGAGCTGCATGCCCAAATGGCAGACGATCCCACACTTGCGGATCACCTGGTCCAGCGCATAGCGGCGCGCTTGCATCGGATTGCCGATGAACTCAGAGATGTCGATAGCGAGTTGGCCGCGTCTTTAAATGGCGCTGGCACATCTCAAGTGATTGCTGATCCTGAGCCAATAGCGAACACAGCCGTGCTGCATTGAGCATTCAGTCTCCAAATCGAAACTACTGAATACGAGTTGATTAAACTGGGTCCCTGGGAAAAAAGAGCGCCCAACCACGGGGGGCGGGGTTGGGCGCTCGGCGCTTTTCGCGCGGGGTACTGGGAGGGACTCCAGAACCCTGGCCGACACCGGGGGTAGACGGGGGGAGGCTACCTAGGGGAGGCGTCGGCCTCATGCATAGTAAATTAAGCGCGCTCTGCCAGTTTTCAAGCCCAACGCGCAGATATCACGAAAATGTTACCAGTCGTGCCCAAATGCCGGGCACTTGAGGCTTGCGAGCGGCAAATTGGTCACATTTTGATTCGGCTACTGTGGTGTCATCTTTGACGGCCCAAGAGCTTGAATTTTAAAGAGATTTTCTTCGAGCTTGGTGCCTTTTTCAAGCTCGCTGACTTGCACCTGGGTCGCTTGCCCTTGGGCATCGACGGCCTGCCACTCCTTAAGTTCAAGCACGGGTTTGGTGCTCAGGAAGAGCTTTATAGCTCCAGGTGTCTCAGGGTCCTTGTCGCGCAGCGCCAGAACGATCAGATCATCAGCTGATTGCACTTCGAGAATATTAGCATCGCGCTCGAGATTGACGTCTTTGCGCAACAATAGCCGGAACGGCGTCTTATCGAGTTCGACCCGGTCTTCATTGTTTAGGTCCAGATCCTGGATGGCGAGATTTTGGCCATCCGATACAATGACTTGCCTCGATGGCAGGGCGTAGTCGAAACGGAATTTTCCAGGACGGTTCAAGAAGAATTTGCCCTTCATGCGCTTCTTGTCGGCGCCGGTCTGAACGAATGCGCCCTTCATGGTCGAGGTGGCTTCGAAGTAGTCGCTGACCTGCTTGACCAGGGCTTTTTGCGCATCATCTAGCGTCAAGCCGCCTTTGCCAGACGCCACTTCTGCGTTCCAACCCGATCCGACAGAGCCAGGCGCAGCGGCCGCAGCCGGTGCGCCTGCTGCAGGAGCTGGTGTTGCTGGCGCGGCGGCCGGTGCTGGTGGAGCTGCGGGTGCAGCTGCCGCTGGAGCGGCACCAGCGGCCGCAGGTTTCGCCGGGTCTTCAGCGATTGCGGCCAGCGGCAGTGCAAGTCCAGCGGCCATTGCGGCCATGGCAAAGCCCGAAACCTTCGAAATCAAAGTCATATCAAGTCCCCTTGCCTCCGGCACTTGCGCCCGGGCATCCCAGATGATCCGGCATGACCCAACAATTCGACAGGAAGTGGGCATATGGCCGGTGTTTGGCGGATATCGTACGATTTAAGCGCCGCTGCAATGTTGCATTGAGGCGCGCCACACAGCTCTTGGCAGCCAATTCGATCCGAACACGACGTTATCGCCATCAAAAATAACCGCCGTCATCAGGGCGTTCCGGCGATAACGGCGAGAACCACGGGGATATGCGGACAAAGCTCTTAATGCTCTGTGCCGCTCACACCGCGCGGCCAAATCGCACCGTCGCAATGCCATATGTGCGCTCTTGCAACGCGTCGAAACCTTGCGGCCATGCGAACGCCGATGTTGCGTCTTCCTCAACGACCACAACCGCGCCCGTCTGCAACCACTGGCCATCGCGCATCGAGTTCAATGCCTTTTCGGCTAAGCCCTTGCCGTAGGGCGGGTCGAGGAACGCCAATCCAAACGGCGCCATAGTTCCAACGAGCCCGAGGCTCGTCGCATCGCGGCGGAAAATGCGCGTCACACCTGTCAGCCCGAAGGCCTCGACGTTAGTGCGGATCAACCCGCGGCCATCGGCACTGTCATCGACAAACAGGCAGTAGCTGGCGCCGCGCGAAATCGCTTCGAGACCGAGCGCTCCAGTACCGGCGAATAGATCGATGACGCGCTGGCTCGCGAGTTCGAATCCGTCAATTCCGTGCGCCAATATATTGAACACGCTTTCGCGGGTGCGGTCCGATGTTGGCCGAAGACCAGCATGTTCCGGGCTTTGGATTGCGCGTCCACGAAACTGCCCGGCAACGATGCGCATGTGACCTAGCGAGTACAAGTGTTACAGCAATTACGCGGCTTTCATCAGCCGTTCAGTGCGCCACGACACTGGCGCGCTGGCGATTAAACCAAGGGACTGTTCGGCGCGGGCATCTTCAAGTGTTGCCGGATCGAGGCTCCATTTGCGGGCCAACTGCAAGACGTGTTCGTCAGTTGGATGCAAAATGATTTCACCGCCCGCATCACCTTGCCGGCCCTTGACGCCGCGAAGTTCAAACATCTTGAGACCGAGCTGACGTTCTTCGCGCGTGGTCTTGCCCTTGCTCCAGATGACCCCTTCCTCGCCAGCCGCGAAGGCGCGTACCAGGCGGCCATCGATCAGCCGTGCCCAGGCAAACAAATCAATTGGCGGATAGTTGTAAAAGTATTGGACTTCGGTGAACCGGCCACCGAGACCAACCAGCAATGGCGTCACTTTATCGACAAAGCCTTGACCGGCCGGATGGGGCAGCGTCAGCCCGCACACGAATACCCAGCCGTTGACCGCGGGCGTGACAAAAATCAGATTCTGTCCGAGTTTGTGGTCATAAACAGAGCCGATCCCTGAGTTCCAATTGCAGGGTTCCGCATCTGCGAGGCCCAGCTCGGCCGCGACATGGCTTGGATCGCGGGAACGCACAGCGAGCCACGCCATCCGGTAGCCGAACGATTTTGGCCGGTCAGGTGCTTGATCAAATAGGACACGCCGGTCAGATAATCGCGGCGCCAAAAGTCCGGCCACCGTCACGACTGTCAAAGCCAGCATCACGGCAATGGTCATCATCATCGCGAATCTCTCGCATTTGTTCGCGATCAGATAAGGCCATGCAGGGCCCGCAATCAAGCGGCCACTGGCCTCTAACAGGGGACAATTGTCATTGGAATTTCAACATGTTGCCAGACCGGCACAGCTGGAACGCTCATGAGGCCAGCCTGCTGGAGGGTTAGCGGGGAAACCGGCGACCAGCAGACCAGCCTCTACAGCAACAACAGGCGAATGAGGGTACCTGCTGTTTGCCGGGACACTGAGCTCTAGCGCATGGCCAGTTTCTCAATGCCTTCAGACGACCCTGCCACTCGGTCTTGACAGAGTCTTGACAGCAACACGCCTTTTTTGGGCGACAGGACGATGACAGTCTGGAGCACAACAGCCGCGGCTACTGATTTGCAATTAGTAGCTTTTACAATGAGCGGCCTATGAAGCCGCCGAGTACAAATGAATGGGTTAGGTCTGGAACTGCTTTGACCAATTCAGCATCTCGCTCTGGCTTTCCCGGCAGCCATTTCTGAATTCTATGGCTCACACTCAACAAATCTGGATAAGCTTCAGACTCTCCCTATCTAGATTCTCAAACATCAAGGCTTAACTCAAAGCATGCCGCAAGCCACGTCACGACCAGCGGTTTTAATCACTGGCGCAGCGCGCCGTATCGGCCGCACGATTGCGCTCGATCTCGCGCGCCAAGGCTGGGCGGTTGCGGTTCACTATCGTAATTCAAAAGCCGAAGCCGAGAGGCTGGTTGCGGAAATCTCAAATGCCGGTGGTCACGCCGTGGCTCTTCAAGGCGATTTGGGCAAGCCCGAAGACGTCAAACGTCTGGTGCCTGACTGTGTAGCCAAACTTGGCCCACCGGTCTGCCTGATCAACAACGCATCTGAATTTCTAATCGACACTGTCGAAACGGTGTCCGTGGACAGCTGGCACACCCATCTCGACATCAATTTGAAAGCGCCAGTGTTTCTGGCGCAGGCCTTGGCCGCACATCTTCCCGAAGGCGCTTCTGGAAATGTTATTAACATCATCGATCAACGGGTTTGGAAACTGACGCCCGACTTTTTCTCTTACACAATCTCGAAGGCCGGCCTTTGGACCGCAACGCGAACCCTCGCTCAAGCTCTGGCGCCGCGCATACGCGTCAACGCCATCGGGCCCGGACCAGTTCTGCAAAGTGTGCATCAAACGAGCGTGGATTTTGCCGCTGAAATCAAATCAACTCTGCTCAATCGCGGACCAACACCGGAAGACATCGCAGCAACGGTGCGCTTCATCCTTGCGGCCCCCGCCATGACCGGCCAGATGATCGCGCTTGATGGCGGCCAGCATTTAACGTGGAGCGAGGCTCATTTTCCTGCTCCAAAACTCGCGGCTGACGAGTGATCGATGCGGACGATATGCCTTTAAGTCTGCCCGAACAGCAGCGTTACGCATGTGCCTTTGCCGAGCGTGCTGTCGATCAATATCTCCGCATTATGACTGACCGCAAACGCGCGGATTTGTTGGAACCCAAGCCCATGACCAGTTTCAGTCTTGCGCCGCGGATTGGGATTTAGCGCAGGATCGATAAGCCGCGCCGCCATTGCGCGCGTCATGCCGCGCCCAGTATCGCGAACGCTCAGCGCAACGAAGTTATTTTCCCGGACTTCGGTTTCGATGCTGACGGCGCCGCCATCGCTGGTGAACTTCAGGGCATTGGTGACCAGATTGATCAGCGCCTGTTTAAGCGCGGTTGCGTCACTGACTTGATAGCCCACATTCGCATCGGTCACCGCCGTCAGTCGCACGCCGGCTTTGTCCGCCAGCGCCTGCAGATCGCGCACAACTGCCTCCGTCAATGTGTTGAGATCGAGGACTGCTGGCGTTAGCGGTTTCAATGCTAGAGGCTCAGCATCGACGGTAACCCGAACCGGCTTGGTTGGCACCACTGCCAGCACTTGAGGCGGCCCAAATGGAACTTTCGGCGCGGCTGTGCTGGTGTTGGGCAACGCCTCAGTTGCGAGCGGCGCCTTCAGCAACCGGTCGACAATGTCTAAGGCGTGACGTGCATTGGCGTGAATGCCCGCGGCATAGGCGCGATATTGACCATCGCTCGCCGGGCCCAAATGTTCATCTCGCATCACTTCCGACGCTGCAGCAATGGCGCCGAGCGGCGTTTTAATTTCGTGCGCCGTACGCGACAAAATTTGGGCCAGCTCGGCTTCGGTCAGCGACCGCGCCGGGCCGGATTCTGACGCTGTTTCAACAACAGTCTGACGAGATTTCATCGCTGCATCAGGCGGGACCAAATAGTCTGGCAGCGCCGTCCTGTCATTAGCAGCCGTCAGCTCGGCAACTTCTGCCGACGATCGTATGCCGTTGCGAATGCGTTGCCCGATCTCGCGCATCGTCGCTGCATCGTCGCTGAGTCGCGGCGGATTGTCTGGCTCGTCATCCACTGCGGGCGAGCTGGCAGATTTTGCAGGCGACATCACCGGTGCCGCCGGATCTGTTTCAGTTTTTGCCAGGACATCGCGCTGCCGGTCGCCGGCGTGGCCGTTGGTTGCTGGCTTTTGACCTGGCCTAAGTTCGATCGGGCTCATCGGTGCTTCAGGCGGCGAGGCAGTCCCATGCGCTGGCGCCGTGATCTCAATACGGATCAACTCCGCACTATGGTTATCAGTCTCGTATTGTATCCGGCACGGAAGCCTCTGGGCGCCGCGCCTTGACCAGAACAACAAATTCTCGTCGTGAGGACCGCTTTTTAACGCGCCTGAGCGCACCAGGGCCCGAAGCCGGACCAGCGCCGGCATAGCCGCATCGAGCCCGGCTCCGGTTTCTGTCTCCGGCCAGCCCAGCAGGCTGCGCGCCGTCCGATCGATCGACGTCAACCGGCCGCGGGTGGCATTGAACATGAGTGTGCCGCGCACGACCTCGCCCAAACCAGCGTCAGCGGCTAAATTCGTCGTGTTTGTCGGTTGCGGGGGCAGATCGCCCGGCATCTTTTTTATCTCAAAAACATCAATCCGGTCCGCACACTAGCCGCTCTTGTTCAGCACGTCTACGAAACCAGCTGTTGGCGGGGGCACTGACCACAACTGACGTTAACAGACCCCTCAGCGGCCCTGGAAAATGGCTGCTGGAGAGCCGAAAATGCCCCGGTCGGGCCATCATCGCGCAGTTGCCCTCCTTGGGCCCAGGTGATAATGGAATGCCTCTCTGATACTTGGATGAACGGCCCTTGGCCGAACTCCGGAACTCGCTCCGCCCGGGCGAAAGGGACGCCTGATCCGGCGGCCAATTGGTGGGTCGAGATCGTCAGGTTAGCCGCCTTAGCTCAGCTGGTTAGAGCGCTGGTTTGTGGAACCAGAGGTCCTCAGTTCAATCCTGAGAGGCGGTACCAATAATTTCAAGGCCTCATATGATATGTGACGGCTTCGTCCTTTGACTTTATAGATAATCCAAGCAAACAGGTGCGGTCAACTTTGCACTATCAAACCGGGTCTGACCCGGCCTGATCCAGACCCAAACGACGTCAGTTGATACGTCCCCACGGTAGGTCCCGGCCAGGGAACCCAACCGACTTGAATGGCCAGACATCAGTCAGCCACGCGCGGATTAGGGCTCCCAGCTCAACATCAAATGCATCGGCATTCTCGCCCTCCCGGACCCAATAGAAAACGAACGCATCAAATGCTGGAGTTTTGCTTGGGAAGATATACATGCAACCGAGGCATTTCTCTTCATCCGCCGACATCACAGTATAGGCAAACGAGTGCCGCAGCGTGAACTCGCGTTGATGCCAGGCGAGATCGATCATGTCCTCTTTCTTGGTCAGGCCGTCGGGCCAAGAACTGTTTGGATCGAGAAGTCCCATGAGACGGTCTCTACTCTCCATCACCGCCTCGAAGTCTTTGTCGACATCGTCGATCGACAACATGCGCAAGTGGTATCCGTTTCCAGCCAGCCGTTCGGGCACTTGAAAGTCCGGCGGGACGAGTGGCTGATTGTACATTCAAATGCTCCTGCTCAGCTTCGAGCCCGGTGTATGACGTTTGATATGTCGCCGTCGATACGGCCTGCAAGAGGGCGAGCAATGCACAGCACCTGTGCGGCGCGCAAAAAAAAGATAGCACGCACCGAAGCCGCGATTGCAAAAAATACTGCATTTTACTTGGACATTTCGAATGGCACGCCTCGTGCCATTTACTTTCTCATAACGCCTGAAGCAGCGTTCGGGTCGTTCGTCGCACTCATTCCGGCGCTACTCGGCATTGGCACCGTGACGGTGGCGGTTGGTAGCGTTGTTAAAGGCTTCCCGTGCGAAGCCCACGCGGTGCGCGCAGCCGAAGACATTGCCTCGTGGGGCGGCTGGCGTGCATGGCGCAACCGTGCGCCGGATCAGAAGACTGGCACCTGAAATTTCCGGTTTCGCTCTTAACTCTGCGCTGTTAGTTTCGTGGCCGCTCGCTTGACAGGCATCAGATCGGTGCAAACGCCTTCAAAAACTTCTGCGGCCATGCCAATCGATTCTGATAGCGTTGGGTGAGGATGAATTGTCTTGCCGATGTCAGTCGCATCAGCACCCATTTCGATGGCGAGACAAATTTCGCCAATCAAGTCGCCGGCGTTTGTGCCAACGATTCCACCACCGATGACCCGGTGCGTTTCGGGTTCGAACAAGAGTTTTGTCATGCCCTCATCGCGCCCATTCGCGATGGCGCGCCCCGACGCCGCCCAAGGGAAAACTGCTCGGCCAAATAACGCGCCTTCGGCTTTGAGTTGATCTTCCGTTTTTCCAGCCCATGCGATTTCTGGATCGGTGTAGGCAACTGACGGAATTTGACGCGCATCGAATGAACTGCGCTGTCCCGCGGCAACTTCCGCAGCAACGTGGCCTTCATGGACGGCCTTGTGAGCCAACATCGGTTGGCCTGCGATATCTCCAATTGCAAAGATGTGGGAAATGTTCGACCGCATTTGCCGGTCAACGCTGATGAAGCCGCGGTCGTTGACTTTCAAGCCAGCATTTTCGGCGCCAATCAATCGACCGTTTGGCGTTCGGCCGGCAGCAACAAGAACCATATCGTATATTTGGCCACCCTCTGGCGCGGCTTGGCCTTCAAATTGGACGTGAATACCGTCAGGTTTGGCGTCCGCAGCAACGGTCTTCGTTTTCAGCATGATCCGGCCGAAACGATACGCGTTCTTCTTCTCCCACACCTTGACCAAATCGCGATCCGCGCCAAGCATCAGTCCATCGAGCATTTCGACGGCATCGATGCGTGTGCCCAATGTCGAATAGACAGTTGCCATCTCAAGGCCGATGATGCCGCCGCCGATGACCAGCATGTGCTTTGGAATTTGGCGGAGCTCAAGTGCGCCGGTCGAATCGACAATGCGAGGATCGATGGGAAGAAACGGCAGTTTTACAGCCTCAGACCCCGCTGCAACGATCGCGGACTTAAATGCGACAGCAACTGCACCACCTGACGTCAATTGAACGGTGATTGCATTCGCATTTGCAAATGCGCCGGTTCCTTCGATGACGCGGACATTTCTGGCCTTTGCCATTCCGGCAAGACCTGAAGTCAACTTGCCGACGACCTTGTTCTTGCTGGCGCGCAAGGCTGCGAGATCGATTTTGGGAGCACCGAACGTTACGCCGTGAGCCGCGAGTGCCGCAGCGGCATCGATAATGGCCGCGGTGTGCAAGAGCGCTTTTGATGGAATACATCCAACATTGAGGCATACGCCGCCGAGCGTTGGACTGCGCTCGATAAGAACCGTTTTCAGTCCAAGGTCAGCGGCCCGGAACGCTGCGGAATAGCCGCCTGGCCCCGCACCGAGCACCGCGACATCGCAGTCAATCGTCTCGACCTGGCTCATACCTGCACCCTCACAGTACGAGTTGCCGCAAATCTTCGAGGATCTGGACCAGCCGCCTTGTGAAACGCGCAGCCAGTGCCCCATCGATCACCCGGTGATCGTAGGAGAGGCATAATGGCAGCATCAACTTTGGTTGAAATGCCGTGCCATCCCAGCGCGGTTTCATTTCGGCTTTGACGACACCGAGAATGGCGACTTCCGGCGCGTTGACGATCGGCGTAAAGGCTGTTCCACCGATTCCGCCCAGACTTGAAATCGAGAATGTGCCGCCTTGGATGTCAGCCGGCGCAATTTTTCCGTCGCGCATTTTCTGCGATGCGCTTCCAAGTTCCTGGGACAGTTCGATGATGCCCTTGCGATCAACGTCCTTGATGACCGGCACGACAAGGCCGTCCGGCGTGTCAACTGCGACGCCAATGTTATAGTAGTGTTTCAAGATCAAGCTGTCTTTGCTGGGATCAAGCGACGCGTTGAACTCCGGATGCTCCTTGAGCGCGACCACGCTCGCTTTCATCAAAAACGACAGCAGCGTGACGCGGTAGCCCTTGTCTTTCGCTGTCGCATCGAGAGTTTTGCGATAGCTTTCGAGCTCGGTGATATCCGCTTCGTCGCAATGGGTGACGTGGGGAATGTTGAGCCATGACCGGTGCAAATGCGGACCAGCCAGCCGCTTCAAACGCGACATCGGCTTTATTTCAATGGCACCAAATTTGGAAAAATCCTGAACTGGGATTTCTGGTATGCCAGATCCGCCGCTGCTACGAGACGGGGCCGCATCTGAAATTGCCCGCCTGACATCGTCCTTGGTGATGCGGCCCTTTTCGCCAGTTCCTTTGATGCGCGTCAAATCGATTTCAAGTTCACGCGCGAGGCGCCGCACGGACGGTCCGGCATGAACGTCGTTGACGTCGCCACCAATCGGCAATTGATGTCCCGGACCACGAGTTTGCGGCACATCTGCCGCGGCCGCAATTGGCTCTGGCTTGTTTTGAACAGATGACGTCGCGACTGGCGCGGGCACAGTTGCCGGTCCAGTCGCAGCGTCACTCGTTGTGAGACGAACAATCGGCGCGCCTTGGCTGACCTTGTCGCCGATCTTCAGCAGAACTTCCGCAACTTGCCCCGCTTCAGACGACGGCACTTCCATTGCGGCCTTGTCGCTTTCAAGCGTGATTAGAGGATCATCGCGCTTAACCGTATCGCCAGGCTTGACGTGGACTTCGATGACGGCAATATCTTGGAAATCGCCGATATCGGGCACCTTCACTTCTATAGCGGCCATGTTGCGGTTCCTTTACGGCGCAGCGCTGCTAGGCGCGCGATGGATCGATTTTTCCAGGTGCGATGCCATATTTTTTGATGGCATCGGCCGCCTTTGAAGACGGCAGCATGTTTTGATCGGCTAAGGCTTTCAACGCAGCCAAGGCAACGTAGTGCCGGTCGACTTCGAAATGACGGCGCAGGCTTCGCCTGTAATCCGACCGGCCGAAGCCATCGGTTCCAAGCACGCTGTAAGATCCAGAAACGAACGGACGGATCTGATCGGCGAATTGCTTGATGTAGTCGGTTGAGGCGATCACTGGCGCGTTGCCGCCGGCTGAGAGACACTTGTTCACATAGGACACCTTGGACTTTTCTTCTGGATGCAGCAGATTCCAGCGCTCCACCGCAAGGCCTTCGCGGCGCAATTCTGTGAAACTCGTCACGCTCCAAATATCGGCAGAAACGCCGAAGTCCTTCTCCAGAAGCTCGGCTCCGGCGATCACTTCGCGCAAGATAGCGCCGCTACCGAGCAACTGAACTTTTGGCCCCTTAGACTTTGGACCGGCGGATTTGAACAAGTACATGCCCTTGATAATTCCGTCTTCGGCGCCTGCTGGCATTGGCGGATGGGTATAGTTCTCGTTCAGCGCGGTGATGTAGTAGAAGGCATCTTCCTGGTGGGTCAGCATCCGTTCAAGCCCGTGCTTGATGATGATAGCCATCTCGTAGCTGAAGGTGGGGTCATAGGAGATGCAGTTTGGAATAGTTGCTGACAACAGGTGGCTATGACCATCCTGATGCTGAAGACCTTCGCCGTTTAATGTGGTCCTTCCAGACGTGCCACCGATCAAGAAGCCTCTCGACCGCATATCGCCCGCCGCCCACGCCAAGTCGCCGATACGCTGAAAACCAAACATCGAGTAGTAGATAAAAAACGGAATCATCGGCACGTTGGACGACGAGTAAGATGTGGCAGCAGCGATCCACGACGACATGGCACCTGCTTCGCAGATACCCTCCTCCAGAATCTGTCCGCTTTGGTCCTCTTTGTAATACATGAGCTGATCGGCATCTTCGGGCCGGTACAGTTGACCGGTCTGGCTGTAAATGCCGAACGTCCGGAACATGCCTTCCATGCCGAAGGTGCGGCTTTCATCTGGAACAATTGGAACGATATGGCGTCCGAGGCTTTTGTCGCGCATCAGTTTGGTCAACAGCTGCACAAAGGCCATCGTTGTCGATATTTCGCGCCCTTCTGAACCTTTGAGGAGCGGATCGAAAAATGATTGTGGTGGTACCTCCAACTGGACTGAAGTTTTCGGCCGCCGCTGAGGCAGATAGCCACCAAGTGCAGACCTGCGCTCGTTCAAATAGTTCAACTCGGGACTGCCGTCTTCGAATTTAATAAATGGCAACGTGTCCAGATCAGCATCAGCAACCGGCACGTTGAAGCGATCTCGGAACAATTTCAAATGCTCCAATCCCATCTTCTTTTGCTGGTGAGCAATCATCTGTCCTTCTCCGGCCGCGCCCATGCCATAACCTTTGACGGTTTTGGCCAGAATAACGGACGGCTGCTCTGGGTGACTGACCGCTGCCGCGTAGGCCGCGTATACCTTGCTCGGATCATGTCCGCCGCGCGTCAGTGACCAGATCTTTTCATTTGGCCAGTCAGCGACAAGCGCCGCTGTCTCGGGATACCGGCCAAAAAAGTTCTTACGGATGTAGGCCGCATCTTTGGACTTGAAATCCTGATACTGCCCGTCGTTGCACTCCTCCATCAATTGCCGCAATCTCCCTGTGCTGTCACGCTGCAGCAGTTCGTCCCAATTCGAGCCCCAAATGCACTTGATGACATTCCACTCGGAACCTCGAAAGTTCCTTTCCAGCTCTTGGATGATCTTGCCGTTGCCTCTAACGGGGCCATCGAGACGTTGAAGATTGCAATTGATGACAAAGATCAAGTTGTCGAGTTTTTCACGGCCAGCGAGAGAGATGGCACCCAAGCTTTCGGGTTCGTCCATTTCGCCGTCGCCGCAGAATACCCAGACCTTGCGCTTGGATGTATCGGCCAAACCGCGATGATGGAGATAATTGAGAAAGCGCGCCTGGTAGATGGCCATGATCGGGCCAAGCCCCATGGACACAGTTGGGAACTGCCAGAAGTCTGGCATCAGCCACGGATGAGGATATGACGATAACCCTTTTCCATCGACCTCCTGGCGGAAATTCAGCAGCTGCTCTTCGCTCAGCCGTCCCTCAAGATAAGCACGCGCATAGATGCCGGGCGATGAATGGCCTTGCACAAACACAAGATCGCCACCGTGGTTTTCAGTTGGCGCGTGCCAGAAATGCATGAAGCCAGTGTCATAGAGCGTCGCGGCGGATTGGAAACTTGCAATGTGACCGCCAAGTTCGCTGGAGGCCTTGTTGGCCTTCAACACCATCGCCAATGCATTCCAGCGAACAGCGGAACGCAACCGGTTCTCAATTTTGCGGTCGCCGGGGTGGCGCGCCTCTTTGTGTGGTGCGATGGTATTGAAATATGCGGTGTTTGCTGCGAACGGGATTTGGGCACCCTGGCGCCGCGCTGTCTCGACCGCTTTACCTAACAGTTCGTCGGCGCGTGCACTGCCGTCGAAGGCCATAGCCGAGTTAACCGCATCTTGCCATTCGCGGACTTCAGGATCGTCTTCGCCGTTCTCAGGCACGTCGAGAAGGGTGCGTGACATTGAAGGACTCCAGATGAAAACGCATCGTCAGGCGCCGATTTATTGCCGCCGGAGATTGCTGCAGGTTCGCAAGATCAACGGCATCGAATATTGCGAGTTCACGCTCTTGACCTAGAACATGCAAGTCTTTTCAGCGCCTTCATGCTGTTTGCATGGCATATTTGCTGGATTGGATTGATGTTCATTGATGTCATAGAGCAGCCTTTGCACAACGCGGATCAGTGCCGAACCATATTGAGCACGTCAGCTCTTGTCCCGGCTCGCCCATCGCACTTCACAAGTTACCTCTGCTTCGTCTTGTAATTCGGGTTGACCCACACCGGAACCGGCTCGGGTGGCAATGCAGGACGGCCCCGGATTGCGTCAGCGAGTTTTTCCGCCATCATGATGGTGGGCACATTGAGATTGCCGCTGACCACATCCGGCATGATCGACGCATCGACGACTCGCAATCCTTCAATGCCATGAACGCGCGCATTGCCGTCAACAACCGCCAGTTCATCGGTGCCCATGCGGCAGGTGCAAGAGGGATGATAAGCGCTCTCCGCTTTCGCACGCACGAAGGCATCGATCGCCTCATCACTTGTTGCGCCCGTTCCCGGCGTCAGCTCACCGTCATTGAACGGGTCAAACGCCTTCTGGCCAAGAATTTCGCGCGTCAGTCGAATACCAGTTCGCATTTCCCGGCGATCTTGCTCGGTCTGCATGTAATTGAAGATGACGCGCGGATGCTGACGCGGGTCCGCTGATTTCAGCGTGATCGAGCCATGACTCGTTGGCCGCATCGGACCGACATGACATTGATAGCCGTGGTCCTTGGCTGCGGACGTGCCATCATAGCTGATCGCCATTGGGAAGAAATGATACTGCAGATCAGGATGCAAAACTCCGGGTTCGCTACGGACAAAGCCACCGGATTCAAAATGATTGGTGGCGCCAAGCCCGGTGCCCGTCAAAATCCATTCGACGCCAATCTTGAGTTTGGCCAACGGGTTCATTGCGCTATAAAGTGAGACCGGTTTTTTACAGGCGAACTGGACATAAGCTTCAATGTGGTCCTGCAAGTTTTGACCGACGCCGGGTAAGTCTTGCACGACCGTGATGCCATGCCTTTTGAGATCGTCGCCCTTGCCGATCCCCGACAGCATCAGAATCTGCGGTGAGTTGATCGCCCCGCCACTGATGATGACCTCGCGGCTGGCCCGGACAATTTGCTTGCTGCCGCCAACCACGCATTCAACTCCGGCCGCTCGGCGGCCCTCGAATACGATTCTTGTCACCAGACATCTGGCGCGAACTTCGACCCCACCACGTTTCTGGGCTGGCCGCAGATGCGCCCGCGCGGTACTCCAACGGCGGCCTTTGTAGGTCGTCATGTCCATGACGCCCAAGCCTTCTTGTTGATGACCGTTCATATCTTCAGTGACGGGGTAGCCGGCCTGACGGCCAGCTTCGATGAAGGCGTGATAGAGTGGATTCGTGCAGGGACCAGTCGTAACGTAGAGCGGACCAGACGACCCGCGATAGGCGTCACCGCCTTTGATCCGCGTTTCGCTTTTCTTGAAATATGGCAAGCAATGAAAGTACGACCAGTTCTCAAGACCAGCGCGCTTGGCCCAACTGTCGTAGTCGAACGCATGACCGCGGATATAGACCATGCCATTGATTGAGGATGACCCGCCAATGACGTGGCCGCGCGGACAATGCATCCGGCGATTGCCCATGTAGGGCTCAGGCTCGGTCTCGTAGTGCCAATTGTATTTGGTACCAGCCAGCGGAAAAGGAAACGCCGACGGCATATGGATGAATATGCTGTAGTCTTGCGGACCGGCTTCAAGCACCAGCGCAGTCACGCCATCGTCTTCGGTCAAGCGATTGGCCAGCACGCAACCAGCCGATCCAGCCCCGACGATAATGTAGTCAAATTCTTTCTCGGTGCTCATAGGACGGAACCTGACAGGTCGCATTTAAGGAATACACATTACTCATACGGGCATTGCACGTTGCCAAGTTCGACGTAGACGCTCTTCAATTGGGTATAGTGCTCGATCGCAGCTTGTCCGTTTTCGTGTCCAAGCCCCGACTCTTTCATGCCGCCGAATGGCATTTCAATTGGCGTGATGTTGTAATTGTTGATCCAGCATATTCCGGCTTCAAGCCGGTTGGCGACCCGGTGAGCACGCGCCAAATCGCGGGTAAAGACACCGGCAGCGAGACCGAAGTTGGTAGCGTTGGCGCGGGCAATTACATCGTCTTCATCTTCGAAGGTCAGGACAGACATCACCGGTCCAAAGATTTCTTCGCGAACTATTTTCATATCATCGGTGCAGCCAGTGAAAATCGCGGGATTGACAAAGTTGCCGTTCGCCAAGTTTGCAACGTGTTCGCGGCCGCCGCCGTAGACAAGTTTTGCACCTTCGGCTTTGCCTCGATCGATGTAGGACAACACGCGGTCCATATGCGGCTTTGAGATCAACGCACCGACTTGCGTGCCGGCCTGCATTGGGTCGCCTATTTTCAGTTTCTTGGTGCGGGCGACTAACAACTCAACGAAGCGATCGTGTAAATCGCGATGCACGTAGACGCGCGTACAGTTGGTGCACACTTCGCCCTGCGTATAGAAGTTTCCGAGCATGGCTGCCGACACCGCCTGATGCAGATTAGCGTCGTCGAATATCACGAGGGCCGATTTGCCGCTCAATTCCATGGTCGTCCGCTTCATGGTCCCGGCCGCGGCCGCTAAAATTTTCTTACCCGTGCCAATCGAGCCAGTCAGGGAAACTTTGGCGATGCGCGGATCGGTGGTCAGGAGTGAGCCGGTGCGGGCGTCGCCGTGCAAGACATTGAACACGCCATCCGGCACACCAGCTTCAGTGAAAATCTCGGCCAGCTTCGACGGCGTCGTCGGCGTCATCTCGGCCGTCTTGAAAATCATGGCATTGCCGCACGCGAGTGCTGGCGCTGCTTTCCAGCACGCAATCTGGATCGGATAGTTCCACGAGCCGATGCCGGCACAAATGCCAAGCGGTTCGCGGCGTGTGTAGACAAAGGCATTGTTGAGAGCGATTTGTTCGCCACGAATAGAACCGGCTACGCCTGCAAAGTATTCCAAGCAATCGGCGCCACTGGCCACATCCACCGCTTCGGCTTCCTGGATCGGCTTGCCGTTATCTCGGACTTCAAGCTCGGCCAACTCGCGATTGCGGGCCCTCAAAATACGGACTGCAGTGTTGAGCACGCGTCCACGTTCGGCGCCGGAAAACTGCGACCAACGTTGAAAGCCATGTTGGGCCGAACTAATCGCAGCCTCAACTTCAGGCTCTAAAGCGATTTCAACTTTTGAAATCAACTCCCCCGTTGCCGGATTGATATTGTCGAGCACTGGGGCCGAAGCCGACGGCGCATAGCGGCCGTTGATGTAATTGGCTAATCTCTCCACGACGGTGGACAATCCTGATCTGGTGTTTCATTTTTTTTCGGAGCATCGCGACTGGCGACGCGCGGATGTAATAAGAGACGGTCCGCTGCCGCCAAGCGCGCTAGGAAACGACACAAACGCTCTCGAGCGCGACAGCATCTGGTCAGCTCGAGCGGCGGTTAACGAAACAAATTTTCGTTGTCGACATACGACAAGACTTGAACGGAGGCGACACGTATGCCAGCATGGGTTTTTCGGGGCTGACCGCCGCATAATGCAATTGAACCCGGAGTATGGCGTCCGTGGCGAAAGACATTAGATCCGCTTGCCGGATTGGATTTCTGACACTGAATGAATTTTCGATGATTGCGTTTGCCAGCGCCGTTGAGGTGTTGCGGATGGCCAATCACCTGAGCGGCCAGACCAAATTTACCTGGTCTGTGATCACCGCCGATGGAAAACCGGTATCGGCGAGTAACGGCTTGGCGCCACTCCAAGTCACAACCTACGAAAAAGCCGGGCCGCTGGACATCGTTTTTGTCTGTGCCGGCACCAACGTGATCAAGTTTGTCGACGATAAGGTCGTGTCTCAGCTGAGGCGCATGGTGCATGACGGCTTGGCACTCGGTGGGCTTTGCACCGGGACGTATGCGCTGGTGAAGTCCGGCCTGCTCGATGGCTATAAGTGTACAATTCATTGGGAAAATATGGCCAGCCTGCAGGAAACCTTCCGGCGCGTCACATTCCTCGATGAGTTGTTCGTCATTGATCGTGACCGCATCACCTGCACCGGCGGCATTGCCCCCATCGACATGATGCTGACCTTGGTCCGCCAGCAGTTCGGCAAGACTTTAGTTGCCGAAATATCTAATCAATTCATCATGGACCGGGTCCGGGATAGCCACGATCGCCAGCATATCCCGCTTGCCGCCAGGATGGGTTTCAATCACCGGGCCTTGGTCGACGTTGCAGCCTTAATGGAAGCCAACGTTGAAGAACCGCTGACCGCAGTTGAGCTTGCCAAATCCACCGGCCTTTCACTGCGCCAAGTTCAGCGTATGTTCCACGAAAGTCTGGATACAACGCCGTCCAAATATTACTTAAAACTGCGGCTGCGCCGGGCTCGCGAGTTGCTCTTACAGACCCAGATGTCGATCACCCAGATCGCGGTCACGTGCGGGTTCCAGTCGACCTGCCATTTTAGCAAGTCGTACCGCTCCCTTTATGGCCGGACGCCGCGCAGTGAACGCCAGCCGCTTTCGTCGCCGGAGGCGATCACCGTATTTCCGGTTCCGGCGCCCAAAACGGCGCGGGCCGCTAAGCGCTCGAGCGCCTAGTTGGCAACGGCTTGGCGCCAGCGGAATTCTGGCCGATCTAGCCGCCGGACGCCAAAAAACCAGTTCATGTCGCAATTATTATATCGGTGTCGCGTCTGTTGATATTCGATCATAATGCTGGCAGCAGCCGGCCAAACAACCGGCTGCGAACTTGCCGGAGGGAGAAATTCGCCCCAGCCAAAATCAAAGAGGCCGGGTACGGAAGACCACGTCGAACATTCCGCCAAACCGAAGGAGTTGCCATGAATCGCGTGATTATATCGGCCGTAGCCGCCCTGGGCGTGCTGGCCACAGCTGCGCAGGCCGAACAGGCGAGTTGCAAGAAGGTCCGTTTTGCCGATGTCGGCTGGACCGACATCCAAGTGACGACAGGGGCCACCCAAGTCATCCTCGAAGCGCTCGGCTACGAAGCTGAGGTCAAGCAATTGGCCGTGCCGGTGACGTACGCATCTCTGAAAAGCAAAGACATTGACGTGTTCCTCGGCAACTGGATGCCGAGCATGACTGCCGACATCAAGCCATACATGGAAGATAAGTCTGTCGACACCATTGGCGTCAATCTCGACAACGCAGGATATGGTTTGGTTGTTCCGCAGTACGTTGCCGACGCTGGCGTCAAGAGCCTCGCCGATCTCGCTGCCAATAAAGACAAGTTCGGCGGCAAGATTTACGGCATCGAAGCCGGCAACGACGGCAACCGCATCATCACCGAAATGATTGCCAAGCCTGAGAACAAGTTGGCCGGTTACGAAATCGTCGAAAGCTCGGAAGCCGGTATGCTGACCGAAGCCGAGAAGTCGATAAAGGACAAGAAGTGGATCATCTTCTTGGGCTGGACCCCGCATCCGATCATGGGTGATATGAAGATCGCTTACCTTGACGGCATGGGCGATTCCGGCTTCGGAGCAGCGACTGTCAGCACGAACGTCCGCGCTGGTTACGCCAAGGAATGCCCGAATGTCGGCAAGCTGCTCTCGAACCTCAAGTTCACTCTCGCCATGGAAGGCGCAATGATGGACCCGGTTTTGAAGAGCCAAGCCGATCCAAAGGCAACCGCAGCTGCCTGGCTCAAAGCCAATCCTGACGCTGTCACACCCTGGCTTGCCGGCGTGACAACCGCCGATGGCAAGGATGGCGCTGCCGCGGTTAAGGCTGCTCTCGCAAAATAGTTGGAAGTCACTGACCAACACCTCAATGTAGACCGGCCGGAATTCTTTCGGCTGGTCTGATTGAGGCGGCCCGGAACACGCCCCTGGAGGGCACAATGGATCCGATTTCGCAGCTGATTATGGATTGGAAAATCCCCGTTGGTAAATGGGGCAAAGCTGTTATCGACTTCATTATTGTAAACTTTCAGTGGCTGTTCGACGCCATCAAATATGCGCTGAATTTTGCAGTTGAAGGATCCACCGGACTGCTATTGATGCTGCCTCCGGTCGTTCTCGCTGCGGCAATCGCTGGCTTGGCGTATTGGCTGCAGCGCTCGAAGTGGCTCGCGGTGGGCGTCTTGCTCGGCCTAATGTTCATTATCAACCAAGGGCTGTGGAAAGAAACCGTTCAGACCCTCGTGTTGGTTCTGGCAGCGACTTCGCTTTCCATGGCAATCGGTGTTCCGCTCGGAATTTGGGCCGCACATAACCCCCGGGTTTGGAAGGTTATGCAGCCGGTACTCGATCTAATGCAGACCATGCCAACCTTTGTCTATCTCATTCCGATCATGATTTTGTTCGGTCTCGGCGCAGCACCGGCACTTATCGTGACCATCATATTCGCCATGCCGGCGCCAGTGCGCATGACCTATCTCGGACTAACGTCGATACCGAAGCCGATGCTCGAAGCAGGGGAAAGCTTCGGCGCGACAAGGAGCCAGCAGCTTTGGAAAGTCGAATTGCCAGCGGCATTGCCATCGATCATGGCCGGGCTGACGCAATGCATCATGTTATCGCTATCAATGGTCGTGTTCGCGACGTTGATTGGTGCTCCAAGCCTTGGCAACCCGGTCAACAGGGCGTTGTCAAACCGTAATATCCCACTTGGCATTGAAGCCGGCCTTGCGCTCGTCGTCCTTGCAATCATTCTCGATCGCGCTTTGGCAGTCCGCACGGGGGCCAGAAAATGAGCGTCGCGGTAGATTTCAAAAACGTCGATATCATCTTCGGAAACGACATCCCGGCCGCTTTGAAGCTGGTCGACGGCGGGGCAACGCGAGCCGAAATTCTCGCACAATCGGGGTCTGTGTTGGGAGCGGCCGGCGCCAACCTGACCGTCAACGAAGGCGAAATTTCAGTGCTGATGGGCCTTTCCGGCTCGGGAAAATCCACTCTGCTGCGCGCCGTCAATGGCCTCAATAAAGTTGCGCGCGGCGAGGTCTTGGTCAAAGACGGTGACCGCATGGTCGACGTCGCGTCGTGCGATCCCGATACGCTGCGCAAAATTCGCCAGAAACAAGTCGCGATGGTGTTCCAGCAGTTCGCGTTGCTGCCGTGGCGCACGGTGCGCGAGAATGCGGGCCTTGGTCTTGAATTGGCTGGCGTCAAGGGCGCCGAATACGACGAGCGCGTTGACCGGCAATTGAAGCTCGTCGGTCTCGATACGTGGGCCAACAAATACGTGCATGAGTTGTCGGGCGGTATGCAGCAACGCGTCGGCCTGGCCCGTGCCTTCGCCACCGATGCGCCGATCTTGTTGATGGATGAGCCATTCTCGGCACTCGACCCGTTGATCCGCACCAAACTGCAAGACGAACTGCTGCAGCTGCAGAAGTCGATTCAGAAAACGATCGTTTTCGTCAGCCATGACCTCGAAGAGGCATTGAAGATCGGCAATCGCATTACGATCATGGAAGGCGGCCGCATTGTGCAGTCAGGCGCACCTGAAGACATCGTGTTAAGGCCGGCAAATGACTACGTGCGCGAGTTCATCGCCAACGTGAACCCGTTGTCGGTACTGACAGCATGGAACGTGATGCGCGATGCCCGCGATTTGGAACCAGCCGGCGTAGGCTGGGTATGGCTCGATCTTCGCAAGACCACGCGTTTCAAAGTCGATGCCTCGGGCAAAGTCTGCGAAGCAGAGTGTAACGGCAAGCAGGCCGCTTGGGTGTCATGTAGCGACGCCGAACAGCCGCTCCCTCCCGGCATGGGGCCGGTCTATTGGGCGCGCCCAGGCACCAGTCTCAAAACGGTGATCCTGGCCATGCACAAATCCGGCGTCGCGCCAGTTGCGTTGTTCGACGATGAAGACCGCCTCGTCGGCGCTATTGGCGTCCGCAACGTGTTGCAGGCTATTTTGCGGCGGTAACTTGCGGAACGCCCCAAACCCGATGGTTCCCGGACGCCGCGCT
>JANNFX010000176.1:0-28289 GCA_031380225.1 Hyphomicrobium sp.
GCCAGCGAACGTGATCGCGGCATTGTTGCCAAAAATGTGGACGCAGACCTGGGTCAGCGCCTCGCATTGGGTCGGGTTGACCTTGCCGGGCATGATCGACGAGCCGGGTTCATTTTCCGGCAGTGACAATTCACCGAGACCCGAGCGCGGTCCAGAGCCAAGCAGGCGAATGTCGTTGGCAATTTTGAACAGCGACGCCGCAACAGTATTAATAGCGCCGTGTGAGAACACCATGGCGTCATGGGCGGCCAGCGCTTCGAACTTGTTGGGAGCGGTCGTGAACGGCAGCTTGGTGATCGCCGCAATGCGTTCCGCGACTTTTTCGGCAAATCCAATTGGTGCATTGAGCCCGGTGCCGACAGCCGTGCCGCCTTGCGCCAGCTGCATCAACGCTGGCAGCGACAGTTCAATCCGCGCGATCCCGTTTTCGATTTGCTTGGCGTAGCCAGAGAATTCTTGGCCTAACGTCAATGGCGTCGCGTCTTGGGTATGGGTGCGGCCAATTTTGATGATCTTGTCCCAGGCTTTGACCTTTTTGTTGAGCGCGCCGTGCAGATGTTTCAACGCTGGCAACAAGCGGTGCGAGATCTCCTCGGCGCACGCGATATGCATGGCGGTCGGGAATGTATCGTTCGATGACTGCGCCATGTTGACGTGGTCATTGGGATGCACCGGCTCTTTCGAACCCATGGTGCCGCCGAGCATTTCTATGGCGCGGTTTGATATAACCTCGTTGGCATTCATGTTTGACTGCGTACCGGAGCCAGTTTGCCAGACAACCAGCGGGAAGTGCTGATCCAACTTGCCATCGATCACCTCTTGCGCGGCCTTGACGATGGTGTTGCCGATTTCGGTGTCGAGCTTACCGAGCGCCATATTGGTTTCAGCCGCGGCTCGCTTAACGATACCCAGGGCGCGCACGATCGGCGCCGGTTGCTGCTCCCAACCGATTTTAAAATTGCCACGCGAGCGCTCCGCCTGAGCGCCCCAATACTTCGTTGCATCAACCTCGATGGCGCCAAAGCTGTCGGTTTCTGTGCGGGTTTTCGCGGTCATTGTTGGGGTCCGTGTCAAGTTGCAGTTGACCAAGCCAAGGGTCAATTAACTGTTGACCTGCTGCCTAACATGAGCCTCTGTTACGCTCAAATGCGGCGCGAAGGCTGCACACACAAACACCTAGCCCCTGGAGCCTGCAAGTCATGGCGCGTGTCCTGCTGGTTCGCCATCCCGCCATCGCACGCCACTGGCAAGGCCGCTGTTATGGCCAATCGGACGTCGGGTTGTCGGCCTTTGGCCGTCGCGACGCTCGTGACATCTCGGCACGGATTGCTGACATCGAAAGCGAGACCGGTGGCGTGGCCGAAATCATATCGTCGCCGTTGCGGCGCGCACGCGTGTTGGCAGCAGTTATGGCACGCGAAATGGCGTTGCCGGTCAGCCTCGAGCCGCGCTTGAAGGAATGTCACTTCGGTTTATGGGAGGGGCGGTCCTGGGATCAGATCCGGCGCGAGACTGGCGATGCCATGATGGGCATGATCGAGAGGCCGTCAGAGTTCCGCCCCGAGGGAGGGGAGACCACTTTTGAAGTTCGCGACCGGGTGATGGCGTGGCTTGAGAGTTTGCCCGTTGATGACCGCACGATTATCGCAGTGACGCACGGCGGGCCAATCTGCGCCATCCGCGGCACGCTCGAAGGCGTTCCGGTGCGCGGCTGGCCTGGTCTCGCGCCCGGCTACGGCGAAGTGGTTGAAGTTAATTCTTCGCCATAGCGGCGGCCAGGGCGTTGGCGTTGTAGCGCATCATGCCAATGTAGGTTGCGGCCGGATCTGAAAGCGTATCCGAGTAGAGCCGCGGCCCTGGCGTCGTGCCGGTTTCGCGCGCAATTTGTTCAATCAGCTTGGTATTTGCGCTACTCTCGACAAAAATAGCGGTGATCTTTTGAGTTTTGACTTGGGTGATCAGACGCGCCAGCGTTGCGGCCGATGCCTCTTGCTCGGTTGACAGGCCAAGCGGCGCCAAAAACGTAACGCCGTAGGCGCGGCCGAAATATCCAAACGCGTCATGCGAGGTGATGACTTTGCGGCTCGCCGCCGGTATTGCTGCAAACTTCGATTTTATTTCATTGTCGAGGGCGCGAAGTTCGGCGCTATAGGCATCGGCGTTGCGCGTGTAGGATTCGCAGCCTTGCGCGTCGGCTTGGCATAGGCCGTTCTTGATGCTGGAAACGTAGATCAAGACATTGCTGACGTCCTGCCAAGCGTGAGGGTCGGGATGAGAGGCGCTGCCGTCTAGTGCTGCGCCAAGCGTTGGAACGCCGTTGCTGGCGACAATCGAGATGCCCTTGAAGTCTGAGGCTGCAAGTAGCCGGTCCATCCAGCCTTCAAAGCCTAGACCGTTGGTAATAAGAACCTGGCTGTTTGCGAGCGCTGCCGCGTCACTTGGTGACGGTTGATAGACGTGGACGTCTTGCGCGGGTGCAACCAGCGTCTTGATGTCAACACGGTCGCCACCGATGTGCTGTGTGATGTCTGCGAGGATTGAAAATGTTGCGGTGACTTTGAGTTTGCCGTTTGCCTGCGCGCAGGTAGAAGCAATTGCAGAAATTAAAGTTGCAACCAATGCCAGACTTGCAAGACGCGTCATTGCTTTTTCCATTTTCACGAACATCTCTGCATCAAATTTCGAGAATTGGGGGCACATCTCCGACTGCAAGTGCAGGGCAATCAGAACATGTCCCCAATCATCACGCAGCTCTGAACAACCTTACCGCTTCATCACATTCGAACAGATAGAGCAACGTGCGCAAGGCTTGGCCGCGTGACGTCTTTAGCTCCGGATCACGGGCCAAGATCAATTGCGCATCGTCGCGCGCCGCTTGCAGTAACTCGGAAAAGCCTGGCACGTCGGCGACGCGGAATTCCGGCATGCCGCTTTGCCGCGCCCCCAAGACTTCGCCACCGCCGCGCAATTCCAAATCCTTTTCAGCAATCAAGAACCCGTCTTCGGTTTCGCGCAACATCTCAAGACGCTTGGTTGCCGTCTCGCCAAGTGGAGTCTTATACAACAAAATGCAATAGCTTTGGCGGTCGCTGCGGCCAACGCGGCCGCGCAATTGGTGCAACTGAGCAAGGCCAAAGCGTTCGGCGTGTTCAATAACCATAATCGTCGCGTTCGGCACGTTGACGCCGACTTCAATAACGGTTGTGGCCACCAGAATTTGCAGTTTGTTTTCAGAAAATGCCTGCATGACGGCGTCTTTGGCAGCACCCGCCATGCCGCCGTGTAACAAGCCAACAGTATTTCCGAGCACCTGGGTCAAATGCGCGTGCCGCTCTTCGGCGGCTGCCAATTCTGACAGCTCAGAACTCTCAATCAGTGGACACACCCAATAGATCTGCGCGCCTTGCGATATAGCGCGGCGCAGCCCATCGATGACATCGTCGATGCGCTCCAGCGGTGTGGTCGTGGTTAGGATCGGCTTGCGGCCAGCCGGTTTCTCAGTAAGTCGCGAAACATCGAGATCGCCGTAGTGTGTCATCAGCAAGGTGCGCGGGATCGGCGTCGCTGTCATGACTAGCATATTTGCCCCGCCACCCGATCCCTTGGTTTGCAGCGCTAACCGCTGATGGACGCCGAAGCGATGCTGTTCGTCGATGACAGCGAATGCCAAATCTTTAAACACCACGTCGTCTTGGAATAATGCGTGCGTGCCGATCAGGATATCAATCTGGCCATTTGCGAGGTGTTCGAGCGTCGCCGCGCGCGGCTTGCCCTTTTCGCGCCCCGTCAGCAGAGCGATGCGGAGACCTGCTTTGGTTGCTAGTGGCTCGATGGTTTCGAGATGCTGACGGGCGAGAACTTCGGTCGGCGCCATCAGGGCCGCTTGGGCGCCGGCTTCAACGGCGGTCGCCATCGCCATCAAGGCGACCACAGTTTTGCCTGAGCCGACGTCGCCTTGCAGCAATCTCAACATACGAAGCGGCGCGGCCATGTCTTTGTTGATTTCAGTCAGCGCCTGCCGTTGAGAATTGGTGAGCTTAAAGGGCAGGGCATCGATGATGCGGTTGCGAATACGGCCATCGCCGGTAACCGGCCGCCCAGGTTGCGCTTTGTAATTGTCACGCACCAGGCCAAGCGCGAGCTGATTGGCGAGCAATTCATCAAACGCGACCCGTTGCCAAGGCGCACTTTGCGGCGACACATCGCTGGTGTCATCAGGCTTATGCAGTGCTGTGACCGCATCCTTAAACGACGGCCATCCGCGCGCCTTCAACCAAGCCGCGTCTTGCCATTCCGGGAAATCTGGGACGCGATCTATCGCCAGGCGTGCGGCCTTCAGCACAATCTTACCGGATAGCCCTGCGGTCAGCGGATAGACGGGCTCCAGCAATGGCAGTTCAGCACGCGCGTCTTCGGCAACGATGAAATCCGGGTGCGCCATTTGCACCTGCTCGCCGTATCGCTCAACGCGCCCGGAGACGTAGCGGATTTCGCCTTCGGGCAATTGCTTCTCGACATAGGCGCGCTCGACGCGGAAGAAAATGATCTCAAGCCGTCCGGTGTCGTCTTCGGTCGCGATCCTGTACGGCGCCTTGCTACCGCGTGGCGGGGCTTTGTGTTTCAAGACGCGCACGCGCAACGTCGCGATGGTTCCAGCGACGGCGTCCTTGACGGACGGTTCGGCGCGGCGGTCGATGACGCCAGTTGGCAGATGCCAGATCAGATCATTGACGCGAGGCTGAGAAACACCCGGCGGCAGGCGCATGGCCTTTTTCAAAAGGCTGCTGACCCGCGGGCCGACGCCTTTCAGACTGTCCGCGGCCGCGAACAGGGGAATGAGATCGTTCGGCCGCATGGGAGTGGTCCAGGTTTCCTGAAATGTGGTCAGCCGTTTATGGGCAGTTGCGAGTGGTAAAGTGAAATTTGCCGACTGGCCACTCACCAATGACCAGTTGCTGGAACAAGCCGCGGCACTTCGCTCTGATTGCCGCGTAGCGCTTTGCAGGCCGCAACACCGCGTTTATACCACCCCTATATTTCGCGCCGGATAAGACCGGGCTGGACCTTAGGCGTCAAGTGACACGCGCCTGATATCCCGCCCGGGCGCGGAGCTATTTGCGGCAGCCCATCAAAATAAGCTCGAAACCAAATGACGGACCTTGAAATGCGGAAGCGGCGGGCGGCTTGGCGGGCCAGCCATCGTGGCACCAAGGAACTCGATATTTTGGTCGGCAAGTATGCGGGCGAGAAATTGGCAGCCATGACGTCCACCGAGCTCGATCATTTCGAAGCGTTTCTCGATGTCACAGAAGCGGACTTGCAAAGTTGGTTGTTGGCGCCACTGGCCGTTGCCGCCGTGTCCGGACCGATTATAGATGACAAATTTGCCGGTCTCGTCACTGACGTTCGCAGTTTTCATGGATTGACTTGAGATACGATGGCGACCGCGATCCCCGCTGCAGTTTCGAAAACCTATTCTGGCGTGCCTGAAGGGCATGACGCGCTCGTACTGTCCGAACTCGTCACCAAGGCTGGCGGCGAGGGCGGTGCTGGGCTGCACCTCCATATCGCGCGCGATGACCGGCGCATGGACAGCCTCGAAGCGTCGCTCAAGTTTTTCGCGCCAAACGTCAAGATCGTGCCGTTTCCGGCTTGGGATACGGTGCCCTATGATCGTGTTGGGCCAAATTCCGAAATTGTCGCCAGCCGTCTGACGGCGCTCGCTAAACTGGCAGCAGGCAGTCGCAAAGATCCAGCCATCGTTGTGACCACGGTCAACGCCATTCTGCAGCGCGTACCGCCGCGGCTGTTCATCAAGAACTCGATGAAAATGCTGGCGGCGGGCCAACGCGCCGACATGGGCGAGCTGATCAAACGACTTTCGCTGGCGGGATACACAAGATCAGCCACCGTGATGGAGCCCGGTGAGTACGCGGTGCGTGGCGGACTGCTCGATTTGTTTTCGCCGGGACGCTCAAATCCGGTCAGGCTAGATTTTTTTGGCGATACGATTGAAAGCATCAAGGCGTTCGATGTTGAAACGCAGCGCTCGACCAAAGCGGTGCAAAAACTAACTCTCATGCCGACCTCTGAAGTGGCATTTGGCGAAGCGCCAACAGCGTTATTCCGGAAACGATATGTCGAACGTTTTGGCGGCGCGACCGGCAATGATCCGCTCTATGAAGCCATCAGTGCTGGCCAGCATTATCCCGGGCTGGAACACTGGTTGCCGTTCTTCCATGAGACGCTGGAAACAGTGTTCGACTATATGCCGAAATCGGCGGTGTCATTCGACCATATGGCGGACGAAGCCATAAAGGCGCGCTTCGACCAAATCAAGGAACACTACGACGCCCGCGTTGAAGGCCTTGAAAGCAAAACCTTCGGTGCGCCGGTCTACAAGCCGGTGCCACCAGAACAACTCTATCTCGCCGGCAAAGCCTGGGCTCAGGCGCTTTCAGGCCGTGATGTCATTCGTCTCACGCCGTTTGATGAACCGGAAAGTGCGAATGTCCGGCCGATGAAGGGCCGCAAGGGGCACACGTTCGCGCTTGAGCGGCAGAACCCCGATGCCAATCTGTTCGACGTTGTGGTGCGCTTTATCAAAGCCGTGGCTGAAAGCAAGCGGCGCGTTATCGTTGCAGCGTGGACGCCCGGAGCACGCGAAAGGCTCCTGCATCTGCTGCAAGAGCATGGGCTTTCAACTGTCGTTCGAATTGAGAGTTTCGCCGAAGCGCAGGCTCAACCCGCAGGCACGGTCAGCCTCGCGATCTTGGGCTTGGAACAAGGCTTCGAGACGCCGGACCTCGTGATCATCGGCGAGCAAGATATTCTTGGCGATCGATTGGTGCGGCCGCGCCGCAAGTCCAAAAAGGCCGCCGACGTTATCACCGAAGCGACCAGCCTGTCGGCTGGTGATTTGGTGGTTCACGCCGATCACGGTATTGGCCGCTTTGCCGGGCTCAAAACGATCACCGCGCTCGGTGCACAGCACGATTGCCTCGAACTGACCTACGCGGGGGGCGATAAGCTCTATCTGCCGGTTGAAAACATCGAATTGTTGTCGCGCTACGGCACCGACGAGGGCGATACACAGATTGACAAACTTGGCGGCCTTGGTTGGCAGACGCGCAAGGCTCGCATCAAGAAGCGCTTGCGCGAAATGGCCGGCGAGCTCATTCGCATCGCAGCCATGCGGCAGCTGAAAGAAGCGCCGTCGTTGGCGCCGCCGGTTGGGTCGTGGGATGAGTTTGTCGCCCGCTTTCCCTATGAGGAGACCGACGATCAGGCCGCCAGCATCGACGCGGTGGTTGCCGACCTCGCCGCTGGCCGTCCGATGGACCGCCTCGTCTGTGGCGACGTTGGTTTCGGTAAAACCGAAGTCGCGCTCCGTGCGGCGTTCATCACCGCCATGGGCGGACTGCAAGTTGCCGTAGTGGTGCCGACTACGCTGTTGGCGCGCCAGCACTACAAGACCTTCATGGCCCGTTACGAAGGATTGCCGGTTAAGATTGCGCAGGCCTCACGCCTGGTCGGCAATAAGGGGCTTGCCGAGGTTAGAGCCAACTTGAAGTCCGGCCAACTCGATATCGTCATCGGCACCCATGCCCTGTTGAGCAAGCAGATTGAATTTAATCGTCTCGGCTTGGTGATTGTTGACGAAGAGCAGCACTTCGGCGTCGCCCATAAGGAAAGGCTCAAGGCCTTGCGTGAAGATGTCCATGTTCTGACACTGACTGCAACGCCAATCCCGCGCACCTTGCAGTTGGCGCTTTCTGGCGTGCGCGAACTGTCGCTGATTACGACGCCGCCCGTAGATCGTCTCGCCGTCCGCACGTTCATCACGCCGTTCGATCCAGTCGTATTGATTGACGCCTTGAAGCGCGAACGCGCACGCGGCGGACAGAGTTTCTATGTCGTGCCCCGCATATCCGACCTCGACGATGTCTCGGAATTCCTGCGCGAAACGGTGCCGGAGTTGAAAGTCGCCCGCGCACATGGCCAGTTGACGCCAACCGAACTCGAAGACGTGATGACGGCGTTCTACGAAGGTCAGTTCGATGTCCTACTCTCAACTGCGATTGTCGAATCCGGTCTCGACGTTCCGAATGCGAACACGATGATATTGCACCGGGCCGATATGTTCGGCTTGGCGCAGCTCTATCAGTTGCGCGGCCGCGTCGGCCGCTCGAAGCGCCGCGCATACGCCTATTTCACGACGCCTGCCGGCCAGAAACTGACCGAGGCCGCTGAAAAACGTCTCAAGGTCTTGCAGTCGTTGGATACGCTCGGCGCCGGCTTCTCGCTCGCTTCGCACGATCTCGATATTCGTGGCGGCGGCAATCTCTTGGGCGAGGAACAGTCAGGGCACATTCGCGAAGTTGGCTTTGAGCTCTACCAAGCCATGCTCGAAGAAGAGATCACGTCGCTTAAAGTTGGCGGTCTGGCCGAAAGCGAAGACAAGTGGAGCCCTGAAATTGCGCTCGGCACATCGGTGCTCATCCCTGAAACCTACGTTTCGGATTTGCATTTGCGGCTTGGACTCTACCGGCGTCTCTCAACGCTCGAAAGCCGCGCCGACATCGATGGGTTCGCCGCCGAACTCGCCGACCGCTTCGGCACGCCGCCTGAGGAGGTTTCGCACTTGCTCGACGTCATGGAAATCAAAGCGCTGTGCCGGACTGCTGGCGTCGCCAAGGTCGATGCCGGGTCACGCGGCGCAGTGGTCTCGTTCCGCCGCAACGCCTTCGCCAATCCGGTTGGCCTCGCGCAATTCCTGCAGGGCTCGCGAGGGCTGGCGAAGCTGCAACAGGACCATAAACTGGTCTTTAAGGGCGACTGGGATTTGCCTGAGAACCGGGTCCGCGGTGTCCGCGCCCTGGTTGAGGCGCTTGCGAAAGTGGCGACCGGCGTCCCGAAGGCGGCCTAAACCCTTCAGACGGCAGGGAATTGTTGCGACCACGACACATTCAGTCAACGCAGCTTCACCGTATTCGCCAGTTTCTGCATTCCAGCCCTGAGATTGCCGCTGTGTTTGTGGTAACGGGATTGCCGTGGGGGCGGCCGAATAGGGACCGGACCGGGAGAAGCGTATGCGTGTTATCAAGATCGAGCTGCCAGCGGTGCTGAGCGCGGCCGATCCGAATATTAGTTTGGCATCGGAAGAAATCCGCAACCAATTGTTTCGTGAATTGAAGGCGCTCGATACCGAATTGAGCGAAGCTGTCAGGCAAAAGGCCAAGACCTATTTCCCGGAGACGTATTCCGTTTTCGTGCGCACGCTGTTGTCGCCGGAAAAGTCCGGCACCATGACGGAAATGTGGATTGTTGATCCCAATATACGTTGGCCGATGGGGCTTTTGACGCGGCGCTCGTGGACCTTGTTCATCCCGATTTTGGCCCATGTCGCCAGCGAGTCGATGCGCTCGCGCTTCGAAGGCGTGGTCTTCGACATGCGCGAGGACGCCGCCAAGGTGACAGTGATGGCGCCGTCGCGCGCCTGGCATGATCCGGTCGTTATCGCGATCGCAGCGATGGCAGTCGCGTCGCTGTTCTGGATTTACGTCTACCCGCATCTGGTGCCAGCGATGGCGAGTGTGGTCGGGCCGTAGGGGCAGGCGGGGCCGGTTAGGAGCGAAGCACTCGGCATGAGTGTGAAGCAACGTAATCCGCGGAGAGATGGGGTCAGACCCCTCACACTGATGGCAGAGTTGAAGCCGGACCAATTGTGTGAGGGGTCTGACCCCATTTTGCCGGATCACGCCAAACTAACGCGATAGAAAAATCTGACGGGTAACCACGGTAAAGCGCGATCATCTTTGCTTGGGGCGGGTTAAAAGAGCGGCATACGGAGCATGACGTGATGTAACCCGCCGGCGATTTCCCAACTCGCACCCGCGGCTTGTGCAAGATTCGATACCGCCGGCGGGTTACGCCGCGGCGCGCCTTTGGCACGGCTCGGCTTTAACCCGCCCTACAAGTGGGTAATTTCTCTAAGGATTTCAGAGAACCCATGCGGCGGTGCATCTGGCGACAAAGGGCGTTAGTTGGGGTAGGGACTAGGGCAAATCACGCCTTAAAGTATCATCCTGTCACGCCTAGCTGACTTATCCGGGGCCTGCCGCTCACATGACCATTGCCAACTCCCAAGACGCTTCCAACGGCGTCCTCGACGAAGCCCCGCGCACGTCTGCTGCGACCACGTTTATCAACGTCGGGGAACGCACCAACGTCACCGGCTCGGCCAAGTTCCGCAAGTTGATCGAGGCCAACGATTATCAGGCCGCACTTTCGGTCGCCCGCCAGCAGGTCGAAAGTGGCGCCCAGATCATCGACATCAACATGGATGAGGGCCTGCTCGATTCTGAAAAGGCGATGGCGACGTTCCTTAACATGATCGCGTCCGAGCCCGACATCAGCCGCGTGCCGGTCATGATCGACAGCTCGAAGTGGACCGTCATTGAAGCCGGTCTCAAGTGCGTGCAGGGCAAGGCCATCGTCAATTCGATATCGATGAAGGAAGGCGAAGAACAGTTTCTTGATCACGCCAAGAAAGTTCTGCGTTACGGCGCCGCCGTCGTCGTCATGGCGTTCGACGAGCAGGGCCAGGCTGACACGGTCGAACGCAAGGTGTCGATCTGCGAACGGGCTTACAAACTTCTGACCGAGAAGGTTGGCTTTCCGCCCGAAGACATTATCTTCGATCCCAACATTTTTGCGGTCGCCACCGGCATTGAAGAACACAACGGCTATGGCATAGCTTTCATCGAGGCCACGCGTCAGATCAAAGAAAAGATGCCGCTCACTCACATTTCAGGCGGCGTATCGAATCTTTCATTCAGCTTCCGCGGCAACGAGCCAGTGCGCGAGGCCATGCATTCGGTGTTCCTGTATCACGCCATTCAAGCCGGCATGGATATGGGCATCGTCAATGCAGGTCAGCTGGCTTTGTATGATGATATTCCGGCCGAACTGCGTGAACTCTGCGAAGACGTCGTCCTCAACCGCCGCGATGATGCGACCGACCGGCTGCTCGATGCGGCGCCGCGGTATAAGGGCGACGGCGCCAAGCGCGTCGAAAAGGATCTGAAGTGGCGTGACTCGTCCGTTGAAGACCGGCTCACGCATTCGCTGGTCCATGGCATCACCGACTTTATCGAAATCGATACCGAAGAAGCCCGTCAGAAGCTGCCTAAGCCGCTGCACGTGATCGAAGGCCCGCTGATGGCCGGCATGAACGTCGTTGGCGACTTGTTTGGCGCCGGCAAAATGTTCCTGCCGCAGGTCGTGAAATCCGCGCGCGTGATGAAGCAAGCTGTTGCCTATCTGCAGCCGTACTTGGAAGAAGAAAAGAAAGCGTCAGGTATTGAATCGCAGCCGTCCGCCGGCAAAATTTTGATGGCAACCGTCAAAGGTGACGTTCACGACATTGGCAAAAACATTGTCGGCGTCGTGCTGCAGTGTAACAACTACGAGGTCATCGACCTCGGCGTCATGGTTCCAGCTGCCAAGATCCTCGAAACCGCCAAGCGTGAGAAGGTCGATATTGTCGGTCTGTCAGGCCTGATCACACCGTCGCTTGATGAAATGTGCTTCGTTGCTGCTGAAATGGAGCGCGAGGGCTTTTCGTGCCCGCTCTTAATTGGTGGCGCTACGACCAGCCGCGTCCACACCGCTGTTAAGATCAATCCGAACTACCATGCCGGCCAGGCGATTTACGTTCTAGATGCCAGCCGCGCAGTCGGCGTCGTTTCGAACCTGCTGTCGGAAACTGAGAGCAAACCGTACGTCGACAACATCAGAATCGAATACGCGAAAGTCCGCGAGGCCCATCTCGCCAACGAGATCAAAAAGCGGCGCATTACATTGGCGCAGGCGCGCTCGAACACCTTCAAATGCGATTGGGATACGTTCACAGCGACCAAGCCGTCATTCTTGGGCACGAAGACATTCTCGTCCTACAACCTCGCCGAGTTGGTGCCCTACATCGATTGGACGCCGTTCTTCCAAACCTGGGAATTGGCCGGGCGTTATCCGCAAATTCTGAAAGACAACAAAGTCGGAATCGAAGCGCAGAAGTTGTTCAACGATGCGCAAGTGATCTTGAAGAATATGGTCGACGGCAAGTGGGCCGGCGCCAATTCCGTCGTCGGCTTCTGGCCGGCGAACAGCATCGGTGACGACATCGAACTTTACACGGCCGATGATCGAAAAACGCGCCTCGTCATGTTGCACACCTTGCGCCAGCAGATGGCGCGTGATCCGGCGCGCGACCGCGCCCACACCGCGCTTGCCGATTTTATCGCACCGAAAGTCAGCGGCCGCGCCGACTACATCGGTGCGTTCGCCGTCACGACCGGCATCGGTGAGGCCGAAGCCAAGGAAAAACATTTCGCAAAGACCGACGATTACAGCCGCATCATCTTCCAGGCCCTATGCGATCGCTTGGCTGAAGCCTTCGCTGAGCGTATGCATGAGCGCGTGCGCAAAGAACTGTGGGGGTATGCGAAAAGCGAGACGCTCTCGAACGACGATATGATCCTTGAGAAGTACCAAGGCATCCGCCCCGCACCTGGCTATCCAGCCCAGCCCGATCATACTGAAAAGGCGACGATCTGGACGCTTATGGATGTTGAGGCCGCAGCTGGCATCAAGTTGACTGAGAGCTACGCCATGTGGCCCGGCTCAGCAGTCTCAGGCCTCTATTTCTCGCATCCCGAAAGTTACTATTTTGGCGTCGGCAAGGTCGAGCGCGACCAGACCGAAGACTATGCGCGCCGCAAAGGCTGGACGGTCGAAGAAGCCGAACGCTGGCTGGCACCGGTTCTCAATTATGACCCTGCCAGCCTCCGCAAGCCGAAGGTGGCATAGGGAGTCGCTTCACCTGCCCACTCTGGATAATGTGCAGCGACTGCAGTGTGGCTCTTGACGCTCCACACATTTACACAAGCGGTATGTGTTCCGTCTCGGGTTCGCGATTTCAAACCGATATAAGATCAGCTTTTGGGATGGCGCTATACTGGCCGCCGCGGAAGCAATCGGCGCGCCAATGCTGTATTCTGAAGACCTGAATCACGGTCAAGCCTACGGGCCGGTCAAAGTTGTCAATCCGTTTCGGTAAGCGGTCGCCGCGCCAGCTTTGACCCTACCGCCCGCTTGCTGGTTTGGCGAACAACGGAATTGGTTTGGGTTGATTGGGGTCAACCGGGGCACCGGCAAGCCGTGCCAGGCTATTGGCAATCGATGGCGGCAGTTTCGAAAAATCAATGGGGATTGTTTTCGGCTCTTGCATTCCCGGCATCGGCAGCTGGGGCGACTGCGGAAAACTGGAGGCGTGCGGAATTGATGCCGCTGCCGGTGGCAACTCCATCGTCACCGGGATTGAAAGTTGCGAGAGGAGATGGCTGGCCTGGGCATCGAATTTGGCGTTGGCCGCAGCCTGAAGCTGATCGATTGGCTCAAGCGCCTTGGCCAAGTCTTCGAAGTTTTGCTCGGCGCCGGCTGGCGGAAATTGTGACAGCGCGCCAGCCAGCGTTTGGGCGTTCATTCCGGCGTGCGCCCCGGCGTCGTCTGGAAGTGCTGCCGCTAACTGAGCGAAATTGCTAGTACGATGATGGGCGCCATTCGGCGCTAGCGGCGGCGGCATAAACAGCTGCATGGGGTGGCCGCCGCTTTCGCTACTCTGGACGTCGTGATGCCCGCCGTTGCCAAACACGGACGCCAAATCTGGCGCATCGTGACCGCTGGGCAGCGGCGGCGGGCCTGGCATCTGAAATGGCGCCAGACCTTCAATGAGCGGATTGGGTCCGAGTTGGGTCAATTGGACGGGGGGTTGTACCAGGCCCGGCGGTGGCGCCGCAGCTGGTCGAGAACGATTGATCCTGGAAATAGCCGGGTTCTGGCTGTTTGGCCGTGGCTTAGAGGCCACCGCTGCCATGGCCGCCATCGCTGCCGCGCCAAGGGCCGCCGTGGTGGCGTTGCCGCCATCTTTGCTTTGCCCTGACATGACGGGCGGCTCAGGCCTGTCGGCATTTTTTGATTTGGTTTTGGCGCGGAATAGCGCCCGCGGCTGCATCTTGCTTTCCGACTTGCGGATTTGGCGCAGCATCTGGATGACGTCTTTGTCCGGCACGGCCTCGCCGAAATAGTAGCCTTGCGCGTACTCGCATTCGATGCCGCGCAAGAAACTGGCGTCTTCTGCAGTTTCAACGCCCTCGGCTACAACCTTTTTTCCGAGTTCGTGAGCCAGCGCCACCATCGACCGGACGATGGTCGCGTTCGCACTTTGCAGGCCGCCGCCCGAATGAATGAGCGAGCGGTCAATTTTGATGGAGTCAAACGGGAACTGATGCAGGTAAGCGAGCGACGAATATCCGGCGCCAAAGTCATCAAGAGCTAGTTCCGCGCCCGTGCCCCGCAATTGGTCCAGCATCCCTGCTGCTTGTTCTGGATTCTCCATCACCAGGCTTTCAGTGATTTCCAGTTTCAAAGTGCCCGGCGGTAGAATTGACCGGCCCAGCAGGCTTCTCACTTCCTGAACGAGATCGTCACGCAACAGTTGCCGGCGCGAGACATTGATCGAAACGAACAGCGGCCGCTCTGTGCGCGGTAACTCTTGCTGCCACTGCACGGCATCCTTGACCGCCCGGTTGAGGACGTAGGAGCCGAGTTTAAGGATGAGATCAGAATCTTCGGCTATCGGCACGAACGCCGCTGGATTGATCAGGCCCTGCTTGGGATGATCCCAACGAACGAGCGCCTCGAAACCAGCCAGCTCTTCGGTGGCAAGTGAGACTATCGGCTGGTAGAAAACGCGGATCTGGTTTTTCTCGAGCGCCTTGCGGAGTTCCGTTTCGATGACCACGCGGTCATCGCGCTCGGCCCGCATCTGCGGTTTGAACACTTCAATACGGTCTGTGCCACCGCGCTTGGCGAGATAAAGTGCGCTTTCCGATTCTTTCAGCAGGTCATGTCCCGACGCCTGCTCACCATCATAAATGGCGATGCCGAGCGAGCCCGTCAGCACGACTTCTTGTCCCGCAATCTTGATCGGCGAACGCAGGCTGCGGCGGATGCGTTCGGCAAGTGCCGCGATATCAGAGGCGCTCTGTTCGGCAATCAGCAGGATGCCGAATTGGTCGCCGCCAATGCGGGATAGCGTGTCATGATCGCCAATGTGGCGCTGTAAGCGGCGCGCGACCGTCAACAACAAGCTATCGCCGACAACAAGACCATATGAGGTGTTGACGCTTTTGAATTTGTCGATGCCAACTGAAATTAGTGTCGGGCGAATTCTGGGCTCGGACTTTGCGCGCAGCATTGCGGTCGACATGCGGTCAAGCAGCAGCTCGCGATGCGGCAGGCCGGTTATGGAGCACTTGACCGCATTCTGCACCAAGCGCTCGTGCGCACGGCGCGTGTCGGTGACGTCGCGCATCAGACCAACACAGCGCAGCGTCTTGGGATCGTCGGTCGGCACACTCGCCGCTTCAATCTCGAACCAACGATAGCTGTTATCGGCGTGCCGCATCCGGAAATTGACCGAAATCTCGCCGCCGTTGCGCTCGCGCAGACCCCAAAGCGTTAAGCGAAACCGCTCGCGGTCAGCTTCGTTGATGTGGCGCAGGAAGTCTTCGGTTTTGCCGGTCAGTTCGCCGGGTGACAGGCCGAGCGTGTCTTCGATGCTGGCGTCGGTTTTGATTTCATCGCGCCGCGTATTCCATTCCCAAACCGAGGCACCGGCCGCATCAACGGCGAGTGAGCGCATCTGCAAGTCAGATGGCGCACCGGCAAAAACCGGATCAACCGAGCGGAACGCGTATTGCGTCACCGTAAAACCGATCAAGAGTAGGATCAGCACGAGACCAGCGACCAGCGCCGAGACCGACATTTCGTTGGTCAATCGGCCTGACAACACCATGCCGGCCGCAAAGATCCAGACGTTAAAGAGTGTCCACGTCGGCACCAGCGATAGCGCGCGGTCTTGGCCGCGGAGAGCCAGATAGATCACCAAACCCGATCCGATGAGGCCGATTAAGCCAAACGACACACGTGCGAACGTGGCGGCAAGGCGTGGATCGATAATGGCAATTGCAATGAGCGAAACTTGCGCCAGCATCCAGACGCTGACAAGCATACGCACCATGCCGCCCCACAGTACCAGGCGCAGGAAGACGTGTAAGAAAACTACCAGCGAGAACGCCAGCGCGGCTTCAGAGGCCGCTCGATAAACTGCGTAATCCTCGGCCTTCAACTGGAATAGTTTATGGAAGAAGCCGAAGTCGACACACAGGTAAGCCAACGCGCACCAGCAAACCAGCGCCGAGGCCGGGAACACCAACTTGTGGTTGGCGGCAAAAATTGCAGTCAGGAACACGGCTAGCAAGCCGGTTAGGCCGAGCAGCACGCCGTTGAACATCAACCGGTCGCGGACCTTCAATTCGTATTCGAGTGGCTTCCACAGCGACACGCGCGCGAAGTGGCCTGATGCCAATTCGGCAACATAGGTGATGGTCTGGCCGGGTTCCAACGTGATGCGGAACACGTCGGCCCGGTCGCTCTTGATGCGTTCGGGAACAAAGCCCAGCGACGGCGTGATGCTTTCGATGCGGCGTGCGTCGAGGTCGGGCCAGACAACACCGGATCCAGACGCGGTATACCGGTCGGCAGCAAGCCAGCGTTCGATTGGTTTGTCGCTCGGGTTCGAGAGCGCGAAGACGATCCAGTTGGGATTGGTGCCGGCGAGCGTCGCGCTCACTGCCATGCGTGAAACCGCACCATCTGGTCCTGCGGCGGTATCGACCTGCAGACGGTCACCGCGGCCTTCGTAAGCTTCACCGAGCGCGGTCAATTCGATGCGGTCTTGGTCAGGCGAAACGATGATTGGTTGCACGGCGAATCCCGGCGGCGCCGAAATTGCGGCCAACACAAACACGGCCACGACGGCGCTGACGAGCGCCCTCGAAATCATGCTTATGGTGATCGCGATTGCGCCCTTCACGCTGGACCTCCACGCGACGGTGTGGCTTCGCTCTTCAAAAGGCCAAACAATAGGTGGTCTTGCCAAGCGCCATTGATTTTGAGGTATTCCCGCGCCAGGCCTTCCTGCTGGAATCCGTTCTTCTCCAAAACACGAACTGAGGCCGTATTGGCTGGCTGCACGGCCGCATCAAGGCGATGCAGGCCAAGTGATTGGAACGCGATCGGCAGCAGCGTCTGAACAGCCTTGGTCATGACGCCCCGGCCGGTATGGGGCAGCCCCAGCCAATAGCCAAGCGTGGCGGCTTGAGACACGCCGCGGCGGACATTTGACAGCGATACACCGCCGGTCAACTGATCGGTCTCGGCATCAAAAATGAAAAATGCGTGCCCAAGGTCGGCGCGCGCTTCACTGGCGTAGTGACGCAGACGCCTGCGATACGCGGACTTGGTCAAATCATCGCGCGCCCAAACTGGTTCCCATGGCGTCAGATGCTCGCGCGAGCGAGTTCGCAATTCCGCCCATGCCGGATAATCGCTGGACTGTGGCGGCCGCAAAAACAACCCATCACCTTCGATGGTGATCGGAGTTTCGAACGTTCGCGGTCTGAGTAGCGCCATGGGCTGGTCCTCACCCACTCAATCGGGTTGCAGCACTCGCGGCAAACTTGCGCGAATTGCGACCGGCGCCGATCACGGCAGCAGACGGGATTTGTGATAACATTTTTTCGGCGAACAGGCTGAGATCAGTTTCGCTGACTGCATCGACGCGACGCGCCAATTCAGCGGGGCTCAAGGCATGGCCGTAGACCAAAATTTGGCGGCTGATGGCTTCGGCAATCGCGGCAGATGATTCAAGGCTCATCAGCAGTCCGGCCTTGAGTTGAGCTTTCGAGCGCTGGATCTCGGCTGCACTCACGCCATCGCTGGCTACGCGCTGGAGCTCCTGTTGCACGACGTTGATCAACTCGGCCATCATGTCCTTCCCCGTCGCAGCATGGATTGCGAACAATCCCGAATCTTTGAGGCCCCAAGCCGACGAATAAATCGAATAACAAAGCCCGCGCTTTTCACGGACCTCCTGGAACAATCGCGATGACATTCCACCGCCAAGAAGCCCCGACAGGACTTGACCCGTGACGTAGCGCTCGTCGAGGTATGACGGTCCTTCGAACGCGAGCATCATATGGGACTGCTCAAAGGCTTTTTCGCTGAACCGCATTCCCCCGGTATAGTTGGCCGGACCCGAGGGTTCAGCCAGAGCCTCAGAAAGGCTGCCGAATAGGGCCTCAACATGGCGCACGAACGTTTCATGGTGGACGGAACCCACAGCTGCGACAACCATATTCCGGGGCCGGTAGTGCTGGGCCAAAAAGGTCTTGAGATCGGCGCCGGACAAGCCCGAGACGCTGGCGCGGGTGCCGATAATCGGCCGTCCGGCTGCTTGTCCGGTATAGGCTGCGTCATGGATCAGGTCGTAAATCAATTCGTCCGGGCTATCGTCGATGGCGGCGATTTCTTGCAAGATCACCTCGCGTTCTCGAGCTAGGTCGGCCTCGTCAAAGCGTGAGTTTTGCAGAATATCGGCCAGAATAGTGAGTGCAACCGGCTCGTCGCCCTTCAAAACGCGCGCGAAATAGGACGTCATTTCGACCCCGGTCGCCGCGTTCAAATCGCCGCCAATGGCTTCGATTTCTTCGGCAATGTCGCGCGCCGAACGTGTCTTCGTGCCCTTGAACGCCATATGTTCAAATAGATGCGAAAGCCCGTGTTGGGCCACCGTTTCGTCGCGCGAGCCTGTACCCACCCAGACGCCGAGCGAGGTCGTTTCCAGGTGCGGCAGAGTTTGCGTTGCAACCCGAAGGCCGTTTGGCAGCACCGAGATTTCGGGTGTCATACGCTGTGGCCCCCGCGCGAAGCACTGGTCACCGCCTCGACATGGGCCTCAATCGTGGTGAGATCGTTATCCAAAACTTTAAACCGCTCCATTGCCGACATCAGACCAGACAACCGTGGCGGCAAAGCGGGGTGCACACCCGTGATTGCCTCCATGGCATCTGGAAATTTAGCAGGGTGCGCGGTGGCGAGGATAACTTTTGGCTCGCCGCCAGGATTTTTTTCGCTCGGATGCCGGCATTTCTGCAGGGCAACGTAGGCGCAAGCCGTATGCGGGTCCATGGTGTACCCAGCACTCTTAACCACGTGGCGGATTGCGGCTGCAACCTCGTCTTCGCTGGCGGCGCTCGCATTAAAATCGGTGCGGAATTGGGATAGCGCTGGGCCAACTTGGAAGCGGCCGGATTGCTTTAACCAATCCATTTGCGAACGGATGGTGGCGGCATCGCGGTTTGACGCTTCGAACAGGTAACGCTCAAAGTTCGACGACACCTGAATGTCCATCGACGGCGAGGTCGTTTGTTTGACTTCGCGCGTCGCGTACATGCCCTGGGCCATCGTTCGCGGCAGGATATCGTTTTCATTCGACGCGATAATCAACTGCTCGATCGGCAGTCCCATGCGGCGCGCGCAGTAGCCAGCAAAGATATCGCCGAAGTTCCCGGTCGGAACTGCGAAGGTGACCTTGCGATGTGGCGCGCCGAGTGTGGACGCAGCCGCAAAATAATAGGTCACCTGCGCAACAATGCGCGCCCAGTTGATCGAATTAACGCCCGATAGCCCGACACGGTCGCGAAACGGGTGATCATTGAACATCGCTTTGACGAGCGCCTGGCAGTCATCAAACGTGCCTTTGACGGCCACCGAATGCACGTTTTTATCCTCAGGCGTGGTCATCATGCGGCGCTGTACGTCCGACACGCGGCCATCTGGGAACAGGATTACGACATCGACGCGCTTCGAGCCGCGGAACGCTTCGATCGCTGCGCCGCCGGTATCGCCCGATGTGGCGCCGGCAATGGTGGCGCGCCGGTTCTGTTTGGCGAGGATGTGATCCATTAGCCGCGCAAGCAACTGCATCGCCACGTCTTTGAAAGCCAGCGTTGGACCGTGAAACAGTTCGAGGATGAACGTATCGCGATCAATCTGCACCAGTGGCGTTACCGACGCGTGGCCGAAGGTCTGATACGCGTCGTCAGCCAGCGCTTTGAGTTCTGACTTCGATATCTCGCCGCCGGTGAAGGGATGAATGACATCGACCGCGATATCGGCAAACGGCATGCCGGAAAACGACGCGATGGTTTCGGTCGAAAGCTGAGGCCAAGTTTCTGGTAGATACAAGCCGCCATCGCGGGCCAAGCCGGCTAGCACTGCTTCGCTGAAACCAATCGCTTGCGCGCCGTCACTCGAATGAAGGCCGCGGGTCGAGATATACTGCACGGGAAATCCTGGGTTATGTTTTCCAAGATTGGTTACGCTGCCGGGCGCACCAGTACAAGCAGTCGCGGCTTCGTGAGCCGGGATTAGAACTGCATAATCCAGTTGACCGTCGCATAGGGCTCGAACTGTATATCGCCTGTGGGGCTAAGGACTTGGCCCAGTGCCCCGGCGGACACTGAGACTTCGCCACCATCCCATTCGTAGCGCGCGAATAGCCCGGTGCGGCCATAGTCGAACAGCGTTTTGGGGATGACGTCATTGACATTCAATCGGCAGCCAGTCTGCTCAGGGAGGCGGATTTTGCACTGGCCTTGTCCATCAAGATTAAGCCCGCCTTCGGCACCGAACGACCATGATGGCGTCCACCGGTATCCGCTCCGCGTGCGGATGGCGGCGGTTTCATGGGCTGTGCTGTAGGACAGATCGAGTGATGCCCACGAGCGCTTGCCGGTGTTCATCCAAAGTTCAATCACGCCTTTAACCCCAACGTCATCTCCCGCGGCAAAGTTTTCGGTGTCAAAGGGTGCGATGTCGTGTTCGATAAACGAGACGCCGGCAAAGGCTTTGACGGTCACCGGCCCCCATTGCATCAGATATCCCGCCAGCACATCGGCGAAGGCGGTGCTAGCGTTGAATTTTTGCTTGTGATTTCGGTTTGTCGTGCCGGCGATAAAGCCGTCGTAGCTGTATTGGCCGTAGCCCATTACGGTCCTGAGCCGGACGCCGTCTTTGTGGATTTGGCTCCACGGCGACAGGGTGGCGCCCGAGTAAACCAGCCACGTATTGGCGGACACATCGGCGCCGGCCCAGACTTCGCGCCAATAGTCGTCAGAGCGTTTGGAACTGTCAGCTGAGACTGGATTGGATACCGCCAGCAAGGGCACAACCATAATCAACAACTGCGCCAACCGAAGCGCCGAAGCCGGTCGTCCAAACCTGAGACTCCCAACGCCACACAAAGCGGGAATACTCTGAAACGATTGCGAAAAATTAGATAAACTCGGAAGTGAGCATAAGTTTGATAACGAGAGCTTCGGTACGGTTAATCGCTCCCTGAGCATTTCTTAGAGAAGAGCCGCACGAGGGGACACCAACCCTAAGTTGTTCAAGAAGAATTGATCGACTCCGGTGTGGCGGCCTCTCCTGTAGAGTCTTGCTGTCAAGTGGGTGAAATGGCCGTGACTGACGAATGAAGTGGATATCGAGATATTGTGATTGGCTTTTCCCCGCCCGGCGGGAGTTAATTTCAGAGCCCGTCCCATTTTTCGACAATTTTCAATGATCAGTGCGGGCCAACTCGCAGCGGCAAAGCGAGACCCATCCGGTGGCAAAGCCATCGGCAAGTAAATAGTGCAGAGGGAAAACGCCATGTTCATCGCACCACACCTTGTTGATCTCGCAAGACACCAAGCGGTTCAAGACGCCGTCCTTTCTCAATCTCCGCTTGTCGTTTACTTCTCAACGGTCAGCGCTTTGTCTCAATCCATGGCTCCGGCGCGCGGCGCAGCACGTGCCAGCGCAGAAGCCGTCGGATATATGAGCCGCCGCACATTGGCGACCATCGACTCCGCACATCGCATCAGCCGGTGCCGTTCGCCAAAAGACCTGCTCGATGAGCAGATGCGGTTTTGGAACACGGCCATGCAACAGTACATGGACGCCACGACGCGCATGATGTCCGCGTGGTCCCAGTCTGCCGCGGTCGCGGCGCCGGTTGCAGTGCCGGTCGTCGAGCTGTCGGTTGTGGCATCGAATGCTGAGCCAGTCCGGCCGCAGCCAGTCAGGGATATCCTGCAGTTGCAGGACGCTAAATCTGGCCGCGCCAACCGGCCCGTGACCCCAGGCACAGACCGCGAAGCGGCTTGATACTAAACGGCCAAGTGGTGCACTGTTGAGGGTGGCCGGGCGCACAGTCCGGCCGCGCTCAACCGCATAAGGCAGCTAAAAATCATATGTTGAACGTAAAGCGATTTGGGGGTTTTGCGGCGGCTATCATGACTGCCGCAACGCTCCTCGCGTCCACGCCATCAATCGCGGGCGCGAAAGACGATCTGACCGCCGTCGAGGCTAAGATCGCAACGGAATTCCCGTCGCTGGATCACCTGGATCCACATGCATTCGATGCCATGGTCAAGGCTGGAACGCCGGTGATGCTGTTCGATGTCCGCGAAGAGAACGAATTTGCGGTAAGCCGCTTGCCGGGCGCGCGCCGCATCGCGCCAAATTCTGATCCCGCGCAGTTTGTCAAAGACATCGCCGCCGAGGCCAAGGGCAAGCAAGTTGTTTTCTATTGCTCAGTTGGCAAACGCTCATCGACACTTGCGAGCAAGGCCGCTGCCGGACTGACCGAGGTAGGAGCATCAGGAGTTCACAACTTGCGCGGCGGCATTTTTCGCTGGTCAAACGAAGGCCGGCCGCTCGAAAAGGGTCCTGTCGCGGTTCCAGGCAAAGCCAGCAATTCTGGCATTGACGTCCACCCCTACAACAGCCGTTGGGGTGCGCTGATTGAACAGCCAGCGGCGGCAAAAGTGCAATAACGTCTATTCAGATTGTGCCTGCTGCTGCGGATCGATCAAAATCGTCTGCTCTTGAGGAGGAGCATTCCCCGCAGGCGCACCTTTTTTCATGAGACCCAACAATTCATCCGGGCTCTTGCTGTCGATGGTGTGGGGATGCTCCGGATCGCTCTTGCCAACCAGGTCTGAACGCACATCGCCATCAGGCGTAATGAACAACGTGCGCGGCACGTAGGTGCCATCGGGAGAGAATGCGCCGTTGGTGGTTGGATCTTTATCGACGTCGACCAGGATCATGACGTAGTCGCTCGACATTGCGACGATGCCTGGGTCTTTAAAAACATTGCGATACTTTTTGCAGGCCGAGCACCACTCGGCGTGCAGAACCATAATAGCGGTCTTGCCGGTTGCGGTCGCTTGTTTAACGCCCTCGCGCATATCTTTCCATGCGATTTCAGCGCCGTTCCAGTTCTCGGCCGCCTCAGGTGTTTTGGCCAGCGCGCTGGGGCTCCAGGTGCTTGCGGTCAACGTGGCTGGAACGGCCAGCAGCAGGGCGGCAGCAAGGAGAAGTGCTGGGCGGGGTAATGGGCTCATAGCAGCGGCTCTCTGTTGGTGTCTGTTGTGATTTATACGGGGAGCGTTGAAATTAGACTGGCCGCTCTAAAGCATGGTGCACTACTCGGCCAAAATGATAAGATGATCGGGCAGCTCGTTGGGATCGTGCGAACCCGGTGGAAAATGCTGAGTCAGATGTTTCCCGACCTCGTTGATGGCGTGAACAAAGCCGTCCGTCGCTCGACCTTCAGCAATCATGGCCGTCATTTCGTCGACGATTTTTTTCCAGGTGCCGTTCGGAACTTTTTCATTGATACCGGTATCAGCTAGGATTTCTGCATAACGCTCGGCGACTGAGACAAAAATCAGCACACCTGTCCGGCCGCCAGTTGTGTGCAGGTTTTGCGCCAGAAATTGCTCAACTGCGCGCCGGTGGGCGCGGCCCTGGCGAATGCCCTTGGGAACCAATGCAAGGCGGATGCTGCGCGGCCAGAACAGGCACAACAGCAGGAAAAAAGTGATGAGCTGTATCAAATAGATTTTTTGGACCGTCATCCAGGTAAAGAAAATCAGCGGCCACGGAACCAGAAGCGCGAGGATCGCGGCCCATAAAAACGTCGCGTAAAGGTACGAGCTGCTTTCAGGCGCGACAACCGCAACGATCTCTCCCGAGGTCTTGCTTTCGGCCGCTGAGATTGCCGCTGCAATCCGATCGGCATTATCTTTTGAAAACAGGCGCATCATTTTTCTTTCGCAAAGTAGTCACTTTACCAACACGCCTCAGGAAGGGGTCAGACCCCTCACAGAATTGATCCAGAACGGTCTCGCAGATGTGTGTAAGGGGTCTGACCCCAATTCATCGATCCCAATTCATCCATCGTTCTATTTTCCAACGTCACCAACTCCCCGAAGAGCCGCCGCCACCAAAATCGCCGCCGCCGCCTGACCAATCACTGCCGCCGGACCAATCACCCGATCCACCCGGAATAACAACCACGCCGCCGTTATTGCCGAAGCGTCCTCGCCGGCGCCGTTGCTGCCGCGGATCGATACTGGTGGGCATGGTCGATGCTTGTTTGTACTGCTGGTACATGATGAATAGGAAAATGGCGATCCAGATGGCGAGGAAGATCAAGGCCGCTGTATCCGCTCCTTGGCCGCCGCTGCCATTCAAGCCTTTGGCGCGTTCGCGCACCGCTTCCTCGTCTCCGAGTAGCACGTCCTTGATATCGCGAACGCCGTTGCGAATGCCGCCCGAAAAATCACCACGCCGGAAACTCGGCAGAATGCCATTTTGAATGATGATGCTTGAGAGCGCATCGGTCATTTGCGGCTCAAGTTTGCGCCCAACTTCGATGCGGACTTTGCGATCGTTGGGGGCGATAATCAGCACGATGCCGTTGTCTTTGTCCTTTTGGCCGATACCCCATTTGCGCGCGACTTTAATGCCGTACTCCTCGATCGCGTAGCCGCCGAGCGAAGGCACGGTTAGCACAGCCACTTGATCGGATGAGGTTTCTTCGAGCGTCTTAAGCTGTGCCTCTATGACGTCGCGATCTTCCTGATTGAGAAGTCCAGCCGCATCAGTAATGCGGCCCTTCAATTCAGGAATTTCAGGCGCCGCAAATGCCGCCGTGCCGAGCGCCAGCCATATCATGGCCGCTATCAACGGGATGGCGAACGCCAACTTGTGCCAGGACGATAACCCGGCGCAAGCACCTGCATTTTCGCGGCAATGCGTCAACCGCACGTCACGCATCGGCGTGGACCTCCCGGTTCGAGGCAATGCGGATTACTTCTTCTCGAAGTCGACCTTCGGGACTTTCATTTCCTCGGCTGGGATTTCGAAGTTCGCCATGTCCTTCTTGTCGGGATAGAGGAACGACTTCCACCACTTGCCGGGATAGGTATTGATTTCGGTGTTGTACTGCTTGACCGACTGGATGTAATCGCGCCGCGAGGTGGCGATGCGGTTTTCCGTGCCTTCAAGCTGGGCTTGCAAGGTCAGGAAGTTCTGGCCTGACTTGATGTCAGGATACCTTTCAGCGACCACCATCAGCTGACGCAGGGCGCCGCCGAGGGTATTCTGTGCCTCCTGGAATTTTTTCATGGCCTCCGGATTGGTCAGAATGTCGGCCGGCACTTGAACGCTGGTGGCTTTGGCGCGCGCTTCTGTAACCTGGGTCAGGACGGTTTTTTCCTGCTCGGCAAAACCTTTGACGGTGTTGACCAGGTTATCGATGAGATCGGTACGGCGCTTGTACTGGTTCAACACTTCCGCCCATGAGGCTTGCGCGCTCTGTTCGTAGGTCGGGATATTATTGACGCCGCACCCTGCCATCGGCAGCGTCAGCATCAGAGCGGCCAGGATGGCCAGCGGTTGCGTCAGGCGAAAGCGGGGGGCGGACATTGGGGGCTCCTGGTCAGACGGCTGGCGAGGTCGAGCCTCAGCGCAGCTGATTTAGCATTGCGCAGGGTGACTGTGAACATCGCTCACCGGGTCCAAAGGTTAATGTTCGCTAACCTATTGTTCACCAACAAAAGATGAAGACGTTCGAATTCACTCCGTAGTCGGCTAGGTTTCGCTCGTGGGAGTCCCCTCGCAGCCACCGGTCATTGGTACGGGTCCCGTGGTCTCGGGCTGCGAGGCGCTCCTGTTAGGCCCGCGCGCCGCCAATCAGTTTGGGATATCGTCATGCGTAAATTCATTGGAGCGGCTGCGGCTGCCGTCGCTGTTTTGGCCGTATCGCCGGCATTAGCCTGCCATGGCGACCGCGAGTGCTATCAAAAGGTCAGGGCGCCCGACGAGTATCGAACCGTTGAGCGCCCGGTTGTATTGCGCCCCGGCTACAGCCAAGTCGTCCGCGAACCGGCCCTGACAATGACGCGCGTAGAGCCGGTTGTTGTGGCTCCCGGCAGCGTCAGAGTTGAGCGCGTTCCGGCAGCCTATGGCACGGTTATGCGCCGTGAAGTTGTGCGGCCTGAAACCGTCACATATCGCTCGACGCCGGCCGTGACCCGAACCGTTCATGAAACCGTCGTCGTGCGCCCGGCGGCATCGCGTTGGCAAACGTCGCGCGGCTGGCATGGCGAAGAACGCCGGTGCCGCGTCGTCACCCCAGCGGTGACGCGCACGGTCGCCCGCGAGGTCGTTGTCGCACGTGCCGGCCGCGTACCGGTCACCGTGCCGGCCGTCGTACGTGACGTGCCGGTGCCAGTGCTGATCCGGCCGGCGACGGAGCGCAGGGTCTACTTGCCGCCGGTTGTCGACTATGTTCCGCGTACGGTCGTCTTGCGCCCGGCCGTTGACCGGGTCATCGAGTACCCGCCGGTCATTGGCACAACGAGCCATCAAGTTCTGGTGCGCCGCGGCGGCGATCACTGGGTTCCGAGCCGCTGGTAGGCGAAAACAGCTGACAGCAACCGCTCAAGCTCGCAATTCCAGCCCAGTTACCCACACTTTGGCCCAATTGGTGCCCTGGGCGCGCTTCAGGTTGCCATAATCGGTCAGCACTGTAGAACTGCCTCGGGGACCTTCAGGGGTGATCAAGAGTCATGGCCGGGGTGGGGCCTGTATTAGTATGCGCAAAACCATAGCGGTTATGAACACCAAGGGCGGTGTCGGCAAGTCGACGCTCGTCATGGCGCTGGCCGAAACACTTTCCGCATATCACGGAAAAAATGTCTTAGTCGTCGACAGTGACGCGCAGGCGAGCGTGTCATCGATGCTCATGACGGTCGCCAACTTACACCGCTTGCAGAACGATGGCTCAACTCTGGTTGATTATCTCGTCGGCCGTGTCCTTCAAAACAAAGAAACTGAGTGGCCGCGATTTGTGGTTCGCAATGTTTCCGACGTCGATGAATCCAAGACGGTTTTTGTCATCCCGTCCGATATGCAACTGACGCTGTTCGAGCGCGAAGTCTCGAAGGAAAGCCTGCACGGGCGCTTGCGGCTTGCGATCAGCGCGCTGTTGACCGAAGCGCGCAATGTGTTTGACGTGGTGTTGATCGACTGCCCGCCAGGATTATCGATCTTGACTGAAAGTTGGCTTCGCGAAGCCGACTATCATGTCTCGCCAACCAAAGCCGATTACGTGTCGCTGTGCGGCCTCGAAGTGTTCCGCCGTTTCAAGAGCCTCAACCCGGAGATGGGGTTTGCGCGCGACCTCGGCGTCATCATCAATATGAAAGATCAGTATTCGGCGACTGAGAACGACTATCACGGCTGGCTGGCTGCCGATCCCGTCAATCGGTGTTTTGCGTGGACGCTGCCGCGTGTGAATGCGCTGCAAGACGCGGCGCGGTTCCAACCCCTTGAACGCAGTTATATTGCCAAATATCCGGGTGCGATTGGTGACGCCGTTCGCGGCTTGACCAACGAAATCTTGGCCCGGATGGCGGAAGACGATGCGGCCGGTGGCGGCACAATAGCCGAGACACCGATCAGCCGTATGGCAGGTTAGGTTGCGGCTCAGTCTAACTCACAATCCCTGCCGCCTTTGCTTCTGAAACCAGCTCTGCCAAAATGCCGGCCGCAAGGCTGATCCGGCTTTTGGCGCCTGGGATCAGCCCAACGGGACAGCGCAAGCGCGAAATCGCATCAGGTCCGAAACCTAACTCGCCAAGTTTTTCGACCCGGTCCGCATGCGCTTTGCGGCCGCCAAGAACGCCGATGTAAAAACACGGGCGGGGCAAGATCCGCGCGAGAATAGGCGCTTCCCAATCATGCTCATGGAAGGCGACGATGGCGGCCGACCAGCGATCGAGGTTGGACACATCAAGGTCCGAGGCGTTGGTCAGACCCTCAGTGGCAAATCCCAAAACTTTGACGGCGTCGCGCGCATCGGCGTCGGGAGAGACAATATCGGTTTCAAAACCAGCGGACGTCACGAGCCCGGCAAT
>JANNFX010000177.1:0-38998 GCA_031380225.1 Hyphomicrobium sp.
CGCCGTGCTGGAAGGTGATGATCGCGGCCATACGGGCGGCGGCTCGTCGGCACCGGACTCGGTTCCAACCGAATTATTTGCAGAACACTTGCTCACACAGGAAGGCATAGACCGCATTTCCGGATTGAATGACTGGTTGGGCGGATCGGTTGTCACGACCGGTGGAATCGTGACCAGCTCTGGTGCACGCGAAACATTGTTTGCAGGCACGTCCGGCGTTCCTGGTTCTACACCAGTATCCACCTTCCGCGATGGCAACATCTTGATGGGCGGCGATGGCAACGACTTGCTGCGTGGACGTGGCGGCTATGACCTGATCGATGGTGATGCCTGGCTCAACGTACGCATCAAAATTGTTGTTCCTGTAGGCGCGACGAATTCTGCTGGCCAACCAGTTCCGGCCGGAACCTACTCTGCCGAATCGATGAGCACAGACACCGTCCTCAGCGGCCAATACGCCGGCAAGGTGTTCGCGACCAATCCGGACGGCAGCCCGAACTTCGCGAGCCCTGCCTTCGGTGGCGCGACACTCAACTCGCTGATGTTGAACGGCTCCATCAATCCCGGCAACATGAGCATTGTGCGTGAAATCCTGGACGGCACAGTTGGTGCCACTGAAACCGACACCGACACTGCGGTTTTCCAAGGCCTCCGCTCTGAATATGACATCGAAGGTTTGACCGTCCAAGTTAATCTCAACGGTGCGGCCCCAGACACGCTGTCATATGTTGGCGCAGCCCAGGATCTGAACGGCGACGGCTTTATCTCGGTTCGTGACCGCGATACTGGCGCTGTCGGCGCGACGATCTGGAAGATTATTGACGGTGTGGCAACACAAGTCACCAATAGCAGCCGTGGTGCCTTGACTGACGATCTCGACTTGATCAAGAACATCGAGCAACTGCAGTTCGTTGACGAAATTGTCACGATTGCTGGCAACAACAATGTAGCCACTGGCACCGTGACCATTGCCGATCCAACAATGTTCGAAGGCAAGGTGACGCCTTACGTCGGTCAGGTTCTTGTTCCAACGCTTTCTAACTTCTCTGATGTCGATGGCATTCCCCTCGATGGCAACGGCCTGCCTGTTGGCCTGACCTATGAATGGCAAACCACCGAATTTGGTCATGACTCCGGCTGGTCCGTCATTCAGACGAGCCAAACCTACACTGTGCGCTCCGTCGATCCGGGCCATGTGCTGCGTGCTGTAGCCGTGTTCCAGGACAGCTTGGGCAATACCGAGCGTATCATTTCGGCGGGAACGGACAACCCAACGGTCGCCTATCGCGTGCTGGAAAACACCGCTAGCTATGATGCTGGACGGTCAAATGCGCAGAACATCGCCAATGGCTCAGTCATCGCCACGCGTATTCCTTTCAGTATCGACTATCACTCGGAATCTATCAATGGCGCACCTCCGGCCGACGTTGATCTCACCACACTTCACCACGAGATCGACCCTGCCAACAATTCTGGCGGCCGCTTCACGGTGGTTGCGGTCCCTGGTCAATTCGACTTCCAGGGCACACCGCTCTATCAAATCGTTGTTGCCAATGGTGGACCGGTCACACTGAACTACGAAGCCCCGGTGCATTCGCCAGCGAACCAGTCGTATCAGTTCGTTGACAACCAGTATCAAGTCGTCATCAACAGCTACGACTCACCTGACCCGTTAACCCGCGTTCTTGTAGCCGTGCGCCAGTTCACGATCTTGCTGAATGATGTGACAGGTGAAATCGTTTCCGCTGCACCGGCGCTGGATTTGCATACTCAAACCACCACAACGACCACCGGCCAGTATCTCGACAATTTCAATACTCAGAGCTTGTCGAACTCCAACGGCACGACCGCTTGGACGACTCCGTGGGTTGAAACCGGAGACAACGGCGGCACAAACAGTGCATCGGCTGGTCAGATCTTGATCGATGCCCTGACAATCGGTAATACACTGCGGTTCGGCGACAATGACACTGATACCGGCCTCGGCACTGCTTCGATCCAACGCACCGTCAATCTGGCGGGGGTCACAAGCGCAACGTTGAGCTACTCCTACAATGAGAACAGCTTCGACAATGGCGAAATCGTTACTGTGACATTCAGTGACGATGGAACTTTCAGTGCTGGCCACATCCAGGCAATCCAGGTTATCGATGGTGCCTCTAACAATGGCAACACAAATAACGTTGCCCTGACTGGAACGCTCACTGCCAATGCCGCGATACGTTTTGTCGTCAGCGGCACGAACAACAACAGCATTCTTGACAGTGTCTCAATCGACAATCTCAGCATCGCGACAATCACCACCGCGACCGTTCCTGGTCCGGCCGGAAACGACTACGCCACTTCCTACACCGAAAATGGTGCCGGTGTTGCCATCGCTTCTGTTCCGGTCATCGTCGACACGGATAGTCCTCAGATGATGACTGCAACGGTCAAACTGACCAATGCGCAGGCAGGTGACGTGCTTGCCACCGTTGGCGCTCTGCCAGCTGGCATCACAGCCAGCTTCGGCCCGGCAGTCGCAGGCGAGATCACCATGTATCTCGTTGGCCCAGCTACGCTGGCAAGTTTCCAGACCGCCATTCAGGCGGTTCGGTACTCCAGCACATCGGAAGATCCGAGCACAACACCACGCACCATCCAGGTGTCGGTCAATGATGGCGAGCTCAGCAGCACCATTGCGACAGCAACGGTCAGTGTCACAGCAGTCGCGGATTTGATGATCGCCAATGATGACCGGGTGGTGACGAACCTCGTGAACACGGCGTTTGTCATTCCGGAATGGGCATTCCTTAACAATGACGTTGATCCTGATAGCCCGTTGGACATCACTGCGGTTACAGAAAGCTCCTCTGGCTTTACGGCAGTACTGAATGCCGGTGGCATCGAAATCACCGATACCGATGGCACGAACAACTCGTTCACCTACACTGGCACAAGCGCGGATACGGCGAATGTTGCCGTTGTGAGGGACATAGCCGGAACGATCGAGGGTACCAACAGCGCCTCAACTTCTGACATCCTCGTCGGCGATGGTGCCAACAGCACCTTTGACGGTGGTGAAGGTAACGACATCGTCTTCGCAGGCGCTGGCGATGACACGATCCTCTGGAATGCAAGCGGCGGCAATGGCAACGGCCCATCCGATGGTCGCGACTTTGTCGATGGCGGTACCGGTGGCCTGGACCGCTTCGTTGTCGAAGGCAACAACAACGACGAAGTATTCAACGTCTACTCCAACACGGACGACGGCAACGGCGCCTTGGCGGGAACGCTGAGTAGTGCCGCGCTTGCCGGGTTTACTGGCCTTAAGACGGGAACCGAAATCGTCGTCACCTGTGACGGCGTCGTCATTGCCGAACTCGACAACATCGAGGAGATCACGATCAACACGGCCGGTGGTGCCGATACGGTTAATGCAGTTGGCAACTTCAATCCAACCAGCCTCAACTTCAACACCATCACCGTCAACGGCGGCCAAGGTAACGACAAGGTCGATATTTCAGGCCTGACATCGGATCATCGCGTCGTCCTCAACTCTGGCGGCGGTAGTGACTCGATCGTTGGTGGCGTTCGCACTCAAGACGTATTCAACGACGACGATACAATCCTCGGCACATCAGCCAATGACAGCATCGATTCCGGGTCGGGATCAGATGCTGTTTGGGGCAGGGACGGTGATGATACCATCTACGGTTCAGACGGCGGCGATATGTTGCACGGCGGTGCTGGCCGCGACAGGCTCGACGGCGGTGCAGGCGACGACGATATCAATGGTGGGCGCGGTAACGACGTCCTCAACGTCACTCAAGGCAACGACACCATCGTGCTCAATGTAAATTTTGGCAACGACCGGGTGATCGGCTTTGACTCAAATGCAATCGATGGCCAAGACAGCATCGATCTCACGGCGCTCGGCATCAACACGGTGGCTGAATTCCGCGATCAGGTCACCATCGAGCAGGCCGGGCACGACACGCTGGTCACCATCGGTACCGATGGAACGCTGCGGCTCGTGGGTGTTAACGCAAACTCCGTAAACCTTGCCGACTTCCACGTGTCATAAGGCACTGGCAGACCAAGAGCGGTGCAGCATCCAAAATGTTGCGCCGCGCACTTTCAGATCGCACAAACCGGACCGTTTCCAGCGCTGCCTATTCCCCTGCTCGTCTAAACTTATAAATCCCGACGTCTGTGTAGCCGCGCTCGAAGGCAACTTCGCAGTAGGTCAGATAGTAGTCCCACATGCGCTGGAACCGGTCGTCGAAGCCGAGGGCGGCGATCGCTGGCCAGGCGGCGAAAAAACGATCGCGCCACGCGCTCAGTGTGGTGGCATAGCTTGAGCCAAAGCGTTCGACTGTCTCAAAAACCAGACCGGCCTTTTCCGCCTGCTGCTGCAAAATCCCGGGCGTCGGCAACATGCCGCCAGGGAAGATGTAACGCTGGATGAAATCTGGACGTTGACGATAGAGGCCAAAATCTTGGTCGCGAATGGTGATGGCTTGAATGACGGCACTGCCGCCGGGCTTCAAGCGGCTGCGCAGTGTTGAGAAGTACGACGGCCAATGCTCTTCGCCGACGGCCTCGATCATTTCAATCGATACGATGTGATCAAAGCTGCCGGTGACATCGCGGTAGTCTGTAAACGATATTTCAGCACGCTCGCTGAGACCGGCGCTGTGCAGCCGGCTTTTGGCATAATCAAGTTGTTCATTTGAAATAGTGATGCCTTTAACGGCAGCACCAGTCAGCGCGCTGCGCTCGGCCATGCCACCCCAGCCACAGCCAATTTCAAGCAAGCTATCATCAGGTCCGAGCTGCAACGCATCGAGGATCCGGTTGTATTTGCGATTCTGCGCATCATTCAGATCGTCGGAACCTGGCCGGTAAAGACCGCTCGAATACGTCATGCCTGGATCGAGCCACAACTTGTAAAATGCGTTGCCGAGATCGTAGTGGGCGTGGATGTTGGAGCGGCTGCCCTCGCGTGTATTGGAGCGCGAGCGATGCCACGATTTATCAGCGTTGCGCACTTCGAACACGCCGCGGCTGGAGGCGGCGAGTGTATCGTAGTGACCTGCATAAAACCGCATGAGCGCGCCGAGATCATCGGTCACAACTTCGCCAGACATATAGCTCTCAGCAAACCCCAGCCCGCCGCGCGTCATCGATTGCCAAACCGGCTGCAAGGATTTGAATGAGACCGAAGCTTGCACGGCGCCCTGCCCCAACACAGCCATTTGGCCAGATGGTGCTGAGACAGCGATGGCGCCTCCCTTCAGGCGCTTCAGTGCTTGGCGGCTGGCTGCCAGAAGGGCTGCATCGCGAAGACTTTTAACGTGGCTGGTCAATAGCCCAGCTTTTATTTTCGGAGACATCGCATCGCGGGCAGAACTATTTGTCATTGGGGTGGTGGATTTCTCTTACGGCTTCGACACGGGTGGCACGTCAGCAAAGGTCACCGCGTATCCGGGCTTTGTGGCACCTCCAGTCACTGGCACGCCCTTCCACCAAAGCTTAAAGGCTTCGAAGTGAATGGCTGTGATGATTTTGAACGTCAGGAGCGGGAAGCGCACCAACACTGATAGCAAGCGGCGGTCCGACCACGGCTCAGCCGCGCCTTTGAAGTGAGTTCGCAACAGCGCACCGGCCCTATCATAGAGCTGCACGCCGACCAACAACTTTGCGCCGGGGTGCGTAACGGAGAACCCATAGCGTCCCTCAGCCTCGGCAAATGGCGAGACCAGCAGTTCTTTTTTGGCGGTTTGCGTATATGTCCCCAAGTGATCCCTACCCGCAGCAGCGACGTAGCTCCGCCGCTCCCCCCATGTGTTGTTGACCTCGTAGATCAACGCAACTAGGTGGCCATTTGGATCAATCGCATAATAGACAGACAACGGGTTGAAGACGTAGCCGAGCACGCGCGGATAACTCAGCAGTAGGATTTGGAATTCAGCGGGGTCAAAGCCGGCTTTGCTTAACAACTCACGGGCGTGGCGGCTGGGGGGCGTGCCATCACCGGGGCCATAATCGCGATCGTAGAACGACAAGATGTTGAATCGGTTGACAGAAAACAGCCGCGACCGGGCCGCAACCTCGCCCAGCCGGTCAACATCCAGAAGCAACGAATAGACACCATACGACAGTGCATGGACCTTGGGTCGCAGGCGCTTGTGGGCGACGGTTCCAACATAAACAGTTGCGGGCGCAATCATAGTGCGGCGCTCATGACAGTTGCCGGAGTCTGCTTTTCGCAAAACGTCAGCCGGCTGCTCTCGTTCTCAACTTGCCACGGCCGCCGTACGTTGCCTAGGTCCTCGGCCACCGCCAATCCTGCTTGCAAAGCGTCTTCATGGAAACCGTAGCCGAAGTAGCTGCCCGCAAACCAAGTATTATGGGCGCCCTGCAGCGACCATAGTTGCTTCTGCGCCGACAGTGCGGCCGCGTCGAACAGCGGATGATAATAGACGAAGCGGCGGATGACTTTGCTACTGTCGACGGGCAGCAATGGATTGAGTGAAACAAAATAGTCATCACTGGTTTCAAGTGGTTGCAGCCGGTTCATCCAATAAGAGACGGCCGCGGCACGGCTTTGGTCTTGACCCACCGCACCGATATAGTTCCAGCTTGCCCAAACGCGACGCCGTTCCGGCATTAGAGTTGTATCGGTGTGCAAGATCGTTTCGTTGGCCGCATAACGGAATGCGCCGAGTAGTTTGCGCTCCTCGCCAGTTGGGTCGGACAGCAATGCCAATGCCTCATCACCGTGCGTGGCGATCAGACACCGATCAAACGTATCGTGGTGCCCGCTAGCGGTCTTGATCAGGACGCGGCCATTGGTGCGGGAGATCGAGACCACCTTGTCATTGCTAACTGCCCGGCCCTTAAACCCAGCCATCAACTTCGAGACGTAATTTCGACTTCCACCTTTGACGGTCCGCCACTCGGGCCGGTTGCTCATTTGTAAGAGCCCGTGATTGGAGAAAAAGCGCGCATAGGCGGCGGCAGGGAAATCCAAAATTTCACCGAGTGGAGCAGACCAGATTGCAGCACCCATAGGTACGATGTGGCGATCGATGAAAGCTTTCGAATAGCTGCGGCTGTCCAGCCATGATCCGAGCGACAACGACGGATCGGCGGCGGCATCTCTGCTGAGTTCGGCTGCCTCCTGAAAGAAGCGGCGAATATCGGCGGCCATCCGCCAATGACTGAGAGATGCGAGATTGCGACGCTGACCGAAGAAGCCGTCAAACCCAGCGCCGTTGTATTCATAGCGCCCGTCATCAAGGGACACGGCAAAACCCATATCCGTTGTCGCAGTGGTAATGCCGAGGTGTTGGAACAGAGCGATCAGATTTGGATAGCAAGCGGTGTTATAGACGATGAACCCTGTATCGACCGCTATGGGACCAGACCGGCCCGGCGCGTCGACGGTATTCGAATGCCCGCCAAATTGCGGCTCGCGTTCGAACAGCACCACGTCATGGCGTTGGGACAGCAACCAAGCAGCACTCAAGCCTGCAACGCCGGCGCCAATAACCACTATGCGCACGAAAAGCACCCTTCAAGGCTGATTTCAACGTTGCGCCACTGGGGCGCGGATCGGCGTATGTCCCTGCTCGACATACGTGCCAGACTCTATTCGGTTTCCTAATGTCGCGCAAAATTGTTGCGACGCAATGCCCATAAATCAGGGGACATAGAGAAAAAATCAAAGGCGGTCGAGGTCAAAGTCAATAGAAACTGGCCGCCGCCGCTCCTAAAGGGACCGGCGGCGGCTGAACTCAAGACTTTGATGCTATGTCGCGAGCGATTTGGCGATTTTCTCGGAAACGTACCCAAACAGCGCACCGATCACCATTGAAGCGACGATATTGAGGAACGGGCTTGTTGCAATGGCGGCCGAGTCAGCGGCAGCACCGCCCTTCAGCAGTGCGAACGCAGCCGTTGAGGCATAGCCGTAAACTGCGGCCGGGATCACCGACAGCAACGGCACGTGCGCACCGAGGATCATGATCGCAACTGTGACGCCGACACAGATCGCTGCGCCAACGGCACCCATACCAACGATTGGCATGGCGATGAAGGCTATGGTGGCCATCAACGATCCCCAAATGGCGCCAATGATTGCGTTCTTGAGTCCGCCTTCACCGCCACCACAATGATAGAAGCTGCCCCAGGCGATAAAGGCTGCCCAGATCTGCAAACCGAGACCCGATAGTGGATCAAGGAAAAGCCAAGTTGCTAAGGCGCCAAGGACGCCGATTACGACTGCAAGTGCTGTAACGAGGTTCATTGTAGTTCTCCCTGAGAAATATAAGTCCGATGGGAAAAATACACAGCCAGCCAGTGCCCTTTGCTGCAGGGCACAGACTTGGCAACACCGCACGATCACCAATTTTCGAAACTGATTTCTTCCCAAGCTCAAGCTAGGGGAGTCTGTGGTCACTGTCACTGGACCTATCTCGCAACTGCGTTCGTCAGTCAGCATTCAAACTTTCGGCGCAGGCGGATAATTGCTGCCGCGCACTCGCGCCGGGCATTGACAATTTTTTTCAGCCTTTCATAACTTTAAGGGAGCCTTAACCACAATGACCGCACCCTTAAAGTTCTGGGTTGTAGCTAAAGGGTTTCAAAAATGTCGATTGATCAAGTTTTGCGTGCCTTCGGAACTGCCGCGTCCCTATATCTGGTCGCGCTGGCGATATCAGCCATGACTGTTGCCTCGATCGGAGCCGCGGGGATCGCGACCGGCTCCTTATGCAGCGGCCGCGATTGCGCTGGTATCATCAGCGGCACGAACCAGCCGCAACCGCGCGAGGCGCCGCAAGCGCCATTCCATGCCATGCTCACCGCGACTATGACGCTGCTCGACGATTGAGACAGGCAGACGACGACGGGCATCCCGGCGCCGAAAGCACCGGGATGCTATTCAGACTTTCTGAGCCGCGTCCTTTACCGGTTGAACACGCCGGCCGGGTCGATACGGGTAACTTTGAAGATCGCGGATATCGCGGCGATGATGCACATGCCGACTGTCAGCGCGAACATCCAACCCGCAAGTTGCGGTGTCATCACAACGTTGAGTGTTGTTCCCTTTGCCGCCCGCACCACCGAATATGCGAGCCCAATGCCGATCATGTAGCCGATCAATGCACTCAAGATGGCTTGGATCAGAATAACAGCGTGGATATAGCCTGCAGATGCTCCAAGCGCTCGCAGAGTCGCGAACTCATTCAAGTGGTCTTTGGTGCTGGCGTAGAGCGTCTGGGCTACAACGACGACGCCGACGATAATCCCCAAAACCGCGCCTGAAATCAGCGCCATGCCCGCGCCGGTCTTGAACAACCAATACGTCAAGGAGCGTTCCCGGAACTGGGCTTGGGTCAGCACTTCCGTATCTGGCAAGCGGGTTTGCAGTGCGGTTTTGACGGTCTCGATGTCAGCCCCTTCAGCGACTGTTACGAGCTGATACGTGGCCTGATCGGAATTGGCGTTGGTGAGCTGGCGGGCGCGAGCAATGGTTGTAAATCCATAAGGCAGCGTCGTGAATGAGCGAATACCTTTGGTGACGGCCGCGACGCGCACTTTGATGTTGTTGACCTCGGCGTAATCACCGAGCTTCTCAATACCGAGATCCTTGAAATACGAGCTGTCGATCGCAATGCCATCGGGGGCCGACAAGTCTGCGATAGAGCCTTGGTCGATGTCCCAGGGCGCTAAGCCGCCGTTGGTGTAGTCGAGACCAACGAGAATAAATGCCTTCTTGCCACCCTTTGGTTTGCGCCAGGCCGAAAAACCCACCACCATCGGCTCAACGCGGCCGACGCCGGGCGTCGACAAAATCGCGTGCCGTTCGCGCCCGATTAAAAGCGATGGATCATCGAAGCTCTTGGTCCCGATCGGCACCACCCACAAATCCGGGGCAGCCTTATCGATGACGGTTGCAATGGTGCGTTGCGAGCCGAGGTAAAGCCCGCACTGGATCGCGACTAGAACAACCGAGAACACGATCCCGATCAGCGTCACCAGCAAGCTCAAGCGGTCATGGAACAAATTGCGGTAGGCAATCTTCGGCGCCATTTTGACGGCCTTAACGAGGGGGGCAGACGAAGGGGCATAAGCAGCCATGGCGGTAGGATCCAATCCAAAATCTCTTGAACGTCGTCAGTCAGGTCTGCAAGCCAGTGAGGCCAGGAAATCCATACGAGTGTGCGGCGATCTCCGGGTTTCGTCCAGAGACCGCCGCGCTCGAAACCATTATTTCCTTACTTTTCGCAGTCAACCGTCACTGTGACACCAACCGCGGGGATGAACTTCTTGCAGCCCACGTCGTCACGGGCGGTCACTACGGCCGGAGCAGCGATTGCCGGGATGGTTTCGGCAATTGTCTCAGTGGCGGCAACCGTCGTCGTTGGTTCGATTGTGGCCACCGCAGGCACTGGATCGTTGGCAGCGACATCGGGCTGAGTGACAGTTGCCGGAGCTGCGTTCGCGGCATCGGTTTCAACCTGCGTTTGAACTAACGACTTGGAGCCGCTGACCACAACCGGGGTTTCGTTCGACGCGACTTCGGCCTTGGTTTCCTTGACCGTTTCGCTGACATGTGAAGCGGACTTACGGGCCGGGCGATCCCGTTCAACTGAAGCCACTGTAACCTTGCGCTTTGACTCTTCCGAGTAGTGCTTTGGCTGTGGCGGAGGCTCGCGGCGCGCCGTCTGAACTGGAGCCGATTTCTTTTGGCATTTTGCGGTTGCATAGGCCGCCCCAGCATTCCGGCTGGATCGGCCGCCACCGCCGTGGGTTGGGGACGCAACAAACGAGGCCATCGGGCCGCCGAAGCCCAAACGGACGCCGTTAGCACTGGCTGCGCCAGCAAACGAGGTGGCCGTCAACACCGAGGCTGTCAGGGCGAGGATGATGTGGGTCTTGGTCATTGCCGTCTCCATCAGGGTTATAATTGGCGTATTCGCCTGTTTGATGGATTGGTTTTAGCCCTGCCCGGCAGCCCCCGCTGTTCCAGGGGTGACAGCTGTCTCAGACCTCAATTCCCTGAATAACAACCCATTAATTCAATGCCCTAAGATCTAACCTTCACAAAACTCCCCGGCGCATCTTCGACGGTTCCGAGAACCAAGCCTGGCGTACGTGCTGCAACTTGCCCGCCAGAATTCTTGGCGAGCCATTTGATCCAATACGGCCACCACGACCCGGCCGTCTCTTTGGCGGCGGCCAGCCAGGTGTCGAGATCGGGTTTCACCGGACCGCCGCCGGTCCAATACTGGTATTTGACTTTATCAGGCGGGTTGACGACGCCAGCAATATGCCCGCTGCCTGACAACACGAACTCGACCGGGCCACCGAACAGGCGCGCGCCGTTATAAACTGAGCGGGCCGGAGCGATGTGGTCCTCTTTGGTGGCCAGTTCGAAAATCGGCACGGTGACCTTCTTGAGGTCGAGTTTGACCCCACCCATGGTCATTTGACCCTTCGCAAATCGGTTCTCGTTATAAAATTCGCGCAGGTAGAACGCATGATTGGCCGCGCACATGCGGGTTGAATCCTGGTTCCAGTATAAGAGGTCGAACGGGAACGGCTTTTTGCCCAACATGTAGTTGTTGACGATATAGGGCCAGATCAAATCGCGAGACCGCATAACGTTAAAGACATTGGCCATCCGCGAGCCGTCGAGATAGCCGCGCTCGGCCATCAATTCCTCGAGCCCTTCGAGCTGATCATCGGTCGTGAAGAGCAACAGGTCGCCAGCTTCCCTGAAATCAACCTGAGTGGTCAGGAATGTGACGGCATTGAATAACGTCTCGCCACGTCCCGCCAAATACGCCAACGCGGTCCCGAGCAGCGTGCCGCCGACGCAGTAGCCGGTGACATTGATGGTCTCGGTGCCGCATTCGCGCTTGACCGCTTCGGCAGCGTCAAGCAGACCCTCGATCATGTAGTCTTCGAACGTCTTGTGGGCCAGTCGCTCGTCAGGATTGATCCATGACACCACAAACACCGTGTAACCCTGGTCGACCACGTACTTGATCAGGCTCTTCGAAGGTCCGAGATCGAGGACGTAGAATTTGTTGATCCACGGCGGCACGATCAATAACGGCTGCTCATGCACGGTCTTTGTCGTTGGCGCATACTGAATGAGCTGCAGAAGTTCGTTCTGATAGACGACTTTACCCGGTGTCGTCGCCAGATTCCGGCCAACTTCGAAAGCTTTGGTGTCGGTCTGGCTTACCTTCAACAGGTCGCCCGAGGTTTCCATGTCATGGACAAGGAGCGACATACCCGTGACGAGGTTCTGGCCGTTGGTGGCCATTGTTTCGCGCACCACTTCAGGATTGGTCATCGGGAAGTTTGTTGGCGAAAAAGCGCTCGTGACTTGGCGGACGTAGAATTCGGCCCGCTTCTTGGTTTCACCTTCGAGGCCCGGCGTTTCCGATAAAATCCCTTCGGACCACTGCGAAGTGATGAGATAGGCCTGCTTCCAAAAATCGAAATAGGGGTTCTCGCTCCAATCGGCGTCTTTGAAGCGATTGTCATTCGGTTCGCTTTGAACCAAAGGTTGGACGGGTTCACCCATCATCCGGCGAATGGAATTGTTCCATAGCTCGCCGTATTTGATCATGAGTTTCGTCTGCGCCTCGGCGAGGTGCTGGGGCTCATTGAGCCACATCTTGGCGACATCGTTGAGGACGCCGGCAGCTGACGAAACTTCGCCAGCTGCCGAATAGGGGCTCACTTTGGCGTCTGGGCGTCCCATGAGAGTGGAGACGGCCTTGCTACTCACTTCCATCAGCCGGACCATATTGCGTGCAAACTCCTCCGGGTCGCGCAGCAGATACGACATCGGTGGTGGCGGCATTGCAGCGGGTTGTTCGGCTGTCATATCTGGACGTTTTGCGGACATGGACTTTGGAAAACCGATCTTAATTTAGAAGTACTTCGGGGGCGTGAAACAGACGTGACAATGAACCAATGACATTGCGCCTGACTGATCAGCCGCGCAAGGTCCGAAACAGGTTGTTCGCGTAAGATGCTCTTAGAGCGGAATTTGCTGCGGCGCACTTCAAACGCATGTGAGCGGCCTGCGGCCGCTCGCCCCGCCAAACTGGGTGGCATTCAGCACACTTTACGGGTGGGCAGGCAGAAGCGTACACACGCACTCGTCGTTAATTTGCTTGGCTTTGAGTCGGGCATCGTCGTTGTAAAGTGCGATTGACGTTCTTGATTTGGAGCGCTGTTGCGCTGCAATCAGCGCCGGTCACGCTCACAGCGCTGCCCGCAATCGAAAGAACGCCTGTGTCCGAAGACTTCCACCGCATCAAGCGCCTGCCGCCCTATGTCTTTGCCGAGGTGAACCGCCTCAAGGCAGCCGCCAGGGCGCGCGGCGCCGACATCATCGATCTCGGCATGGGCAATCCGGATATGCCAGCGCCGTCTCATATCGTTGAGAAGTTGGTCGAGACGCTGACCAAACCGCGCACGCACCGCTATTCGGCATCGAAGGGCATCCCTGGCTTGAGGAAAGCTCAGGCCGGCTATTACGAGCGCCGCTTTGGTGTAAAGCTCGATCCGGAAACGCAGGTTGTGGCGACGCTGGGTTCGAAGGAAGGCTTTGCCAATATGGCGATGGCGATCACTGCTCCAGGCGATGTCGTCATTGTTCCGAACCCAACCTACCCTATCCACGAATTTGGATTCATCATTGCCGGCGCCAGTATGCGCCATGTCAAAGCTGGCACTGGCGATGAATTCCTTGCCGCCGTCGAACATGCGGTCAAGCATTCAATCCCGAAACCAATTGCGGTGATCCTATCCTATCCGTCAAACCCGACGGCGATGGTGGCCGACCTCGACTTCTACAAAGAAGCCGTGAAACTTGCTAAGAAGTTGAACCTCTACATTCTGTCGGACATTGCCTATTCGGAATTATACTTCGATGGCAACCCGCCGCCGTCCGTGTTGCAGGTGCCGGGCGCAATGGACTGCACGGTCGAATTCTCGTCTCTCTCTAAGACCTACAATATGCCGGGCTGGCGCATTGGCTTTGCGGCCGGCAATGAACGCCTCATCGGCGCATTGGCACGGGTCAAATCCTATCTCGACTACGGCGCGTTCACGCCCATTCAAGTTGCAGCGGCCGCGGCTTTGAACGGCCCGCAAGAGTGCGTCGACGAAATCCGTCAAGTTTACAAAACGCGCCGCGATATCCTGGTCGATAGCTTCGGCCGCGCTGGGTGGACCATCCCTCCCCCACCCGCAACCATGTTTGCCTGGTGCCCGATTCCAGAGCCTTTCACATCAATGGGCTCGGTTGAGTTTGCCAAAATCCTCATCGAAAAAGCCGACCTTGCTGTGTCGCCGGGGCTTGGCTTCGGCGAATACGGGGAAGGCTTTGTCCGCATTGCGCTGGTTGAAAACGAGCAACGCATTCGCCAAGCCGCGCGCTCGGTCAAAAAATTGTTCGCGGACATGGCGCCGCCGGTGCATATGGAGCCCGCGGCCGCCGATGCACGTCACCAGAAGCGAGTGGCCGGAAAAGCGAAATAACTCATGAGCGTACGTCCTCCCCATGCATAAACCCTTGAGAATTGGCATCGCAGGCCTCGGCACGGTTGGCGGTGGACTGCTGGACTTGCTTGAAACGCATGGAAACTGGCTTGGAGATATCGCCGGCCGCCCGATCGAAGTGACGGGCGTTGCCGCCAAATCGCAGGCGGAGCAGCGCGGCCCGGTTGCAACCAAGGCTAAGTTCTTCGCCAACCCGGTCGACCTGGCGAAAGACCCGTCCATTGACGTGTTTGTGGAACTCATGGGCGGCGAGGGTGGTATTGCGAAGGCGTCGGTCGAAGCCGCGCTCGCGGCTGGGAAGCACGTCGTGACCGCCAACAAGGCGTTGCTGGCACACCATGGCTTCGACCTCGCGCGGCGCGCGGAGGAAGCACAGGTTGCGCTCAATTTCGAGGCCGCCGTCGCCGGTGGAATTCCGGTCATCAAGACATTGCGCGAAGCGCTTGGCGCCAACGAGATTCAACGCGTCTATGGCATCTTGAATGGCACCTGCAATTTCATTCTGACCAAGATGCAAACCGAGAAGCGCGCGTTTGAGGATGTTCTCAAGGAAGCGCAGAAGCTCGGCTATGCAGAAGCCGATCCGACCTTCGACATCGGCGGCTTCGACACAGCGCATAAACTCGCACTTCTGACGAGCCTCGCGTTTTCGACACGTGTTGCACTCGATGCCATTCATATCGAAGGCATCCAGTCGATCACCGCCGAAGATATCGAGGCGGCGGATAGTCTTGGCTACCGCATCAAACTTTTGGGCGTCGCTGTCGAAACGGAAAACGGCATTCTGGCACGCGTGTCGCCCTGTCTCGTGGACAAGAACACGGCCATTGCGGGAGTCTCGGGTGTCACCAATGCCGTTGCGGTCGACGGAGACTTTTCGGGCAATATTCTGCTGGTCGGCGCCGGAGCCGGCGCGCGAGCGACGGCGTCCGCGGTTGCCAGCGACATCATCGACATCGCGCGCGGGTCGGTTGTGCCGCCCTTTGTGGTGCCGGCGCAGCAATTGAAGCCGCATGTGGCCGCCGCGGTCTCCTCGAATTACGGGTCGTATTATGTCCGGCTAAAACTGATGGACGAACCGGGCGTCATGGGGGCGATCGCGACGCGCATGGGCGGACACGGGATTTCGCTTGAAAGCATCGTGCAACACAAACCAGCTGCCGCCAACCCCGCGAGTGAACCCGGACAACCTCCAGCAAAGTCGCCGGTATCGGTCATCATCATCACGCATGAGGCGGGGGAAGCCGCGGTGCGCGCCGCGCTTTCCGAAATCGAAAGTGACGGCCGGGTCACCGAGCGCCCGCAAATGATTAGAATTGAAACGCTGTAGGACTGTAGGTTGGGTTAGGCGCGCCTTGCACTTGCGCGCCGTAACCCAACATCTTGAAACGGGTGGAGACACGTTGGGTTACGCGCGGATCGGACATCGAAACTCGAAATCGAAATCAGGGCCGGGCTAACCCAACCTACACGTGACGGCCGCTTCCTCTCCGGAATGGACGGGGAGAGGGGAATCTAATTGGGAAGGACTAGACAATGAGCAACGCCCGGAACGGCGGCTTGGACCGCGTACTCGTGCTGGAAGTCGGACGCGTCACCGAAGCCGCGGCCATCGCCGCAGCCCGCCTGCGCGGACGCGGCAATGAGAAAGCCGCCGACAAAGCCGCGGTCGATGCCATGCGCCGCGAATTGGCTAGCCTGAACATCAACGGCACTGTCGTCATTGGCGAAGGCGAAATGGACGAAGCGCCGATGCTGTTCATCGGTGAAAAAGTCGGCACCGGAAATGGTCCAGACGTCGATATCGCCGTCGATCCGTTAGAAGGCACAACGATTTGCGCCAAGTCGATGCCGAACGCGCTGGCCGTGCTCGCCATCTCGGAAAAGGGCGGCTTGCTGCACGCGCCCGATATGTACATGGACAAGATCGCCATCGGTCCGGGGTACCCGCAAGGCATCGTCCATCTCGATCAAAGCACGGGCGATAACATTCGCGCCCTCGCCAAAGCCAAAGGCGTGCCAATTTCTGAAATCACGGCCTGCATTCTGGATCGCCCGCGCCATGCCGGCATCATCAGAGCCGTGCGCGAAGCCGGCGCCGCCGTGCGGCTCATTCCCGACGGCGACATCGCCGGTGTGATCTGGACCGTGGATGCGAAAGAAACTGGCATCGATATTTATCTGGGCTCTGGCGGGGCTCCAGAAGGAGTGCTCGCCGCGGCGGCACTGCGCTGCACCGGCGGGCAAATTCAGGGCCGCCTGATGGCATCGAATGACGACGAACGCAGACGCGCTGCCAGCATGGGCATCAGCGACCTCAATCGCATTTTCACAATGGAAGACATGGCCTCGGCCGACGTTATTTTTTCGGCGACCGGCGTCACCGACGGCTCACTGTTGGATGGCGTCAAATTCCGCGGCGACTTTGCGGAAACTGAAACCGTCGTCATGCGCGCCAAAACCGGCACAGTCCGCCGTATCAAAACCTCGTTCCGCAATATCGGCGCGCGATTCCCGGCTTAAAGGACCTTCACTTTACTCTACCCTACAGCGTATAGTTCTGAAGAACGAGCCCCTCTCTTGGACATGGACCGCAGTCATGACACCTCAAACGCTGCGTTCCTATCACGTCTGGGATTTGCCGACACGGCTGTTTCATTGGATTAATGTCGTCTGCGTCACCGCCCTTGCCGGGATTGGAACAGCGATCTTATGGGACAAGGCACTTGGCGTCAGCGACGCTGGAAAGATCCTGCTTAAAACCACTCATGTTTGGTTCGGCTACGTGTTTGCGGCCAATCTGTTGTTCCGCCTCGTGTGGGCCTTTGTTGGCAACAAGCACGCCAGATGGGGAGCAATTGTCCCCTTTTATTCAGGATATTGGAACAGTTTGAGGGACTATCTCGGTAAACTTATGCGTGGCCAACCGCAAAGCTACGCCGGTCATAATCCGGCGGCGCGTCTGATGGTGTTCGTATTGCTGTTGCTGCTCACTACGCAGGCGGCAACGGGCCTGATGCTCGCTGGCACCGACATCTATTATCTTCCATTCGGAGGTTGGATTACAAATTGGATCGCGGCGCCCGGAACGGACCCAGCGTCGATCGTGCCGTACAACATGACCGGCGTTGATCAAGTTTCTTGGGAAGCGATGCGGGCCTTCCGATCGCCGATCTTGACGACGCATTATTGGGTGTTCTTCGCGATCCTCGCGGCCATCGCTCTCCACATCACCGGCGTGATCATCACTGAAATCCGCGAAGGCGGCGGTATCATTTCCGCCATGTTCACTGGCCGAAAGGTGTTCGACACCAAACCTGACGATGCAGACGACGCCGACGTCCAGTAAACGGCTCTAGGCTTCGCGTGACGTTATCCACCGGTCCCAGCATTCCGATTTTTTCAACAGACGCAGTCGGTGCTATTGCGTTTTCGGCTTGCGCATCGGTGGCGGAATGTTCGACGCTGATTTTGCCTGTTCGGCAGGCTTTGCGGCGGGTGCGCCGGTTGGCGGGTTTGGGATTGGAGCGGCGGCGGCTGGTGTAGATCCGGGCTTGATGCCATTGATCAGTGCAATCGCGGGGGCCGCGCCCGCAGCGGGTGCTGTTGCAGCGGCCGGAGGTGCCGCTGCTGCTGCAGACGCAGTTGGTGCCGCTGTGGCATCAGGCGCCGCATCCGCGTCCGCCGCCTGCTTCTTGCGCATATCCTTCTCGACCTTGCGCCATTCGGCGGCGGCTTGATTGTGCTCTTTCAAGGTATCTGAGAACGTGTGGCCACCTGTGCCGTCGGCGACGAAATAGAGATCCGTCGTTTTTGCTGGATTGAGCACCGCTTCAATCGCGGCTTTGCCAGGATTACAGATTGGCGTCGGTGGCAGGCCGTTGATCTTGTACGTATTGTGCAGGTTCTTGGCGTCAATTTCTGACTGCAGGATTGGTTTGCCCCACTGCACGGCGCCACCATAAAGGCCGTACAAAATCGTCGGGTCCGACTGCAGCCGCATGTTCTTTCGCAAGCGGTTGATAAACACGCCGGCGATTTTCTCGCGTTCTTCGGCGCGGCCGGTTTCCTTCTCGACGATTGACGCCAGCACCACCGCTTCCTCAGGTGTCGCAATCGGCAGATCAGGTTGGCGCTTATCCCACGCTGCCTGTAGAATTTGTTTCATCTTGGCTTGCATGGTGGCGACGACGTCTGATCGCGTCATGCCCTTCGATGCGGCATAGGTTTCGGGAAGTAGCGAGCCTTCGGCAGGTACAGCTTCAATGTCACCGTCAAGGGTTGCATCGGCCTTGAGGCGTTCCGTGATCTGTTGCGACGTCAAGCCTTCGGGCACAGTGACCTTGTATTGCACGGACTTGCCATCGGCGATGACGGCCAGCACATCGCGCATGCTCATCGCTGGCTTGAATACGTATTCGCCGTGTTTTAACGCGCCGACTTTGGCGCCAACCATGCTGCGCGCTTTGTAGTTGGTGACGAACGCCCATTGGCTGGCAATCACATTCTCGGACGCCAAGCGGTCGGCAATCGCAATGACGCCGTCGCCCTTTGGAATTGCGACTGATTTCTGCTCAGTCAATGGGCCGGGCCGGTCAAAGTGGCTACTCAACAGCGCGCCCATGCCCGCGGCGGCGAGCAGCAGGACTAGTCCAAAGGTCATCAAGCCGCTGATCGCCCGCACAAGGCCCGATATCTTCTTGCGCTCTTTGCGGACCTTGATGCCTTTCGGCCGCTGAGGCGCGCGTCCGGGCTCCAACGCTTCCGCCGGGCTCCGCGGGCGTTGTTCACCGCGGGCTGAAACAGTCGGTTGACGTTGAAGGTCGTTGGCCATGCTGTCTCCGGGCATTTCCAGTCACGGACGCCTTAATCTCACGATCGGCGCTCAGTCTCGCATCCCACAAGCCACTTGCACCGGTTTACAAAGGCAGAAGGTTAAGATGACAATATGGCAGCCCGCAAACGGCCAGGCGGCCCCATTTATTTCGTGCTGGACCAGATCCTTACGCAACGCGACGCATGATGAGCGACGCATTGGTGCCGCCAAACCCAAACGAATTCGACAACACCGTATCGACTGGCTTGGCTTTGGCCGTATGCGCGACGAGGTCAATCGGCGTCGCGACCGAAGGATTGTCGAGGTTCAACGTCGGCGGCAGCATGTTGTCCCGCATGGCAAGGACCGAGAATACGGCTTCTACCGCACCAGCTGCGCCCAACAGATGGCCGATCGCCGATTTGGTCGACGACATCGAGAGCTTACCGGCTGCATTTCCGAACAGCCGCTCAACCGCCGCGAGTTCGATCTCATCGCCCATTGGCGTCGAGGTGCCGTGCGCGTTGACGTAATCAATTTCGGAAGGCTCGATCTTCGCACTCTTGAGTGCTGCCTTCATACAGCGATAAGCGCCGTCGCCTGATTCTGACGGCGCGGTGATGTGATAGGCATCGCCGGACATGCCATAGCCGATGATCTCGGCATAAATTCTGGCGCCGCGCGCTTTGGCGTGTTCCAGTTCTTCGAGCACCACCACACCAGCACCCTCACCCATGACGAAACCATCGCGGTCGCGGTCATAGGGCCGCGAAGCTTTGGCCGGATTGTCATTGAAGCCAGTCGACAAAGCGCGGCAGGCTGCGAAGCCTGCGAGGGCAATACGGCAGATTGGGCTTTCAGCGCCGCCCGCGACCATCACATCGGCGTCGCCAAGTGCCACTAAACGCGCCGCATCGCCGATGGCGTGTGTGCCGGTTGCGCATGCGGTGACGACCGCGTGGTTCGGGCCCTTCAATTGATGTTTGATTGAAACATAACCGGCCACGAGATTGATCAAGCGGCCTGGAATGAAGAACGGCGACACGCGCCGCGGTCCTTTTTCCTTAAGCAGGAGCGCCGTCTCAGCAATGCCGGTCAAACCGCCAATGCCGGAGCCAATCAACACGCCCGTGCGTTCTTGTTCGTCGCTGGTCTTTGGCGCCCAGCCGGCATCTTTTAAGGCTTGATCGGCTGCAGCGACGCCGAAGATAATGAAATCGTCGACCTTGCGCTGTTCCTTCGGCTCCATCCAATCATCGGCACTGAATTTGCCGTCTGCTAACGAACCGCGCGGCACGTAGTTGGCAATCTGACAGGTGATGTCGGCAACTTCGAAATTGTCGACGCGGCGCGCCCCGTTGTGTCCTGCAAGGAGATTAGCCCAGGTCGCTTCAACCCCGCAGCCAACCGGCGTGACCAACCCTAAACCCGTGATGACAACGCGGCGCATGTTCGACTAAGGCCCCCAAAAAATAACGGTCATGCCGTTACGCAGTCTCTCCAGCATCGATCGGATGCGGATACCGTATTCTCCGGCACCGGATACGGCTCGACCGCAAAGTACCCATCAAGGACTTCGCGGCCGAGTGATGTCCAGCGGTCGAACACTGATTAAGCAGCGGTCGCGTTCTTTTCCAGAAACTTGACCGCGTCACCGACTGTCAAAATATGCTCAGCAGCGTCATCGGGAATTTCGCAGCCGAATTCTTCTTCGAATGCCATCACGAGTTCGACGGTATCCAAACTGTCGGCGCCCAGGTCGTCAATGAAGCTGGCGTTCTCCGCCACCTTCTCGGCATCAACGCCGAGATGCTCCACGACAATTTTCTTCACGCGCTCTGCGACATCGCTCATCGTCAATTCCTCGTTTGTTAGCCGTCTGTTTGTGTTGCGACTGCCGCGATGAAACCAAGTTGCCTTGGCTGCCTGCCTTCAGTCTGGATAGGTGTCCGTCAGAGCCCTAAAGCCGCTTACGCGATGATCGATAGGGCTTTTTGCCCCGGACTGCAGCAAAAAATCGCCGCGAGTTAACACACTTCCGAAGCAATTGCCAAGTTGCCACCACACTGTGCGGCATTGCAGCATTTGTTCCGGCCACCCAAATAAAACTGTTTAATTCTGGCGCCTTACACCATCGCCATACCGCCGTTGATGTGCAGCGTCTGGCCGGTGATATAGCCGCCTTCGGCCGATGCCAAGTAGAGCGCCCCTGCGGCTATGTCGTCGACCGAGCCGAATCGCTGCGCCGGGATCATTTTTGAGATCTCTTCCTGCTGCTTTTCACTCAAAGCGTCCGTCATCGCTGTTTTGATGAAGCCCGGCGCGATGCAGTTCGCCGTGATGCCGCGGTTGGCGACTTCGCGGGCCAGGCTCTTGGTCATGCCGATCATACCGGCCTTTGACGCCGCATAGTTGCCCTGCCCCGGATTTCCGAACACGCCCGACACCGACGCGATATTGATAATGCGGCCATATCCGCTCTTATTGCGCAGCATGGCGCGCGAGGCAGCGCGGCACAGCATGAATGTCGACGTTAAATTGACGGCGATGACATCATCCCACTGCTCGTCTTTCATGACCATGAACAGGTTGTCTTTGGTTAGCCCTGCATTGTTGACCAAGATATCGAGGCGCCCGCCGAGCGCTTTCGACGCTTCATCGATCAGCTTTTGGACCTGTGCACGATCAGCGAGATCGCAGGGTGTGACGACCGCGCGGTCACCGAGGCTGGCTTTCAAGGCGTCGAGCTTATCGACCTGACGGCCGGAAATCGCCACCGTCGCGCCGGCTTTGTGAAGTGCGCGGGCAATGGCCTCGCCAATCCCGCCCGTCGTCCCTGTCACCAGCGCCGTCTTGCCTGTCAGATCGAACATTGAAATCCTCTTGATCGATGGGGTATGCATGCGAGAGTCGAGACCAGTGATCGGCCGTTGCGGCGTGGTTACCCCTGCCCTGGGGTTGGAGACAAGAGCAAAATCTGGATCGTGGCCATCGCCACGGAAGCTCAAAGCATCCGCCGGTTTCGTCAGTTGAACCACCCACTCCTCATGTTGCAGCGCTAGGACAGCGCAGGGTTAGGTCAAACGGCGAGGTTCGCCGCGTTCGCCAAATTTGCAATTTCGGCCGATCTTGTCCGGATGGACTATGTTCTGGGCGCCTAACAGGTGTATAGTGCGCCGCAACATAAGTGCTTAACCGAGCCGTCGTGTCAGGGCTTCGCGCCACCTTGGCGCCCCTTCTGCCGCCGCCTAAAACGTTGTTAAGACTAGATTATTGACTGAGCGTGCGGAAGCACGGAGGACCTGCCGATGACCATCCACGACAAGAGCCTACCCAAGAAGCCCGCCGGCCCGTCTGTCAAACTTTCGGCCGGGGCCAAGACGGTTGACCTGCCGCTGCGCTCGGGCACCATCGGGCCCAACGTCATCGATATTGGCTCGGTCTATAAGGACACCGGGCTTTTCACCTATGACCCGGGCTTCACCTCGACCGCCAATTGCTCGTCGCACATCACCTACATCGATGGCGAAAAGGGCGAGCTTCTCTATCGCGGCTATTCCATCGATGAGTTGGCCGAGAACTCGAACTTCCTGGCTGTCTGCTACTTGCTTTTGAACGGCGAACTGCCAACCAACGGCGAGTTCCGCGAGTTCCGCAAGACCATCAACAACCACACCATGGTCCACGAACAAATGGGCCGGTTCTATAGCGGCTTCCGCCGTGACGCGCATCCGATGGCGATCATGGTCGGCGTCGTCGGCGCGCTGTCGGCGTTCTATCATGACTCAACCGACATCAATAATCCAGTGCACCGCGTCATCGCCACCAACCGTATGATAGCCAAAATGCCGACCATCGCGGCCATGGCGTACAAGTATTCGATCGGCCAGCCGTTCATCTATCCGCGCAACGATCTCGATTACACGTCGAACTTCTTACAGATGTGCTTTGCGACGCCGTGCGAGCCCTATCAGGTCAATCCGATCGTGGCGCGCGCGTTGGATCGCATCTTCATCTTGCACGCCGACCACGAGCAGAACGCCTCGACATCGACCGTGCGTCTTGCCGGCTCATCGGGCGCTAATCCGTTCGCGTGCATCGCAGCCGGTATTGCGTGCCTCTGGGGACCCGCACACGGCGGCGCCAATGAAGCGGCACTCAATATGCTGGAAGAGATTGGCACCCTTGAGCGGGTGCCGGAATTCGTCGCCAAAGCCAAAGATAAATCGTCAGGTTTCCGGCTGATGGGCTTCGGCCATCGCGTCTACAAGAACTACGACCCGCGCGCCAAAGTCATGCAGAAGACCTGCCATGAAGTGCTGGACGCCCTCGACATGCGTGATGACCCGCTATTGAAAGTCGCGATGGAATTGGAACGCATTGCGCTGCAGGACGAGTACTTCATTTCGAAGAAGCTCTATCCGAACATCGATTTCTATTCGGGCATTACACTGCGCGCGATCGGCTTCCCGGTCTCGATGTTCACGGTCTTGTTTGCAGTTGCACGTACCGTCGGCTGGATCGCGCAGTGGAAAGAAATGATCGAAGACCCCGAGCAGCGCATTGGCAGGCCGCGGCAGTTGTATGTGGGCCAGCCAAGACGGCCGTTCCCTCAAGCCTGATTTGGCGGCCGCGCGTTACTCCGGGGTTCGTGTCCCCGAAAACGCAATGCGTGTTGGTGGTGGTTGGGCGCGCGTCTTCACGGCGCCCAACATCTTTTTAAGCCGCGTTATTCTGCGGCTTCGAGAAACTGGCCGGTCCGGTCGCGATGGTCGCCGCAGCAGCTTGGTGTTGGAGCCTCGGCCGGTGAAATCAAATCGCCTTCGGGTTCTACAATTTGGTCCGCGCTCTGGCAGCCGGGTGACAACCGCACACAGTTTCTGCCCTCCCGTTTCGCAACATACAGCGCTTCGTCAGCCACCTTCAGAACTTCCGTTGGAGCGGAGCCCGATTGTGGGAAGGACGCAACGCCGATCGAGACTGTCACCTTTGGCAGTGTGCCTTCGGCATAACGGACGGCGAGTGCCTCGATTTTTGCGCGAATCTCTTCGGCACGCTTCGCGGCAATGGCGGGAGACGCTCCAGGTAAAAGGACTACGAATTCTTCCCCGCCGAACCGGCACGGCACATCCTCGTCTCTAAAGCTCGTACGAAGGGCTTCGCCGACGCATCGCAAGACGCAATCTCCCGCGTCGTGTCCATGATTGTCATTGAAGGTTTTAAAATGATCGACGTCGATCGAAAGCACGGTCACCGATTGTCCCGCCCGCGCCGCACGCTGGAATTCGCGACGGCACGTTTCAAGCATGTAACGCCGGTTGAACAGGCCTGTCAGAACATCTCTGATCGATTGATCACGGAGCTGCTCCCGGAGTTTAACGTTGGCGATGGCAAGGCTGATGTGCTCGGCCGCTGCGAGGCCGAGACGCCGCTCTTCGCCGAACGTCGAATGCACACTCTCGATGCCGTGCGTGGCATCAGGAGTGAATTCCAAATGCAGAAGGCCGACGGTTTCCCCATGCGCGAGAATGGGGATGCAGCAATAGTCGGCTCCGGCGTCCGAGTGAACGTGCGAGCAATCGAATTCAATTTCGTTCTGCCCATGTGTATATGTCCGGCCTCGTCTCAGACCCCAACAGTCGTCGGGATGCATCGTTTCGATGCCTTGCTTGCCGTTCCACACCTTCACACATTCCAGAATGTCGCGCGAATTGGCGTAAATGTAGAGGCTGCCAGTGCAGGTCGGCAGCATTCGCGATACGAACGTAGCGATCATTTGATAAAGTTCAACTTCGGATTTGGCCGACTGCAGCCACTCATTGAGGTCTGAAAGGATACGCGACTCGCGCGTGAGCTGATTGCGCGCGACGGCGTTCTTCCGGAACACTTCAACAGATCGCGCCATTTCGCCGAGTTCATCTTGGCGGCCAGCCTGGATGACCGTGAGTTGCGGCAGGACAGTGTCAACATTGCCATTTGCCAGCTTTTGCATAGCGCCAATCATTGTTCCGAGTGGCGACAGCACATCATTGCGCATGACATAGACAGCCAACGCGCTGATCAAAAGTCCGAATAGCAGCCCCAATTGACTAAGCCGTTTTGCAAGTGAGGCAAATGCTTCGGCGTCCTTGGCATCAGTCTTGGCAAGCTCCTCTATCTTATCGCCGACGTCATCCATGGCAACTTCGAGCGCTGAAAACTGCTTTTCGAAGTCGGCCAACAAAGTTTCGGCTTTGCGGTCGTCTTCGAACACCATTTCGATGAGTTTCTCCGCCGCTGAAATATAGTTGTCGAGCGGCTGCTCAACGAGAGCAAGTGCCGACGTCACTTGAGCAGACAATGCCAGCCCTTTATTTGCTGATTCAAGTGCTCGGAAGGCAGCGGCGTGTTCGAGAGCTTCTGCCGCTATGGTACTCCGGCTGTCAGGCGACTTGGCAGCAGCATAAAAGGCCCGGTAGACGTCAGCTCTGATCGCGTCATGCATCATGTCGGCGACGGTATGATTTCGCAATGCGACGGTCTCCGCATTCGATCGCATGATTACGTCGGCAAATGTTCCGCTTGATGAGATCGCGCCGAATGCCAGCATGACAATCGTAACAACGATGGCAGCTGTGACCAGAAAAAGCTTTGACTTAAGCGTTAGGGCCATTGCGGTGTCCTCAGCTGATTGAAAAAATTGAGCAATGTTTATCGGTCAAGTGCCAGCGCGCCTCTTGAAACCGCGATATAGTCGCTAATTGTTACACTATGTCAGTAAGTAAAGTCTTATCGCCATCTTCATGATTTGGTTACGTTTGCTATCTTTTGAAAGAATGAATAATTGATTTATTTGAGATCAGTGAAAGCTGAATGCTTGGCGATCACGAGCGCGACCATTGAATGGCCGCGCCAGCCACGCGAAATCCAATCCAAAATGTGTAGGGCGAACTAAGGGCCTTCATGCGCAGCTTGACGACGGTAACCCGCCCTACGACTGCGGCGCACGGCGTGCGAACACCAAAGCACCTTGGACTTGCAACCGCCGTCAAGTCCGCTCCGTCCAAGCACAGTCCACTCTCCCGCGAAACTTTACGGAGTGGCAAATACTTGCCCAAGTGTACCCCTCTCGCGGATACACCTACGAGTACGCAGCTAAATCAAATGACGGTTAGAAGAGCTTCCCCAACTTACACCAACCTCGACTGCTCCACGGCCGCTGCAATAAAACTGCGAAACAGCGGGTGTGGCTCAAATGGGCGGGATTTCAATTCGGGGTGGAACTGGACGCCGATGAACCACGGATGTTCCGGGTATTCAACCGTCTCGGGCAATAACCCGTCAGGCGAAAGGCCGGCAAACAACAATCCGGCTTTTTCCAATCGGGCGCGGTAGGCCGTATTCACTTCATAGCGGTGGCGGTGGCGTTCGGAGATTTGCGTGTCGCCATAGATCTTCGCGATATGGCTCTCGTTATTAAGTGCCGCCGTGAACGCGCCGAGCCGCATGGTCCCGCCAAGATCGCCGTCACGTTTGCGGCTCTCCAATTCATTGCCGCGCATCCACTCGGTCATCAAGCCGACGACGGGTTCATCGCAAGGGCCGAATTCGGTCGAGCTCGCGCCTTTGACGCCACACAAATTGCGGGCCGCCTCCACGCATGCCATCTGCATTCCGAAACAAATGCCGAAGTAGGGAACCTTGCGTTCGCGGGCGAATTTCGCAGCTTGGATTTTACCTTCTGAGCCGCGCTCGCCAAAGCCGCCCGGCACCAGAATACCGTGCACGCCTTCAAGATATACGGCCGGGTCTTCACGCTCGAAGACTTCGCTTTCGATCCAGTCGAGTTTGACTTTGACCCGGTTGGCGATGCCGCCATGCACCAGCGCTTCAATCAGCGATTTATAGGCGTCCTTGAGCTCAGTGTATTTGCCGACGACCGCAATCGTCACGTCGCCTTCGGGCGAGGCGATGTTGCGCGAAATCGTTTCCCAGCGCGTCAGGTCCGGCTTCGGCGCGCCTGTGATTCCAAAGGCAGCCAGCACTTCACGGTCCAAGCCTTCGCGGTGATAGGCGAGCGGCACATCATAGATTGAGGCCACATCAAGCGCTTGAATGACGGCTTCTTCGCGCACATTACAGAACAACGCGATTTTCTTGCGCTCCGATTTCGGCACTTCGCGATCCGACCGGCAGAGCAGAATGTCGGGTTGTATACCGATCGAGCGCAATTCCTTTACGGAATGCTGCGTCGGCTTCGTTTTCAGTTCTCCGGCGGACGGGATGTACGGCATCAGAGTCAGATGCACATAGACGACGGCGCCGCGCGGCAGATCGTTGCCCAACTGGCGAATGGCTTCGAAGAACGGTAAGCCCTCAATGTCGCCAACTGTGCCGCCAATTTCGACCAGCACGAAATCTACGGTCTCGTTGCCGGTGCGGACGAAATTCTTGATCGCGTCGGTGACGTGCGGAATGACCTGCACAGTGCCGCCCAAGTAGTCGCCGCGCCGCTCTTTGGCGAGGATGTCTTGGTAAATACGCCCAGTGGTGATGTTGTCCGATTTTTTGGCCGGAACGCCGGTAAAGCGCTCGTAGTGCCCCAAATCGAGATCGGTCTCGGCGCCGTCATCCGTGACGAACACCTCGCCGTGCTGATACGGGCTCATGGTGCCCGGGTCGACGTTGAGATAGGGGTCGAGCTTTTTCAAGCGCACGGAATAGCCGCGGGCTTGCAGAAGCGCGCCCAGGGCTGCGGATGCCAGGCCTTTTCCAAGCGAGGAAACCACGCCGCCAGTGATGAAGATGTAGCGTTGCATGGGATTGGAGGCTTACACGGGTCGGTGCCCGATTCGAAGGGTCAAAGTGTCCGCATCCACGGGTTCATTTCGACCATTGTTGCATGTACGTGATACTCTAAACGCGGCATAATCCTTGCGAACCTAATTCGGTAGCTTGCAAACGAGCTCGATACGGCTGATGCGGCCCGCCCGTTGTTTACCATGTCGCGCTCTGCGGCCTGACGATCACGGCCAAACCAGCTATCGCAATCTTAGGTTCAACCCCGCCGGATCATGCTCAATTCGCCCTCCCCTGCCGCCGCACGCCCTGCACACGCCCCGTTGCCGGCGATTGTGGTCAACCATCTGCTTGAGCCGCCAGAGCGCGTCACGGGCATCACCCGCTTTTTGTTTGCGCTCCTCCCGCTTCTGATTGATCTGACCGAAGGCAACATCATCCTGCTGACGTGTTGGCCGGAGGCGAGTTTGCCTGCCGCGCTGTTGGCGTCGCGGCTGATGGTCAAGACATTTCCGTTTCATAAAAGCATGGTCGTCAACATTCTGAGGCAAGGCCCAGTGTTGGCGCAGGCGATGAACCGGCCTGGAGGCGCCATCGAGTTCAACGCCAATCCGGTCGGCGCGTTTACTGGACGCTGGCCGCGCGTCATTACCGTCCATGATCTCTATCTCGACCTGATGCCGGACGAGTATCCGCTGCGTCATCGCATAGCGTGGAAAGCACTGTTTCCATTTTCGTTGAAGCGGGCGTCGGGCATCGTAGTGCCGTCGAGCAGCACGCGTGCCGATCTCTCTAAATTCTATCCAAAAGAATCGGCTGGGAAGACATTCATCGTTCCTGAAGCGCCTGCTTTTGATCAGCAGGCACCGGTTGGCGCGGCACCGCTTGCAGGCCGCTACGGTTTGATAGTCGGAAACATTTCGCCCAATAAGAATGCGCCAGTCGTCGTTGAAGCGCTGGCCGCGTTAGCAGCTCGCGGCATAAAGGTGCCACTGCTGCATATCGGCCGCGACGAGGGCGGGCATTTGGCGCGAGCGCTCAACGACGCCGTGGTCGACGTGCCGATTACGTCACGCGCGGGGGTTTCTGATGAAACGCTGAGGGCTGCCTACAGGCACGCGGCATTCTTCCTCAACACATCAGTGCACGAGGGCTTCTGCCTCCCGGTTGTCGAAGCGCAGGCGATGGGCACCCCTGTTATCGCCTCCAATCGCTCTGCTATCCCAGAGGTCGCGGGGGACGGCGCTTTACTGGTCAATCCGCAATCGGCTGCTGAGGTTGCAGCTGCCATCGAGCGCGTTTGGACAGACCCAAAATTCGCGTCAGAGTTGGCCGGATTAGGCACCCTCAACGTCGCGCGCTATTCTTGGGCGAGTACCGCAAGTCAGGTGACTCAGATACTACGGTCCGTAGCAACCGTCAGACAACCCAACGCCGTCACTGCACCGTTAGCGGCTTTGCGCCCATTGGATCGGACTTAATAGAATGGCGTCTCAGACTATGAAGTCTCAATCTTTGAAAGCCATGGCGCGCTCGGTATTGTCGGCAGTGGCGCCACGCGCGCTTGTCAAGCGTCATTTGTCGGGAGCCGGTGACCGCGAACTGGAATTGTCGCTCCTCGATTTGCTGGTTCAACCAGGTCGAAAAGCTATTGATGTCGGCGCCAATTGGGGTCTCTACGCGACCGAACTCGCGAAGCTGTGCCCTGAGGTTTTATGCCTTGAGCCCAATCCGGCGCTCGTTAAAATTCTGAAGCGGACACTGCCCGCCAAATGCCGCGTCGAGCACGCTGCTGCGGCCCGCGAAGCTGGCTTTGCGACCTTGCATATTCCGATGGACGGCGAACGCGAAGTCGACGGCCTCGCCTCGTTGCAAACCATGGACGGGCGGGACACGCGCGAGATCAGAGTGCCAACGGTAGCTCTCGATAGCTTTGCTGGTCAGCCGATTGGATTTGTCAAAATCGATGTCGAAGGCGCCGAAATGCTTGTGCTCAGTGGCGCCACTCAGCTCCTCGACCGTCAAGCTCCAACTGTGTTGATCGAGATCGAGGAACGTCACCGGTCAGGCGCAATTGCCGAAGCGCGGGCTTGGTTCGAAGCGCGCCACTACGAAGGCTTCTACGTGTTTGACGGCGCCGTGCACTCACTGGCTACGTTCAGAGCCGAGCGGCTGCAAAACGTCCAGAACTTCGACCCGCTCGCTGAACGGCGCACGCAGACTTACATCAACAACTTCATATTTGCGCCCAAGGGGCGCATTGGCGACAACATCAAGCGCGCGGTTGCGGCACGCTTGAAAGCCCGCTGACGCCGAATGCTCTTATTGAAGCTTGTCGAGAATTCCGCCGCGCGGCTGTGCAGGAGCTGCGGGTGCTGCCGGCTGATCGCCTGTTGTGGGAGTTACCGGAGCGTTAGCTGGTGCGGTCCCAGCAGGTGCGGCCGGCGTTTCCGTCGACGTCGAGGCCGGCGCTGGGGCGTTGACCTTATCCAGAACCGATCCAGATGGTGCCGCCGTCCTCCCGGCCAATGACAACAGAATGCTGGTGGTAAAAAATGCCAACGCAAGACCGGCCGTTACGCGTGTCAAAAGATTGGCTTGACCACGGCCTGTGAGAAAGCCCCCACCACCACCGCCGATGCCAAGTGCGCCGCCTTCAGATTTCTGCAACAGCACCACAAACACCAGGGTTGCGGCGATCATCAAATGAACGATCAGGAGAACGGTGTGCATCGGTGGTGAAATCCAAGGCTGAATCTGAAATTACGTAGGTTTGGTGCGCTTCTACACTAGGGCCTGGGGCTTCGCCAGGGGCGATTTGGCCTAAAAATAGCGGCGTTCTACCGCCATTCGGCCGGTTGGCGTTGTTATGCAGCCAATCCTGACAATCTGGCTTGATTCGCAAGGACCATAGGCTGCTACGGCGTCTCCTTCTCGTCTTGCTTAGCGTCGTCCTTATCGTCGTCGGTCGTGCCGCGGAAAAACTTAGCACGGCGCGCCTTCCAACGCTCGGCGAGCGCCAGCCGCTCGGCTGCTGTCATTTGACTAGCAGCGTTGGTGATGACGGAGCGGGCTGCGGCTTTCATTGCCGCTTCGGCTTCGTCGATTTTGCCAAACGCGCCGGTCAACTTGTCCTTGTCGAACGGCTCAGCTGACATGGCATCAGCCGCAGTGCGGCGGGCGGCGCGCGTCGCGTCAAATAGTGGCTTGAGTTCCGGCTTGGCAGACTTGATCAGGGTCCGCAATTCTTTGGCGCGCTCAGGCGGCAACGTTTTTAGGAAACTGCGCAGGCCAATTTCTTCGGTGCCGCGACCACCGCCGCCGGCGAAGTTATGATGATGCCGGTGCCGCCAAACCGAACCGGCGGCAATTCCGACCACGAGCAGGTTCAGAGCCAGCGAGCAAATGAGAAGCGCGCGCCATTTTCCTGTTGGCGCCATCGCCGGAGCCGCCAGTGTCTCATTGTTTGTCATAGGACGTTCTCCTCGACGCTATCGACGACGCCGAACACCAGATCACCTGCGTCTGTTTCTAGAGCGATTTGTGGCTCGAACATCTGCGGCGACGCGACGTCGAAGCTACCCAGTGCCAATCCAAGGACCAACGATGCCGCAAGTGATGCTGCCATTGCCCATCCGGACCGCCACGGCGCAGCAACAGACGTGGCAGACTTACCGCCGGCAACAACTGTAAAGCGGTCGAGCCCCGGTTTCGAACCAGCTCCGCGAGCTGCGAATTCGAACCGTGCCGCGTCAATGATACGGGCTGACAATGCCGCCGAACCGGCTTTGACCAGAGGGATTTCGCGATCCAAAGCGGCATCGAGCGCTTTAGCCTCGGCGTAGTTTTTCTGCGCCACCACATCGCGGGCTATGAGTTCCAAAAGCTTGGCGCGCTGATCCTCTGGCCATCGCGAAGCATGACTGCCAAACGTCGCGAGCACGTAATCGAGCTGCCTCAAGGCCGTGTTGCTGTTGCTGTCGTCCGTCATGGCGTCAGTACCTATTCCAAGTCATCGTCGTTAGTCTATCAACGCCCGCCACACACTAGCGAGATCGGTCCGCAACGTCCGCCGCGCCCGCGAGAGCAGGCCATCGACAGCGTCGGTCGTTGTTGCAAGTTCTCGCGCAATGTCAGCCAGCGACTGTCCTTCATAATGAAACAACACCAATGCCAAACGTTGCCGTTCCGGCAACGCTGTCAGAGCGCGCTCCACCGAGGCTGCCGTTTCCCGTTGGTCGATTCCAGCATGCTGGTCCGCCTCGGCCTGAGGCTCATGCTCGGGCGTGAATTCCGTCAACCGGCCGCTGCGCCGCAGCCGGTCTATGGCGAGATTGCGGGCCACCTGGCGCAGCCAGCCACCTATGCCGCCGCCACTGGGTTTGAAGGTGCCAGCGGTTTTCCATAGTCTCAGGAACGCTTCCTGAGTTATGTCTTCAGCTTCGCTTTCGTCGCGAACAATGCGCATGGCAGACCGAAGCACGCCGTCCTGATGAGACGCCAGCACGGCCTCAAACGCATTCAAGTCGCCGCCAGCCATGCGCGCCAGCAGCGACCCCTCATCTTCCACTGTGCCGAAAGCGGCCGGCCGGCCGCTTTCGTGGCCGCCTTGCGCCACGCGCCACCTCGATTGTGCAAATGCCGGTGCCATCATCGCCTGATTTCGGACCGCGCGCTAGTCTTCCGTTCCAGCATTACTTGCCGAACAGCTTGCCTTGGCCGGACTTGGGGAAGTCATCACTGGCAATCCGGCCATCGTCATTGAGGTCGAGGATTGTAAAGCGCTTGATGCTCTTAGCAGTGAATTCGTCTTCGGTCAGGCGGCCATCGTTATTGGTATCGGTGACGTGCAGCGTTCGCTTTTTCGAGAAATCGATGCGCTCTGCAGCCTGCTTTTCGAGTTCAGCGATATCAATAACGCCGTCGGCATTGATGTCAATTTTGGCAAATTCCGCTGCAGTATTGGCGTCCACGTCCGCGAGCGAACTTCCTCCGCGATACTTGCCAAACCGGGGCTTACCATCACCCTTGGCGTCAGACTTGCCGCTGCTAAACCACCCACCCATTGACATCCGGCCTGGAGGCATATCTGCCTCAGTCATCTTGCCGTCGCCGTCGATGTCACGCGCCTTGAAGCGCTCGCGCGGTCCAGTTTGAAACTCATCGCGTGACACTTTGCTGTCGGCGTTGGCATCAAGTTTTTTCATCATCCGTTTGACGCGAAATTCCGACCGCTCTTTCATCGGCGATTCAAGTTCTGCGTTATCAACGGCGCCATCTTTGTTGGCGTCGAGTTCCTTAAACTGGCGGATGCGCTGCTGAAGGAATTCGTCCTTGGTAATGGCGCCGTCCTTGTCGCTGTCCATCCGCTTCAGGCGTTCGCCATAGCCATGGCCGCGGCCGTGCTTGCCGCCGTAGTCTCCGGCGGCCGCCAGAGCCTGGCTGCTGGCAATGGCCGGCGCCATTGAGGCGACTGCTAAAATGACGGCGACTGAACGTGCTGATAGGGGGATCATGGCGTACTCCGCTCTCAAAACTCTGATTTATTGGAGGGACAAGCGCCCCTTCAGTCGGTAAACGCGGCAGAGCGCAGGACCCGTCGCTGGCGCGGCAACAAATTTTAAACAATCAATTTCTTGAATAGGTCTCGCACACTAGCCAGCTTGTCCCGGAGGTCTGCCTCAAGAACGCTGAAGCTCGGCAGGTGCGCCGCATCGGCCATTAGCTGCTTCAACCCAGCGGGCGCAGTTTCTGGATCAAAGTCCGTGTCGAGGCAAAGCCGCTGGACCTGGCCGAGATCATGCAAAAGCCGCCCTGCCGCCGTCAAAGTGTCAGCTGCACTGGCGGATAACACACCAGCTGCCGCCAGTTTCGAAATGGCGGCCAACGTATTGGTATCAAGAACGCCGGGATGTTGCGCCGCGCTAACAAGTTGCAGATACTGAGCAATAAACTCCACATCGACTAGTCCGCCTGGCACCTGTTTCAGGTTCCAAATGTTATCGGTGCCTTTTTCAGCGGCGATCAGACGGCGCATATCCAAGACATCGGCGGCTGTTTTGGAGCGGTCGCGCGACCGCGTCAGCGTTGTGTGGATAGTGGCATTGACCTTCGATCTGAGTGCCTCAGGCCCGCTGACAATGCGCGCACGCGTCAGCGCCATGTGCTCCCACGTCCAGGCGTCGCCGGCTTGATACTGAATGAAGCTCGATAGATTGGTCGCGAGCGGGCCCTTTTGGCCCGATGGACGAAGCCGCATATCGACGTCGTAGAGTTGGCCTTCGGCAGTTGGCACCGATAGCCCCGAAATCAAACGCTGTGTCAGCCGCCCATAGTACTGCGCTGGCGCCAAGGGCTTGGCTCCGTCAGACGCTGTTGCAGTTTCATCGAAATCATAAATCAGGATCAGATCAAGATCGGAGGCCGCTGTCATCTCACGGCCACCGAGTTTGCCCATTGCCATGACCACGGCTGCGCCCCCCGGCACGCGACCGTTTGAGCGCCGAAGGTCGTCTTCGACGGCGTCTTGGACGCGGCACACTAGCGTTTCCGCGAGCCGCGCATAGGCCTCGCCAGCTTGGGCGGCAACGACGGTGCCAGTCAAAACGCGGACGCCAATCAGGAACGCCTGCTCTTGGCCGATCACGCGCACGCGATCCAAAACTTCGGGCATCGACGCTTCGGGCGGGACCTCAAGAGCCAAGACAGCATCAAGATCGGCGCGCGACGGCAGCGCCCCAAAGGTCCGTGGATCAAGCACCGCATCGAGCACCCGGCGGCGGCGCGACAAGGTGCGGGCCAAACGCGGAGAAGTCCCCATAATGGCGGCGACCAGACGCAGTAAATTCGGATTGGCGCTGAGCAGCGAAAACAACTGCACGCCTTCCGGCAGCTCCGACAAAAACCGGTCGAAACTGGCGAATGCCCGGTCTGGATCGGCGCTCGCACCCAGCGCAGAAATTAGGATGGGTTGCACGTCCGTCAACCGTTCGCGCGCTCTTGGCGACCGAACGGCCGCGTAGCGACCATGATGCCAGCCACGCACGGTTGCCAAGACGCTGGAGGGTTGGGAAAAGCCCATATCCGAAAGGGCTGTCACTGTGCCTGGGTCATCAATCTGCCCAGCAAACACCATATTCGCGCCCGACGCCGTCAGCCCCGGACTGCTTTCAAACAGCACGCGGTAATGGCGCTGCACGGTTTCGAACACGCGTGTCAGATCGGCCGAGAACGCGGCTATGCTAGGATAGCCGCAAAACTGTGCCAGCCGATTGAGCTGAGTCTCGTCCGTTGGTAATTCTTGGGTTTGCTCGTCGGCAACCATTTGCAATCGATGTTCAACGCGGCGCAGAAATTGATAGGAGGCTGCCAGTTCATCGCGAACAGTCTCTTTGATCCAGCCGCGTGCTGTCAAACGATCCAGCGCCGTCAGCGTTTCTGGAACCCGCAAATCCCGTTGCCGGCCGCCAGCAATCAACTGCTGCGTTTGAGCAAAGAATTCGATCTCCCGAATGCCGCCCGCGCCAAGCTTGATGTTGTGCCCGGCGATGGCGATGTCAGCAAAACCTTTGACGGCGTGAATCTGGCGTTTCATCGCATGCACGTCAGCGATGGCTGCGAAATCCAGATATTTGCGCCAGACAAACGGCGCCAGTTCACCAATCATCGCATTGCCGGCTTCGAGATCACCGGCGACGGCACGGGCTTTGATTAAGGCCGCGCGTTCCCAGTTCTGGCCGAAGCTTTCGTAGTAAACGAGCGCCGCATCCGTGGCGATGGCGAGTTGTGTGGCGCCGGCATCGGGGCGCAGCCGTAAGTCAGTGCGGAACACATAGCCGCCGGCCGTGCGCTCTTCCATCATACGGATCAGATCGCGCGTTAAGCGGACAAAAAACGACTGCATCGTCGATGGATCGCGCAACGGCGCGCGCCGCGGCTCGAAAAATACGATCAAATCGATATCACTTGAGTAATTGAGTTCCCGCGACCCATGTTTGCCCATCGCCAACACGATGTAGCCTGTGCCTTGTTCCGGGTTCGCTGGATCGGGCGGCAACCAATCACCGCGCCGTGTTGCTTCGGTGAGTAGAAACCGAATCGCACCTTGCAATGCGACGTCCGCCACCCTTGAAAGCGCTTCCGCTGCCTTCATCACAGTCCAGACGCCGCTCACGTCAGCAAGCGCGATCAAAAGCGCGGCTTCGTTTTTAAAAGTACGAAGCGCGCGCATGGCGGCGGCGATGTCCGGAGCGGCGGAAATATGCTCGAACAGTTCACGTTCCAGACGGGGCAACTGATCGCTGGCAGGATCACACAGGACACGCTGCAGGCGCAGCAGATCCCGCTCGATGAGCATTTGAAGATATGGCGACCCTGCAAATATGCCTTCGAGGAGCTGGCGAACAACAGAACGTTGCAGAGCGCCGGAGAGCCGCTCCAAAGCCGGATCACGGCCTGCGTTGACTATAAGTCCGGCCAGCCGATCGCGGTGCGGCCCAATGCCGGGCACGAACGGCGTCTCAACAATGTTTTCAGAGATCAAACCCACGTCATCTTCCTAGCCGGTCTCTGTCTGGTCTAACGCAAAACCAAGATTGGCGCACTGACCGGCGGATGCAACGCTTTTCACATCGATACTGGGCGAAGCTCTGCAGACGGACCGCTGTCCACTGTTGGCAGCGTTAAGACAATTCGCAATCCCGGCGCGTTGTCTTCGAGGTGGACGCTGCCCTTGTGCAGGCGGGCGACGGCGGCGACGAGACTTAAGCCAAGCCCCGTGCCCGGGAGGGTCCGGCTTTCTTCGAGGCGAACAAATCGCTTCAAAACCCGCTCGCGATCACTCGCACTAATGCCGGGCCCTTTGTCGGCAACGGCAATCTCAACAGTCCGGCTCGATGGTGTAACCGTGAGCGAGATATCGGCCCCGGCCTTGCCGGGCGCGACGCCATACTTCAATGCGTTGTCAATAAGATTGGCGACAGCTTGAGAGATCAGCTGTTTGTTGGCCGTGATCTTCGGCCCATCTTCGGCGGCGATTGCCAGCGAAGCGCCAGATTCTTCTGCAACCGGCTGATAGAGTTCTCCCATGTCACGGACCAGTTCGCCAGCATCAAACGTCGTGCTGTTTTCCTGAGCTGCACCTGCCTCTAAGCGTGCAATCAACAATAGAGCATTGAATGTCGTGATGAGCTCGTCGGCCTGCTCAATCGTCCGTTCGAGGCCTTCGCGATGCGCCGCCTCGCCGCGCGGATCGCGGAGCGCCGCTTCGGCACGGTTGCGCAAGCGGTTGAGAGGTGTCTTGAGGTCATGGGCAATATTGTCAGAGACTTCTTTCATGCCGCTCATCAATTGTTCGATGCGCTCAAGCATGGCGTTGAAGCTTTCGGCCAATTCGTCGAGTTCGTCGCCAGAACCGGCCATTGGAATGCGGCGGCTGAGATCGCCGGCCATGATAGACCGGCTCGCGGCACTCATGGTTTCAATGCGTTTCAAGACGGCGCGGCCGATAGCGAGACCGCCAATCAGGCTGGCCAACGTCAGCACGCCAAAACCGCCGAGAAAAATTCGCTTCATGCGCGACGCGAACAGGCGCTGCTCTTCCACGTCGCGGCCAATAATAAGGCGCATACCTCCTTCAATCGGCACCGGGATGGCGACGCCGAGATGCTCCCTTGCAGTTGCACCGCTGCCGCGCTGATACCGGAACACGCCACCCTGAGCCAATTCTGCGATCTCAGGTGGTAGCCGGTTCAGATTGCCGGCCAGTTTATTGCCGCGCAAGTCGGCCAGAAAGTAGAGCCCTGGCCCTTCTGGAATACTGCGCTTGCTGACCGCTTCGATGAGACCAGGCAAACCATTGAATTGAGCTTCCGACTGCAACGCGGCAGCCTCGGCCTTGACGGTTGCCAACACCTGATCCGACAGCACGGCATTGGTTTGCCAGAACAGCAGTCCAGCAACTGCCCCCGCCAGCAGGAGGAACGCGGCCAGTCCAAGCAACGAAAGCCGGAACGCAGCACTACGAAAGACCTTCGTTAGAGGCTCAGGGAGCGCCATCGCGGATCATGTATCCGGCGCCGCGTACCGTGTGCAGCAGCGCTCTGTCAAAACTCTTGTCAATTTTCGACCGAAGCCGCGAAATGTGCACATCGATGACGTTGGTTTGCGGGTCGAAGTGATAATCCCAGACGTGCTCCAACAGCATAGTCCTGGTCACGACTTGACCAGCGTGCTTCATCAAGTATTCGAGCAGCCGGTATTCTCGCGGTTGCAAAAGAATGCCTTCCCCACCGCGCGTGACCCGATGGGACAAGCGATCCAGGACAAGGTCGCCAACGCTGTAACGGGTCTCTTGTTCTTCCGGCACAGCACGCCGGCTCAAGGCTTCAATACGCGCCAGCAATTCGGAAAAAGCGTAAGGCTTGGTCAAGTAGTCATCGCCACCGGCGCGCAACCCTTTGACACGATCATCAACATCGCCAAGCGCCGAAAGGATCAAGACCGGCGCCCGGCGGCCTTCCGTGCGAAGCGTTTTGACAACGACCAGACCGTCCATTTTTGGCAGCATCCGGTCGACGATCAGAACGTCGTAGGCGCCTTCCATGGCCATCGCCAATCCGGTTTCACCATCGCCCGCAAGATCGGCGGTGTGCCCGCTTTCTTTCAAAGCCTTGGCAAGAAAATGTGCGGTTTCACGATCATCTTCGATCAAAAGAACGCGCATGGTTTTTTCTCGTCTCCTGTTAGCTGGACCCGTCCCGCCACGTGGGGCAGATAGAACTATATAGGGCATAAGCCGGTGAGTTGAAGGGTTTCAATGGA
>JANNFX010000192.1:0-6731 GCA_031380225.1 Hyphomicrobium sp.
TGTCGATCAAAGCGGGCATCTTCGACGGAATCTTCGAAGCCAACCTGCCTGATGCGGGCGGCAACCAACTGCCAGTCAAGGCCGCGGAGTTGCAGCACGCCGATGTGGTGACGCGAGGCGTCGTATTGATCGCGCATCTCGATTTCGAATTCAGTTGGCGATTTGAATTCCGCCCGGACGAGCCGGCTCCAGAACGCTTTCATGCGCTCAAACAGCGGCGGCTTTTGCGCGTTGGCAACCCCGGTGCCGGCCACTTCACGATAAGACTGACGCCACTGGAATAACTTCGGCAAGCCTTCGGCGGTGATGTACTTATCGACCATCCGGTTCACGGCAGCCCCGCCCCAGTAGGCTTTGACGCGCTTCCAAAGGCCGGGCTTCGGCGCCGGTTCAGCGGCCTCAGGATTGGGCATGTCAAAGCTGTATTGCACCAGTGATGGACCGAGTGTTTCGCGCACGCTGGCAAAATCGATTTTGCGGGCCAAATAGGCGCTGTCGCCACTCTTGACGGCTTCGCGGATCGACCACGCAGTCCAGAACGGCACGGCAACATAGGCGGCCGGCACGGCCATCAGCGTCAAAAGACTGAAAAATATAATGGATTTCTTCATTCGGCCGTGATTCCTTTCGAACAACGCCGCGGCCTGCGGCGGTGATCAATAGACATCAAAGACCAGAGCCAGCCCAATGCGGCCAAGTTCGGGCACCAGCTGCTTCTTGGTGGCCTGCCCGCCCCGCAATACGAAAAACTGACTTTCTCAACTGGCGCGACTAACAGTGGCCGGCCGGCGGCAATTTTTTGGCGGTATAGCCGGTGCATGCTGCCGGAACTTGAATGCCAACTCCACGGCAACGACTAATTTGGCCTAAATCCCGCGCCATTTTCAGTTCATCGCGCTTGTGCGGGCGGGGAAAATCTGCCAAATAAGCAAGAAAGGTCAGCATTCCTGTCCTTTGTTTGGGGCAGCGGCGCACTACACATCCCGCCGCACCTGCACAACGCATTGAAATGGCGAAGAAAATGCCGACGAGAGTCCGACCATGAGCCGGCGAAAACGCAAGTCCAAACGCGCGTGAGCGAAGATCGTCCGCGCGCGCAGGGCTTAAGCCCATAAACGACAGCGCCGCATTGACGCCGCGCCGCCCCAAGTTACTGACTTACATCCCAAACAAACACCACTGATCGCGATACAGGCAGCATGCCATGACCCATTCCGACTCCTTCGAGCGCCCAGAAGCCCAAGGTCTCTATGATCCGGCATTCGAACGTGACGCCTGCGGAGTTGGTTTTGTTGCCGACCTCAAAGGCCGTAAGTCGCATAAGATTGTCTCGGACGCGCTTGAGGTGTTGTCGAACCTAGAACACCGTGGCGCGGTTGGTGCTGATCCGTTAGCTGGCGATGGCGCCGGAATTCTGGTTCAAATCCCGCACACGTTCCTGGCGCAAGAATGCCAGTTGAAGGGTTTCTCGCTGCCCGAGCCCGGCAACTATGCGGTTGGCTTTGTGTTCATGCCGACCGACGAACGGCTGGCTGCGCACTGCGAAAAAGTTTGGGCACGCTGTCTCAACGAAGAAGGCTTGAAGTTGCTCGGCTGGCGGTCGGTGCCCGTCGACCGCTCGTGCCTCTCAGACATGGTGCGCGCAACTGAGCCGATCCATCGCCAGATTTTTATCGCCCGCCCCGCTGGACTTGACGATGACGAATTCGAACGCCGCCTGTATCTTGTGCGCAAGGTGGTCTCGAATGCCATCCAAGATGCCTACAAGGGCCGCGACATTGGCCACTATACGGTCAGCCTGTCGTCGCGCACCATTGTCTACAAGGGCATGTTCCTTTCGAACCAGGTCAAGGCCTATTACAGGGACCTGTCGGACCTGCGCTTCACGTCGGCAATGGCATTGGTGCATCAGCGGTTCTCAACCAACACCTTCCCATCGTGGAAGTTGGCGCACCCCTATCGCATGGTCGCTCACAACGGCGAAATCAACACATTGCGCGGCAACGTCAATTGGATGGCAGCACGCGAAGCATCTGTGTCGTCGCCGTTGTTCGGCAACAACATCTCCAAGCTGTGGCCGATTTCGTATGAAGGCCAATCGGACACCGCGTGCTTTGACAACGCGCTCGAATTTCTGACCATGGGCGGCTATTCGCTGGCCCATGCCGCGATGATGCTGATCCCGGAAGCCTGGGCCGGCAATCCGAGCATGGATGCCAAGCGCCGCGCATTTTACGAATACCACGCCAGCTTGATGGAACCGTGGGATGGCCCGGCCGCAATGGCATTCACCGACGGCCGCCAGATCGGTGCCACACTCGACCGCAACGGACTGCGGCCCGCACGTTACCTGATCACCAAGGACGACATCGTTATCATGTCGTCGGAAAGCGGCGTATTGCCGGTTGGCGAAGAAAACATCGTCACCAAGTGGCGCTTGCAGCCCGGCAAAATGTTGCTGATCGACCTCGAAAAGGGCCGCATCATTTCTGACGACGAGTTGAAGGCCGATATCTCCGGCAGCCACCCCTATGAAAACTGGGTCAAGCGCACGCAGATCATGGTCTCCGACCTGCCTCTGCCGGCCCGCAAAGCGCCGCGCTCGACCAATATTGCGCTGCTCGATTTGCAGCAGGCCTTTGGCTACACTCAGGAAAGCCTCAAATTCCTGATGACACCGATGGGCGCACGTGGCGAAGAAGCTATCGGTTCGATGGGCAATGACACGCCGATTTCGGCATTGTCGTCCAAGTCGAAACTGCTTCACACCTACTTCAAGCAGAACTTCGCGCAAGTCACCAACCCACCAATCGATTCAATCCGCGAAGAATTGGTGATGAGCCTCGTGTCCTTTATCGGACCACGTCCAAACTTGCTCGACCTTGAAGGCACTTCCAAGGTTAAGCGGCTTGAAGTGACGCAGCCGATCTTGGCCAATGAGGATCTGGAGCGCATTCGCGCTATTGGCGAAGTGAAGGACAATCACTTCAATTCGATCACGCTCGACATCACCTATCTCGCCAGTCAAGGCGAAGCCGGTATGGGGCCATCGCTTGACGTCGTTTGCGCCGAAGCGGAAGAGGCCGTCCGCTCCAAAGAAATCAACATCATCATTTTGTCGGACCGTGCGGCAGGCCCTGACCGGATTCCAATCCCGTCACTGCTGGCCACCTCGGCCGTACATCATCACTTGATCAAGCAGGGGCTTCGAACTTCGGTCGGCCTCGTGATCGAGACTGGCGAAGCCTATGAAGTGCACCAGTTCTGCACCTTAGCCGGCTATGGTGCCGAAGCTATCAATCCGTATCTGGCGTTTGATACGCTGGCTGCCATGGCACCCGAACTCGGTGGCGATCTCAAGCCCGAAGACGTCAAGAAGAAGTACATCAAGGCCATCGGCAAGGCGGTGATGAAGGTCATGGCCAAGATGGGTATCTCGACCTATCAATCCTATTGCGGCGCGCAGATTTTTGACGCCGTTGGTTTGCGCCAGTCGTTCATTGATCGCTATTTCACCGGCACCCATACGCAGATCGAAGGCGTCGGTTTGCGCGAAATCGCTCGCGAAACTGTTGAGCGCCACACCACTGCCTTTGGCGACGTTCCCGTGTTTGATGACGCGCTCGATGTCGGCGGCGACTATGCTTATCGCATTCGTGGCGAAGCGCATGTTTGGCGTCCGGGCACAGTTGCCGATCTTCAGCACGCCGTGCGCGGCACCGACAATGCCGACGCCATGTCCGGCAAGTTACCACAAAAGTATCGCGACTTCGCGAAGGGCATCAACGAGCAAGCCGAGCAGCTATACACGATGCGCGGGCTTTTCCGTATTCGATCAGCCGAAGAGGCCGGCCGCAAGCCAGTGCCGCTCGACGACGTCGAACCGGCAAAGGATCTGGTCAAGCGCTTCTCGACCGGCGCTATGAGCTTCGGCTCGATCTCACGTGAAGCACATACCACGCTCGCCATCGCCATGAACCGGATCGGCGGCAAGTCCAACACTGGCGAAGGTGGTGAAGAATCGGACCGCTTCAAGCCGCTGCCGAACGGCGACAACATGCGGTCTGCGATCAAGCAGGTTGCATCGGGCCGCTTTGGCGTGACGACCGAGTATCTCGTCAACTCGGACATGATGCAGATCAAGATGGCCCAAGGCGCGAAGCCTGGCGAAGGTGGCCAGCTGCCCGGCCACAAAGTTGATGCGACCATTGCCAAGGTACGCCACTCGACACCTGGCGTTGGCTTAATTTCGCCACCGCCTCACCATGACATCTATTCGATCGAAGACTTGGCGCAGCTGATTTTTGATTTGAAGAACGTCAACCCATCAGGCGATGTTTCGGTCAAGCTGGTGTCTGAAGTCGGTGTTGGCACGGTTGCGGCAGGCGTCGCTAAGGCGCGCGCTGATCACGTTACCATTGCTGGTTACGAAGGCGGAACCGGCGCATCGCCGTTGACGTCGATCAAACATGCCGGCTCGCCATGGGAAATCGGCCTCGCTGAAACGCATCAAACGCTGGTCATCAACCGGCTGCGTGCCCGTATTGCGGTCCAGGTCGACGGTGGACTTCGGACCGGCCGTGATGTCATCGTCGGCGCGCTGCTCGGAGCCGATGAGTTCGGCTTCGCAACCGCGCCGTTGATCGCGGCAGGCTGTATCATGATGCGCAAGTGCCACTTGAATACCTGCCCTGTCGGCGTTGCGACCCAGGACCCCGTGCTGCGCGCACGGTTCACCGGCAAGCCCGAGCACGTCATCAACTACTTCTTCTTTGTCGCCGAGGAAGTGCGCGAATTGATGGCCGCTATGGGCTATCGCACATTCAGCGAAATGATTGGCCAGACGGATATGCTCGACAAGGAGCGCGCCATCGAACACTGGAAGGCGCGCGGACTTGATTTTACGAAACTGTTCTACAAGCCCACACCTAAGAAGGGCGATTCAATCTTCAATTCCGAGCGCCAGAACCATGGCCTAGAAAAAGTGCTCGACAACAAGCTGATCGCACTTGCTGAACCTGCCTTGACGGCGAAGAAGCCAGTCAAGGCCGCTATCGTCATCCGCAATGTCGACCGCTCAACCGGTGCGATGTTGTCAGGTGAGATCGCCAAGCGCTATGGCCACGCCGGCCTGCCGGAAGATACAATCTGGCTCACACTGAAGGGAACTGCCGGGCAAGCCTTCGGCGCCTGGGGTGCCAAGGGCTTGACGCTCGATCTCGTCGGCGAAGGCAATGACTACGTCGGCAAGGGATTGTCAGGCGCCAAGTTGATTGTGCGGCCTAACGCTCTGTCCAGAATAGTGCCGGAGAAGAGCATCATCGTCGGAAATACTGTTCTTTATGGTGCCATTCAAGGAGAGTGCTATTTCCGTGGCGTAGCGGGCGAACGGTTCGCCGTGCGCAATTCGGGCGCCTCCGCCGTTGTCGAAGGCACTGGCGATCACGGCTGCGAATACATGACCGGCGGCTGCGTCGTGGTGCTTGGCTCCACGGGCCGCAACTTCGCCGCTGGCATGTCGGGTGGCATCGCCTATGTGCTCGATGAAGACGGCGATTTCGAAAGCCGGCTGAATAGGGAAATGGTCGCGCTTGAAGAGATCAAGCCTGAGCGCGCCTTGCTCGAAACGTTGTCCGCATCGAATGGCGAAGGCGCCAACAAACCCTTAGCCGGCGTCATGCTTGATATGCGTGAGCAAGACATTGAACGCTTGCACGCACTTCTGTCACGCCACGCGCACTACACCAATTCGGCCAAGGCGCAGGCAATCCTCAAGGACTTCGCCGGCTTCCTGCCGAAATTCCGCAAGGTGATGCCGGTCGAGTACCGCCGAGCGTTGACGGAACTGGCGAAGGCGCGAGACGTTGAAAAAATCAGGCCGCAGGCATCATGAGCGGTACGGATTGCTGATCGTGAGCCCATCAATGACGAGCCCATCGTGCATGTCTTCAGAATACAGCGTCGTGCAGTCTGCAAGCTGCGCGGCTGCGACGATCATGGCGTCGTACGGCGAGAATTTGTGCTCCCCAATCAGGTCTAGCCCGCGCACGTGGACGGAGACGGTAATTGGGACGACCGTTAAAGTCGTGCGGAGTGCCATCAGTGTAGCGTGCACAGTTGCTAGTGGAAGTTTAAATTTTCTGAGAGAAACAGAAACGAATTCGTTCAGAACCTGGACACTGATTGTGCCGCCAAATGACAGAAGCGTTTCAGCAATGGCCGCCTTTCGTGCGTCGTTCGTAAGCGTGTACAATACGATGTTCGTGTCGAAGAACACCTTAGCGCTCATTGGCTTCATCCCGGTCAAACTTAAAGTCAGCGGGGATCAAACCGCGGTATTTGCGAAGCTCTTTCAGGATCTCAAGCCGGTCCAAGACACGCTGAACCTCCAACGACGGGCCAGTGCCTTTGGTGATCTCAACCTCATCGCCCTCCTTCAAACCGAGTTCCTCAACAAGTTTGGCGGGAAGACGAACGGCAAGGCTGTTGCCCCATTTGGAGATTTGCATAAGAACCTCATATGATATACATTAAATTGTGTGTATCATTTCTGATCCGAGACTTCAAGACTGCTTGACGAACAGGTAACGACCATGGGTAAGCCGACAGGATTTCTGGAACTCGAGCGCGAAGACCGCACGTATAAGCCGGTCGAAGAGCGGGTGAAGCATTGGCACGAGTTCGTCGTGCCGTTAGCTGAAACCGAGGTCAAAGCGCAGGCGTCGCGCTGC
>JANNFX010000220.1:0-4230 GCA_031380225.1 Hyphomicrobium sp.
GCCGCGTATCGCAATTTGCAATTGTGACCGGTGGAATATCAGTCGCGGCTATCCGGGATCTTTACCTGACCGAAACGGAAATGATTGGCGCATTTATCCAGAGTTTCTGGGCGTTTTTTAGCTGACGTCACTGGACTGCGGATGCTGGCAATGATCCCGGATAGCCGCGCCAATTGCAGCCACACAGATCACAAGCATCGATTGGCGCGGCTTCCGGGAAGACGGAATTTAGGCTGATAATTTTCGTGTCCCGCCATGAGCTGAAACCAATTTTATCTCTCAGAAATGCATTTGATCACACATCTTCGAACCTCAGCAGGACAACCGTGGCACAAGGCCCGGGATGACATCGGTGGGGTGCGAAGGTCCCGGGACCCACTCGGGGGAAAGCGCGATTCCGTTGCTCGTGCTCATCTTAGAGCTGCCGCCGCTGCCACCAGCGGAGGGCCAGGAGGCCACTGAGGACGACAAAACTAACCGCGACTATCAAGCCTGAAGCTATGTCATTATCGACAGCGCCTGGAAAAAAAGTCCATCCATTAAGAAAAAAAATCGCCTGACCGATTGGCAAGGCTGATCCGAACCAATAGCAAATTGCTTCAAAGCGTGTCAGTGAGCGCCGCCTAAACCAGACGATCAATGCGGCGATGGCCGTAGCAATGACAGCGGCGAGAAGCGCGTTTTTGAGCGAGTAGAATGCAATCATCACAAATTTCAATGCGGCCAGTGGTGCTGTTATGGCAAAAACGAAGGCTGCAGTATTTGGAAGAACGGCGTCGGATAAATGTGACGCCCCTTCATTCGACATCGACGATTTGGCCAGCGGCACACTCACCTGCTTCGACACCGCCTTCTGACCCGGCACCGCCGCCACCACCTCCACCATCCCAAGCGCGCGCTTCATGGCGGTGGCGAGATCGTCGGCCTCAGATGCGAAGCGCTCGTGCGAAATGCGCACGGCGTTGCGACGCCGTAGTGGCTCTAAACTCGGCGGCACAGAGCCGGCCACCGGCAGCTCGGCGCCATCGAGCAGCACCGGCACGACCCGGATATCACGCGCCAGCGCCGCTTCGATTTCGATGCGCACGAAGTCGGCCGGGTTATCAATGCGGCGGTTGCCTTTGGCATCGCGCGCCTCTAACCATTGCGGCCCGATCAACGCCAGCAGAACATCGCACTTGGCGACTTCTTCGTTTAGCACTTTGACGAAGTCGAGCCCCGGCTCGATGTTGTCGACATCCAAGAACAGCTTGTCGCGGCCGACGCCGGTGATGAGCCTGTCGACCAGCCGCCCCGCGGCATGCTTGGCGTCATCGCGCCGGTAGGAAATGAAAATCCCGCCTGTCACCGGCTGCCCCCTAAAATGGCTTCAATCGAACGGCTTGAGACTACCGCCGCATAGTCTACTGCGCAATAAATACGCGTTGTCATCCCGGGCCTTGTGCCCGGGACCCATGGTTCAACGCGCTTAAACCTCGAAAACAAGTTGCGATGGCACAGCGAATACGATTGGTCGGCTCGCACTGATAGATGGGTCCCGGGCACAAGGCCCGGGAAGACAACTGTAGGTGTTACCCGCCCCCTTATCCCAACGGCGGACTTGAGGGGGCTTGCTTTTCGGACTACCACACCGCAACATTTCGCGGTTGCGAGATAAACCGGTCCGGCGCGGGGTAGCGCCTTAATTGCATAAGGAGACTTGACGATGGCGCGCACCAAAATCGCTCTGATCGGCGGCGGTATGATCGGGGGGACGCTGGCGCACCTGATCGGGCTCAAGGAATTGGGCGACGTCATGATTTTTGACGTGGTTGAGGGCATCCCGCAGGGCAAATCGCTCGATATCGCCCAGTCAGGCGCGGTTGAGGGATTTGATAGCCGCATGCGCGGCACCAACGCCTACGCCGACATTGAAGGCGCCGACGTTTGCATTGTCACCGCCGGCGTGCCGCGCAAACCCGGCATGAGCCGCGATGATCTGCTCGGCATCAACCTTAAGGTCATGGAACAAGTCGGCGCTGGCATTCGCAAATACGCGCCCAAGGCATTCGTGATCTGTATTACCAATCCGCTCGACGCAATGGTGTGGGCGCTGCAGAAAGCCTGCGGTCTGCCGCACAACATGGTGGCCGGCATGGCCGGCGTGCTCGATACCGCCCGCTTCCGTCACTTTCTGGCCGATGAATTCAAAGTCTCTGTAGAAGACGTGTCGGCGTTTGTGTTGGGCGGCCACGGCGACGACATGGTGCCGTTGACGCGCTACTCGTCGGTCGGTGGCGTGCCGCTGCCCGATCTCGTCAAAATGGGCTGGATCAAACAGGATCGCCTCGATCAGATTGTCGACCGGACCCGGAAGGGTGGCGGTGAGATCGTCGGGCTCTTAAAAACAGGGTCGGCATATTATGCGCCGGCTGCATCCGCCGTTGCTATGGCCGAGAGCTTCATCAAAGACAAAAAGCGCGTGCTGCCGGCCGCCGCGTTCCTCAACGGCGAATACGGCGTGAAGGGTCTCTATGTCGGCGTGCCGACCATCATCGGCGCCGGTGGTTTAGAACGGATCGTTGAAATCGATCTCAACGGTACCGAACGCGCGATGTTGATGAAGTCAGTCGAGTCGGTGAAGTCGCTTGTTGATGCGTGCGTCAAGATCAATCCAGAATTGGCGGCTTAAACACTATGAACATCCACGAACATCAGGCTAAAGAACTGCTCGCCGCTTATGGCGTCCCGGCTGGCAAGGGTTATGTCGCGTTCACTGCAGACGAGGCCAAGGCGGTTGCCGAAAAGATTACGACCGAAGTACGCGTCGTCAAAGCGCAGATTCATGCCGGCGGACGCGGCAAGGGCAAGTTTATCGAGAAAGCCGCTGGTACTAAGGGCGGCGTGCGCTTCGCTAAGACTGCAGATGAGGCCAAGGCGTTAGCAGCAGAAATGCTGGGCAATACGCTGGTCACCGCTCAAACTGGACCAGCCGGGCGCGTCGTGCGCCGCATCTACATTCAAGAGAGTGTCGAGATTGCCCGCGAGCTTTATTTGTCAGCGCTGGTTGATCGCGCCACGTCGCGCGTCGCATTCATCGCCTCAACGGCAGGTGGCATGGATATCGAGAAAGTCGCTCATGATACGCCTGAGAAAATCTTCACAATGTCGATCGACCCGGCAACGGGGTTACAGCCCTATCACGCACGCAAGATGGCAGCAGCATTGGGATTGACCGGTGACCTCGTCAAGCAATGCGGAGCGGTAATCGGCGGGCTCTATAAGTTGGTGCTCGACAAAGACTTGAGCATGCTTGAGATCAATCCGCTGGTGGTGACCAAGGGCGGCAAACTCGAATGCCTCGACGCCAAACTGAACTTCGATAGCAACGCGCTGTTCCGTCATCCGGACATTGTCGCGCTGCGTGACCTCACTGAAGAAGACCCAATGGAGATCGAAGCGTCCAAGCACGATCTCTCATATGTGAAGCTCGATGGTACGATCGGCTGCCTCGTCAATGGCGCCGGGCTGGCGATGGCGACGATGGACATTATCAAGCTCTATGGCGCTGAGCCGGCTAACTTCCTCGATGTTGGCGGTGGGGCGTCGAAGGAAAAAGTCCGCGAAGCATTCAAGATTATTCTGTCAGACCCGGCGGTGAAGGGGATCCTCGTCAACATTTTCGGCGGCATTATGCGCTGCGATATCATTGCCGAAGGCGTGGTGGCGGCTGCCAAGGAAATGGCGATCACGGTGCCGCTGGTTGTGCGCCTCGAAGGCACCAACGTTGAACTTGGCAAAGAGATCCTGGCCAAATCCGGCCTTAAGATCACCGCCGCCGACGACCTCGCCGATGCCGCGAAGAAGATTACGGTTGCCGTGAAGGCTGCGGCGTAAGCATGACCTACTGCGTTGCAATTCGATTGAACCGGGGCTTGGTTTTTGCGGCCGACACACGCACCAATGCCGGCATTGACAATGTCGCGCAGTATCGAAAGCTGCATTCGTGGCGGGTGCCGGGTGACCGTGTCCTCGTCTTGATGTCGGCTGGCAATTTGGCGGTCACACAATCGGTTGTCAGTGTCTTGAATGAGCAGATATCGGGGGCTGCAGGTGCAGCACCGGATACGGCAACACTTTTGAACGTCACCTCAATGTACCGGGCGGCGCACGTGGTCGGCGAAGCAATTCGTGAAGTCCGGCGCGCTGACGGAGCAGGACCCGACAGCGTGCATCGCAGCGGCATGCAAG
>JANNFX010000247.1:0-5008 GCA_031380225.1 Hyphomicrobium sp.
GTAACCGCCGTCATGCGCAAACTCGATGTCATCCTGAAAGCTAATCTGCGTGACGGCCAACCCTGGAAAGCGGCTAATCAACGCTAGACAAAATAGACGGTAGATTAAAGACAAGACATGCGCCAGCATGGGGCGGCGTAACGCACCACGGCTTGCGCAAGTCCCGGTATGGTGGGTTACGTCACGTCATGCTTCGCATTCCGTGCCTTTAACCCACCCTACAAGTGATCCGCAACCAACGCTTTTGTAATTACCTCCTGATCGGAAAACGGCAGCGTCACGGTGCCGACGATTTGGCCGGTCTCGTGGCCCTTGCCAGCGACCAGCACCACATCACCCGGTTGGATCGTGGAGACAGCGGCTTGGATGGCGGCGGCGCGGTCGCCGATCTCACGCGCGCCCGGCGCTGCGGCCAAGATTTCCGCCCGGATGGCGGCCGGCTGTTCGGTGCGCGGGTTGTCGTCAGTGACGATCACGACGTCGGCATTCTTGACCGCAAGCTCGCCCATAATCGGGCGCTTGCCACGATCGCGGTCCCCGCCGCAGCCGAAAACACAAATCAGTTTGCCGGTAACAAACGGACGGCACGCTTCAAGTGCTGCCGTCAGGGCTTCGGGCTTGTGAGCATAGTCGACAATCACCAGTCCGCCGTTGCGATTGCCGATAATTTCAAGCCGGCCTTTGACTCCGGTGAGTTGCGACAGTGCCGTCATCACGGTATCGGGATTTTCACCTGTTGCTAATGCGAGGCCGGCGGCCACCAATGCGTTCTCAACCTGATAGGCACCAACGAGTGGCAGTTTGACGGCATAGTCTTTGCCTCCGTGAGACAGTTGCAGGACCTGCGCGAAACCCTCAAGCGTCACGCCTTTAAGCTGCACACATGTCCCGCGCGTGCCGACAGTCAAAACATTCAACCCGCGCGCACGCGCAACTGTTTCAGCCTCGCTCGCATAAGCGCCATCGGTATTGATCACCACCGGCTGGCCGGGTTGCAGCAAATGATTGAAAAGCCGCATCTTCGAAGCGAAGTAGTGCGCCACATCAGGATGATAATCCATGTGATCGCGGCCGAGGTTAGTGAACGCCCCAGCCGTCAAGCGCACGCCATCCAAGCGGTGCTGGTCGAGCCCATGCGACGACGCTTCCATGGCCAGATGCGTGATGCCGCCGGCGGCCAATTCCGCGATGGTCCGGTGCAGTGTGACAGGATCGGGCGTTGTCAGTGACCCATAGACCGCGCCTTTTGAGGTCACGATGCCAATGGTACCGAGCGATGCCGATGCACGGCCGCAATGGGCGAAAATTTGCCGCGTGAATTCCGCAACAGACGTTTTTCCGCTGGTCCCGGTCGTGGCGGCGATTGTCTTCGGTTGCGCGCCATAAAACCGAGCCGCGAGTTCTGACAATGCGCGGCGTGGCTCCTCGACCCTTATAATTTTCGCAGCATCCGAATGAGCGATCACAACAGCCGTGTTCGCAACAATCGCAACGGCGCCCTTCGCAACGGCCTCGGCAATGAACTGACTACCATCGGCCTTGGTGCCGGGAATAGCGACAAACAAAAAGCCGGGTTTAACATCGCGGCTATCAGCGGTGATGCCAGTGACGCTGATGCTGGCAAGGTCTGGCTTGCGGATACGATCCACTTCCTTCAGCGCATCCAGTAATTCACACAACCACATTGCTCATCCCTCTGCCGGGCTTCTGTCTCGGTACAGAGCCGGTTCACAATCGTCAAATTTTCAACCCCAGTTTTGCCACGTAAGCTGCAGTGTCAGTTGGTAAACAAAAAAGGGGATCACTTTTTCGTTATAAGTTATCCCCGCATTTGGCGGCGCAATTAACCTCATGATCAACGCGAAGTATTTTTGGCTGAGGCACTGATGGCGCGGTTGTTTAGGTTACTCGGCGACATAGCGTGGCGCGGGTTAGCGGCAATCGCCGTGCTATTCGGCTTCTGCAACCGCGCCCGGCGGCATCAGCCCCAAGGCCGGACCGATGCGCGCGATAATACGGCCGGCGGCTGGCGCGGCGTTGGTGCCGGCTGTGATCTCGCCATGCGTCTCGTCCGAGCCTTGCGGTTCGAACAACGAAATCATGACCAGATATTTCGGCGCACTCGTTGGGAATGTGGCGATGAACGACGAAATCACGGACTTTTCCTGATACCCATGCTTACCCGGCATTTCGGCGGTGCCGGTTTTACCTCCGACCTCGTAGCCTGGCACGTCGGCACGGCGGCCGGTGCCATGCGCATCGGTCACATTGAGGCGCATCAATTCCGCGACATGCCGGCTGGTTTCAGCGGAAACCACGCGATCGGTGGGTTCGGGGATCGCGTCTGGAAAGCGATACAGCACCGTTGGCGCGATGCGCGTGCCACCGTTGACGAGCGCTGCCGCGGCGGCTGCGAATTGCAACGGCGCAACGGCGAGGCCGTGGCCGTAGGCGACGGTGATCTGCGCGGTGCGGTCGAACTTTTGCGGCTGCAACGGCAGTGCAAGCGGCCCCTGCTCGGTCAGCATCGGCGCCGTCAGCCCGAGCTTGGCCAGGAAGGCCTGATGGGTCTCGACGCCAGCCTCAAGCGCCAACTGCGCCGCCCCGACGTTGGAAGAACGCGTGAACACTTCGGCCAGCGTCATTGGCCTTCCGAGCGGATGCAGATCCTTGATCTCAAAGCGGCCCGCCATCAGTGGCTGAGTGGTGTCGACGATCGAGGACAAATCCTTACCGTTCTCAAGTGCCATCGCCAGCGTCACGGTCTTGAAAATCGAGCCGAGTTCGTAGACACCCGACGTTACGCGATCAATGCGCGTGCTGTCAGGCACCAGCGGCGGCCGCGCCGGATCAGTCATCGGCAACGACGCCGAAGCCAACAATTCGCCGGTTGCAACATTCATGACCACGGCAGCGGCACCGCTGGCCTTATAGCGATTGACCGCGGTTGCGAGTTCACTCTCGACCGTATGCTGCACGCCGAGATCAATCGACAATCGGACTGGCGCTTTGCTCGACCGCGTCGCGCCGAGCACACCATCAACGCCGATGACGTGGTCGATGTAATTCTCGATTCCAGAAACGCCTTTGTTGTCGACATTGACACTGCCGATCAAATGGCCAGCGGACGATCCCACCGGATAGGTGCGCACCAATTCATCGCGGAACGCCAGGCCTGGAATGCCAAGATTGTGGATCTTTTGCGCAAGCGCGGGCGCGAGTCCACGCTTGATCCATTCAAACCGCCGCGTGCGGTCCGAGAGGGCTTTGCGAAGGCTGGCAACGTCGAGATCGGGCAGCACCGTGCCGAGCCGTTCAATCAACTCGTCACGATCGAGAACCAGCGCTGGATCGGCGTAAAGCGACGGCGCAGCGATATCGGTCGCCATCAGGCGGCCGTTGCGATCGATAATATCAGGGCGTGCAAAACTTTGCGGGATAGCTTCAACTGCGTTGCTGGCAAGCATTACGCCTTGCGATTTAACGGCCAGATGTGTGAGCTGCCCTGCAACCGCGACGAACGCCGCGCAAGCCGAAATTACTATGGCCAGAAACCGCAAACGCAAGTTGGCGCGAGGTTGCGTTGTGTTGGCATTTCCCGAACTAATTCTCTTCTCGGCTCTCTGCATCGGATGACAACCCCATCCCCAAACTCGTCATCCCGGCGCGACCACTTGGGAGCCCCTTGCGGGAAAGGCCGGGACCCAGAGCAACGTCGACATTGAGCACCGTCGAAAAATCGAACTCAACAGTGGTTTGTCTGGGTCCCGGCCTCCGCCGGGATGACGAACCTTCATGAATTGACGAACGCTCACTTCTTGATGGTCGAACCCGTCACAATCTCATCTTCGCGCACCAGCTGATTGTCTTTGACCGGTGCCAAACCTTGCGCGCGGGCCAGCGGCTCGATCCGTTCCGGACGGGCCAAATGCGCGCGCTCTGCGCGAAGCACCGAGATATCGCCGCGCGCATCGTCTGCGGCTCGCTCTCTGGACTGCACTTGGGCAGCAAGTTGGCGTGTATCGTAATTCAATCCATAGAGCATAAATGCACTGGCTATCGCCATGAACACTGCCGCAATCGTTGACAATCGCATCGCCGGATCTCCGTCGTCTGAGCGGCCGCGCGTGAAACCGTTAACGCGCGAGCTATTGAACCGGTGTTTCGGTGCGTACCGCGGCCCGCAAACGTGCCGAGCGCGCACGCGGGTTCACATCCAATTCACCTTTAGAAGGTGTTAAGGGGCGATTATTAATAATTCGGAAACTTTGCTGATTGGATTTGATTAATTGAGCGGGAACGAAGCGCGAGGCGTTGGCTTCGCGCCCCGATCGCTCGACCAAAAACTGCTTGACGATGCGGTCTTCAAGGCTGTGAAACGCAACCACCACCAGCCGTCCGCCGGGCTTGAGCAAACGCTCGGCGGCTGCAAGCCCGCGTTGCAACTCGCCAAGCTCATCGTTGACGTAAATGCGCAAGGCTTGGAACGTGCGCGTTGCCGGATGATGACCAGGCTCAAAACGCCCACCCGCAGCCTTTCGCACAATCTCTGCCAGCTCCCGGGTGCGCGTCAGCGGCTTTTCCGTTCGCGCTTTGACAATAGCGCGCGCAATCGCCCGCGAGCGCCGTTCCTCGCCAAACTGATAGATGACGTTGGCAATGTCGTCTTCATCGGCAGAGTTCAGAAATTCGGCGGCGCTGGTGACGGTCTCGGCTGCTTCACCCGTTAAAGGGTCGATGGCTGCCGACATCCGCATATCGAGCGGGCCGTCGTGCATGAACGAGAAACCGCGCTCTGCTTGATCAAGTTGCATCGAAGAGACGCCGATATCGAGCACGATGCCGTCGACAAGCGCGCCAACTTTGAGCGGCTCGCCGTCGGGCGTTTCTTCGACACGGACGAACTCTTCCATCTCGCCGAACGGCTTGTTGATGACGCGCAGCCGGTCTGGGAATTGCGCAGCAATGGCAGCCGCATCGCGCACCGCCGTAATATCGCGGTCAAACG
>JANNFX010000259.1:0-5261 GCA_031380225.1 Hyphomicrobium sp.
GGCACCGGCAGCTTTAACGGCAGCGAGCGAACTGGCATCAGTGAGATCGGCGCCAGCTTGAACTATACTGGCTCTATTCGCGGCCGCGCTGGCGTGTTGTTGACGCCAGCCTTTCTTGTCTACGGCACCGCAGGTTTTGCCTGGAGCGATATGGATATCACCCGTCTCGGGACCACGGCATCTCAGACATTCACTGGTTACGATGTTGGGGCCGGCACGGAATTAAACGTCAGCGGTCCGTGGTCGCTGCGCCTCGAATACATCTACACCGATCTCAGCTCAGAAACGATCACGCGCAGTGGCGTCAGCAGTCAGTTTGACCCCGATTATCACACGGTGCGCGCTGGGGTGTCCTACAAGTTCTGAGCCTCAAGCGGCGCGGACGGCTGCCTCAGTGCCAAGCTTTTTGGATGCCGTTATAAAGTTGATAACGTTGTTAGCTGCTGAGGCGACGATGGCTTCGATTTCTGCGGTCAACTTGGGGTCAGGCGCTGAACTTATCTTGCGCGTGCTTTTCGTTGAGATTTTTGAATTTGCCTCTGGACGTTGTAGCGCCGGTCGAGCACGCAACGGCCGCGAAGCTTTCTGCTCAACTTGTTTCTGACCGATCGGCCGGTTTAGTTTTGCAACGACGGCTAAGCGTTTGGCCATGATCGGAACCGATCGTGCTGGCCGGGTTGTTTTGAGGTTCGGAGAGGCAAAGATCGGCTCAGCCTCCAACGCGGTGATCAACCGCTGCATGATTTCACCGACCGTCATTGCGACGATGATATCGGCTTCGGTCGCTGCAGCGTCAGCAGGGACTAGCGCGTCAGTATCTCGGAACTTTGCAGCCGGGACTTCAATCAGTCGCGCTGCGTAGTCCAGCTGTTGAGTGGCTGACGGACGAAACAATTGCCAAGGAATGTGCGCCAAATCAGCAACGCAGACCGCGGCGGCGGATCTAGTCCGGCACCAGATTGCTGAACAGTCACGTGGGATCGGCCGCGGGGGAACGGAAATTTTCTGCCGTTTGCCGGACGGCTGCCGGTGGCCGGGACCGAGATACGGCGACGATGTGATAGCGGTTCGGCGGCCGGACCACCACACGATCATCCGTGTCCACACAGACGGTTGATGTACGTAGACCGAGGCTTCGAATGACGCCAACATGAAACAACACTCCAACTTGCGATGGCTTTGGCGCCGCCACTCCCAGCGTCGGTCCGCAGTCATCACCCACAACGCAATGATGCCTGGTTATGGTTAAGCCGGCCATAATGTGTGCGTAAAATCAGGGCGTTCACCGGGGTGACGGGTGCAAAACAAGCCAATATCGCATCAATACGCGATCATGGATGCGGTTAGGTTTCGTAAGATATTGAAATATATCGATATAAAATGATCCCTTTGCGGATCATTTCAAGCTGGACCGAGCCGTTGAAATCGATGTTCTGCGTCAGGCGCGGCTGCAACTCAATCAAGGAATCTGCAATTTGGCGTCCTTAAGCGGCGCGAGAAACGTTGTCCAGTCGAGTGGTGGTTCGGGCGAAGTCACTGCTTGGATGGGTTTTCTAATTCCCAAATCGCCTCGGCTGGACGTCGTATGACGCCGCAGCGGTTTGGCAAGGCGAGGGCAGGGGGCTTGGTGTGTGGTACCTTGAATTGGATCGCGGATCAGCGCGGTGCAGGCCGCCTCAATGGAGCCGCGCGAAGCGAGTTTTTCAATCCGCGCCAGTGAGCCAGTTTCAATATTGGCGTAAGCCGAGGGTCCGGCTGGTGGGTGTGCCGTGGAGACCGCTGCCGTTTCTGAGCCATCGAACACGACGCGGTTCATGAACGTCCAAAAGCCAATCGCGTGCCAGAACAACATGCCGGCCACAAATCCCAAGGCAATCCAGCCTGTTTTGGCTGGTTCCCGGCGCATGCTGAGGGCCAAGCTATACACATGGCTGACGAGGCGCTGTGCCAGGCCATTGTTGTCGCGGGTATCGCTCAGGGCCCCGTTCACGTCAGGATCCGGTTCTTGGTAAGTTTCGAATCATAGCGCGAGTGTGCGAGCGATCCATAACCCTCGCAAGTCAACGTTACGTCGTTCCCCACAGTCAGCGTTGGTCAGTGCGGACCAGGGAGAGGATTTGACCGCTGCGGGACGGGAAACACTGGCGTTGGAATTGGCCGCTGTGTGTTTGGCGCCACCTGCGTTGGGTTCGGCCGTTGAGTCGTGATGGTCACTTCTGGGCCAGTCTTGGTCGAGCGAACCGGGGGAACGAACATCTTCTGCGCTGAACAGAGTTTGCGTTGTTGTTCGTTGTCACCGCACGCAGCCGGTTTGCCGTCCTTTGACAAGCAGATACGTACTTCCTTCATACGATTACCCGGACCGCCGCAAGACACGACGATCATCTCAGGCGTCAACTGAGGGTTCTCTTCGACCAACTCGTCGATGAAATCGTCCGGAGATACGAACTGCGTCTCGTACGGATTTATGTAGCGGTCAGGAATCGTGAGGGCGTCGAATTGCTTCCGAATAAAATCGAAGTAGGCAAACGGCGCCAGTCCCGAGCAGGTGCCATGTTTGCGGTATTCATGAATGATGAGCTTCTTGCTCGGCATTACGTCCATCATATTGTCGATCAAATGCTGCGGCACATAGCTGGTCCCGCGCGGCACGCAGTTCTCTGGGTAGCCGCGCGTATATTGCGGCCACAAGCCGTGAACGATGAACGCATAGCGTCTGCCGTCCTGGCGGTTGCATTGCTGATCGTCATCGGCGCCTGCTTGGCCAGAGCAGTGGGTCGGGCTCCACGACAACACGAACGCATAGTAGTCGAATTGTCCTGGCTGATTGCGCAAGACTGGTTCTTGCTTCCTGTTCCAATCGAAGCGGTCGCGGCCTTCTACGCCACTGTCGTAGTTGCGCTGGGCAGCAGCGAATTGATTTATCGCCAAGATCCCGGTGGCTACGAGGATGGCAGCAACGCGGCGGAGTGTCCGGGAGTTCAGATTCAGCAGTCGCAACATTCGTCGTCGTCTCCATCAACCAGATAGCGATAATCTGGCGCCGTCGCAGGACTAGAACTTGGCCGCACCATAGCGTCTTCCCTCATCGCTGCAATGTGCCGCTTCCCCATGCGTGGTTAAATGTTGGTTAGCCGGGTGAAATCTGTTGTTCCGATAACGCCGCTAAGATGCGCACCCAACTGCGCGCGCCTTTTATGAAGCTCGACATATTGTATTTTTCATTCGGCGAGTGAATGCGGTCGTCTTCAAGGCCGTAGCCAATCAACAAACTGTCCATGCCAAGAGTGTCTTTGAATGACGTCACAATCGGGATTGATGCGCCGCATCCCATCATCACCGCGGGCTTGCCCCACTCGGTTTCTAATGCAGCGGCGGCTTTGCGCATCGGCACTGAAGCGGTATCGAAGCCGATCGCTCCGCTGCCGCGCGGGCCAATAAATTCGACGCGGCAATCCTTCGGGCAATTCGCGCACACAAACGCATGCACCGCAGCCAGAACATGATCTGCATCTTGTCCCGGAACCAGCCGGCAGGTTATTTTAACTGAGGCTTTTGACGGGATCACAGTCTTAGAGCCGGCACCTTGATAGCCGCCAGTGACGCCATTGAATTCCAGCGTCGGCCGCGACCATAGTTGTTCAACGACTGAGCAACTAGCTTCACCTGCCGGCACGCTGAGACCGACGCTGCCAAGAAACGCATCGGCGCGAAGGCCAAGACTTTCCCACTGCGCACGTTGTGATTTCGGCACTTTTTTGACGCCGTCGTAAAAGCCAGGGATCGTGACGCGGCCTTTCTTGTCGTGCATGGCGGCCATGATACCAGCCAGCGCACGGATCGGGTTCATCGCCGGCCCGCCGTACATGCCCGAATGCAAATCGCGCGAAGGGCCGGTGAGGATAACCTCAGTACCAGCTAGTCCGCGCAGCATGGTGGTGATGGCGGGCGTATCTTTATCCCACTGGCCAGTATCGCAGACCAAAACGAGATCGGCCTTCAATTCGTCTTTCGTGGCGGCAAAGAATCCTGGCAGTGACGGCGAGCCGCATTCTTCTTCGCCTTCGAGCATGACGGAGACGGCGAGCGGTAGTTCACCAGCAACTTCCTTCCAGGCGCGCGCAGCCTCGAAAAAGGTCATCAGCTGACCTTTGTTGTCTTCAGCGCCGCGCGCGACGATGACGTCACCGTTGCCGCGCTCTTTGACAATTGCTGGCTCGAAGGGTGGCCTCGTCCACAATTCCAATGGGTCCGGCGGTTGCACGTCGTAATGGCCGTAGAACAGAACGTGCGGTGTGCCCTTGGCAACTTTCTTGCGGTCGTGAGCGACGACGATGGGGTGTCCGGTGGTTTTGCGAACCGATGCCGTGAAGCCGATGTCTTTCAGGGCATCGGCACACCAATTTGCAGCTGTTTTGCAATGCTTGGCATAGGCGGGATCGGTGGAGATGCTTTCGATGCGCAACAATTCGAACAAGCGCTCAAGTCCGGCGGCGCGGTTTTTCTCAAGCTGCTTCAATACGGCGGGAAGCGGGGACGTCATGGAGTTTGTCCTGCGATTTGAATTGCGACGTTTCGTACGCATGAGCGCGGCACGCCGCAAGGGATCTCATACTGGCAGTACAAACTCCTTCTCCCCTCTAGGATTTGGCATCTACCGGTTGATCGTGAATGGCAGGGCGGACTTGAGACGGGGTCAGACCCCTCACACCGGCGGCTCAATTTGTGTACTGGATCAATTTTGTGAGAGGTCTGACCCCAGCGCAGCCTTACCGCGCCTGTAGCACGAAGCAATCGAGGCTCTGGCGGCGCAGTTCGTTGCATGCATTTGAAGCCTGCTGCTGATCGAAACCTGTAAAGCGGGCTGCGAACAGCTTACGGCCATTGCTGTCGACCGGGCGCGTGAACGGGCTCGAGCCTGACAAGGCACCACCAGCTTTCGATTGTGCTGCACCGATCTGCCGCTCAGCTTCGGCGGGCGACGCATAAGCGCCGATCTGGATCGCGAAGCCACCCCCAGCGACGGCAGCAAGCGCTGCGGCTGGTTGAGCAGCGGGCGCTGCGGCTGCTGGACCCTGAAGGTGCATTGGAGCTTCGGCCGAGGCTAAGACCATGCGAGCCGCTTGGGCAGGGGCCACAGCGGCAGCCTGCGCTTCAAGTGTTGACGGCAGGCGTGCCGGCGCGCTCTCAACCGCTGTTTCGATCTCGGCGACAGACATTGCGGCAACGGCCTGCGCTTGAAGCGTCGATGGTTTGCGGGC
>JANNFX010000246.1:0-10246 GCA_031380225.1 Hyphomicrobium sp.
TCGCGAGACAGTTCGGTCCCTATCTGCCGTAGGTGTAGGAGAATTGAGAGGATCTGTCTTTAGTACGAGAGGACCGAGATGGACGCACCTCTGGTGTACCTGTTGTCGCGCCAGCGGCATCGCAGGGTAGCTATGTGCGGAAGGGATAACCGCTGAAGGCATCTAAGCGGGAAACCCACCTCAAAACAAGTTCTCCCTTGAGAGCCGTGGAAGACCACCACGTTGATAGGCCGGGTGTGGAAGCGCTGCAAAGCGTGTAGCTTACCGGTACTAATAGCTCGACTGACTTGTCGCTCTCATTAAGCAATGCTCATCTCGGTGGCGCCTAGCGCCAACCGAATGAAGCTGCATGGACCAGAATTTTCACGTCTCCGCTGGCCTGGTGGCTATGGCGGGGTGGCTGCACCCGATCCCATTCCGAACTCGGCCGTGAAACGCCCCTGCGCCGATGGTACTCCGTCTTAAGACGCGGGAGAGTAGGTCGTTGCCAGGCCTGCAGAGACGTGAAGTTTCATCAGATATCCTCTCTTTCAAATACAAGAACACAGAACCCGCGTGGCGCAAGCCCCGCGGGTTCTTTTCGTTCTGTTTTACAGCTGGTCGCACTGTTGGCATTGTTGCGGCGTGCACGTTGCTATGCCAGTAAGTCAGCCTTCGGGCCTAACTTAGTTTGATTAACTGGAGGGGGGATTGCCGGGATTACCACACCACTTCTTCGTAGCCGACAGATCGCGCACATGGTAATTGTAGCTCAAAATTAGGCTTCATCTCGGGGGGAAGGTAATATGTTTTCGAGGCGCACGTTTTTTCGATCAGCCGCGATTGCGACGGCTGCGTTGGCAATACAGCCTGTCCTCGCTGAAGAACAGGCTTGTGCTGTCTACACACCTGATCGCCAGAAGTCTGTTACGCCTGAGCAAGCGCTGCAACTTCTCAAAGATGGCAATGCCCGCTTCCTCGCCGGAACCACGATCAATTGCGATCTCCGCGCCCAGGTTAAAGCAACCTCGACCCAGCAGTCGCCGTTTGCGGCCATTCTTGGGTGCATCGATAGCCGCGTTCCGCCGGAGCTGGTGTTTGACCAGCGCATCGGCGATGTTTTTGCCGCGCGTATAGCCGGGAATTTCGTGAATGACGATATCGTTGGAAGCCTCGAGTTTGCGACCAAAGTCGCCGGGGCCAAAGCAATTGTTGTACTTGGGCATACCGAATGCGGCGCGATCAAAGGCGCAATCGATAAAGTCGAACTCGGCTTACTCACCAAGATGCTCGCGAACATCGAGCCCGCTGTGGCATCGGTTGCGGGTTTCGAGGGCGAGCGGACGGCGAAGAACAAGAAATTTGTGCAAGCCGTCGCCGATCAGAATGCTATTTTAGCAGCTAAGAAATTGACTGATAGAAGTTCCGTCCTAAGCGAACTTGTGGCGCAGAAGCAGCTCGTTGTCGTCGCCGCTATGCGGGATATCGCTTCAGGGGAGGTGCGATTTTTAGCGTGATGCCGAGGCACCCAACCCGCCGCGACTCACGCCGCTGTTATCTTTTAAGCGCGACGCTACTCCGGCGGGGCCAGCTGTTTGGCGACCAAGTGGACGCTCGCGCCTACAGGCGCCAATTGGCGCAACCCTCATGGTGAGCGCAGGGCTCAAAAGATGACTAGTGCTAAGCTTTGTAGTGTCTCCGCTGGCCTGGTGGCTATGGCGGGGTGGCTGCACCCGATCCCATTAACTCGGCCGTGAAACGCTCCAGCGCCGATGGTACTCCGACTTAAGACGTGGGAGAGTAGGTCGTTGCCAGGCCTGCACAGACGTGAAATTTCATCAGAATTCTCTCTTTCAAATACAAGAACACAGAACCCGCGTGGCGCAAGCCCCGCGGGTTTTTTCGTTCTGGGTTACTCGCTGATCAGCTCCAGGCCATCACCATCCAAGTTCGGGTTGGGCCGCTGTCCCGGCGCATAGCGAGTGCTGTATTGCGAATCGTCGGCATGGTTCGCCACCCTTCGGTTCGCCGCGGCGAAACTCATTCCAACTGGCGCGCCGGAGCCTTATGCTGTGATCGCTCGCCTCACTTAACAGATTTGGACAACAATGGTTGCGTCACTCACTTCGCCCACTTCGTCCACGTCGATCCACACATACCGCCCGCACATCGATGGCCTGCGCGCCATCGCCGTTATGTCGGTCGTATTCTATCACGCTGGATCATGGATTAAGGGTGGGTTTGCCGGTGTTGACGTGTTCTTCGTCATCAGCGGCTTTTTGATAATCGGACAGATTGTTGAAGCTCAGCGCCAAGGTACGTTTTCATTCCAATCGTTTTGGGCGCGTCGCGCGCTGCGCATTTTGCCGCCCTATCTTCTCGTCATCGTGGCCTCGTCCCTGATCGCCTATTACGTGCTAATTGGGAACGACGAGATCGAGGAATTTGGCCGGCAGGTCAAATACTCGGGTCTTATGATTGCCAATCACTTGTTCCTCCGCCAGGAAGGATATTTTGACGGCGTGGCCGGGTTAAAACCCCTTCTGCATTTATGGTCTCTCGCTGTCGAAGAGCAGTTTTATATTGCCGCTCCGCTGGTGATCGCGGCGCTTGCTGTCGTGGCAAGGCGGCGTGTGCCTGTTGGTAGCGTTGTGGTCGCGCTGTTTATCGCGTCTCTCACAGCATGCATTATGTTGACAGGCCGTGATGAGGAGAAAAATCCAGCGTTCTATCTGATGCCACTGCGCGCATGGGAATTCATGGCTGGTGGAGCGATTGGCTATGCGGTGCCCTACGTGCAGCGTCTGGCTTCACAAACGATTGACCGGATTGGACTTGCCGCCCTCGTTGCCTTGGCTCTGTCGTTGTTGTTACTCAACAGTAGCACACCGTTCCCATCGTTCTACGCGCTGTTTCCGGTCCTGTCGGCTGCGGCCCTAATCGCAGCGTCGGAATGCCGGCCTGAGAGTTTGGCCGCGCGTTTACTGTCTGTACCGCCCGTCGTTGCTATAGGGCTGGTGTCGTATTCCTGGTATCTCTGGCACTGGCCATTGATGGTTTTTACAAGGATCTACAATTTTGGCGAACTGCCGAAGGCATGGGCTCTCGCAGCGGCCCTTTCGTCTCTGGTCTTGGCGGCATTGACCTACTTGCTCATTGAGCGCCCGATTAAAAACTTACGCCGGACGGCCAATCTCGATCGCAGTTGGACTCCGGTGTTGGCCGGGCTAGCGGCGTGCGCCGTTATTGTATTTGCGGGGATGGGAATTGTGTATCGCGTAAAAAAAACGTCCGCCGATATTGGCTGGCCAACAGGACCGTGCGCGCTGAATACAGCCGTATCGGCCAAACCTTGCCTCAACGCTGCAAACGGCCGCCCCGTCGGCATCCTCATCGGCGACTCTCACGCGATCGCATTCTGGGGCGCCATGGACGCACGGGCCACAGCGTCAGGGTACCAACTTGCGACGCTGACCGGAGGTGGCTGCATCGGGCTCTTCGATGTCAAAACTTTTGAAAATGGCCGCAAGAAAGGCAGCAAATGTAAGCAAGAGCGGAGCAATGGCCTAGAAATTATGAAGTCCGGCCTGAAGCAAGAATTCGCAACAATTGCCAACCGATGGTTAAACTTTGCACGCCCCAAGCCTCACAAGCACGATACGTATGAGTTGGCGCCGGCCTCCGGCGACAAACCGGCTGCCAATCAGCGTGAATTTTTCGTGTCTGCTTTTAAGCATACATTGTCAGAGTTACGAGCAGTTGGCGTCCGCCGTATTTTAGTGGTGGGCCCGGTGCCAGAATTCCAACGTGATCCGTCGTCATGCGTCGTTCGCGCGGCCCACTATGGCATGGACATTGTCGAACAATGCGGCCGCCAGAGATCGGATGTCGAACGCGAAACTGCAGAAGCAACGTCGCGTCTCACGGAGGCGATCGGAAACGATGGGGATGTGCGGCTGATCGATATGGTTGCAACTCTTTGCGACCGTTCCATATGCCGGCCCGATCTGCCGGATGGGACCGTCCTTTATAGCGACACCAACCACTTGAACGCGCAAGGCGCCGCCCACATCGAACGCTGGCTCGCGAAAGATTTGCAATGGCTGATGCCGGCCGGCATATCGCCACCAGCACCATGAGAGAAAACGGCCGCAACCGTGGTGACAACCGCCGAGAAATTGAAATTGCAAATGGCCGCGGTCGTTCTTCGATCGAATCCCACTAAAAATAGGGGGATTGCCCTCTCACCAACCAAACTTCGGATGGCTTGGGCGGACATAGCGATAGCTGTATTTCGAGCCGTAGCCATAGTTGGGGATGGAGCTGGCCGTGTAAACATTGATGCGGCCTGGCTTGGCGCGCGCGGGCTTGTCGGTCGCTGGGCGCTTGACGAGGCCACCCTGCGGTTCGCCGCTGATCAGCACGATGAAGTCCGTGGCTGTATCGGTTTCTTTGTGGGCTTCTTCATCGGAGACGATTAGCGATGACCCCGGCCAGGCCGACTGCGAGACGAACTCCAGCATTTCTGGCGGCAGTGTCACGCGATCGAGCACAGCAGACGCGACAGTCGCGTTTGTCGTATAGGGTTCAGGCACATCGCCTAGGCGCGGGTTGGGTCTGTTGTTGAATTTTTCCAGATCGCTGGCCGGGCGGCGGGCGAGCGAAACGGCAGTCCAGCGCAACGCGGCGCCATCGTTGTCATAGTCGACCGCCGTAAAGACGTGGGTGCCGATTGACTGATCTGGATTAGCGATGTCAACCGGCATGTCCATGATTGCTTCGTGACCTTGGCGCAAATAAACGCGCTGCATTTTCCGGCTGACGAACAGCGAAACCGGATAGGTTCTGCGCTGGGCGGCCTGGGCTTCCGTTACCGCGGCATCCCGGTGGATCGTTGCGGACGTCAAATCCCGATCGAGATTTGCTAATTCTGCATCGATCGCTGCCAGCGCGGCTCTGGCTTTGTCTTTTGCCGCCCTCGCGGCATTCAAAGCCGCTCTTGTTTTGGATGCAAGCGCCTCTTCCTTCGTGTAACGAGCGGGCTCCATCGTAAAGGCCAGCGCCTTTGCCGCGCGCGCAGCCCGGTCTACAGCCTTGACTTTTGCGCGATCTGCGGCGGCCTCTAAGCGTTCGGTCCTGTCGAGCACGCGATCCGGGGTTGCCTTTTCGAAGACCACCTTGGCGCTGGCGAGTTCCGACGTTGTGTTGATGACCGCGATGTCAGCGCTTGATTTTTGAAACTCCGCCAAACGCATCTTTTCCGGGTCGTTAGCGGCTGTCAATTCGCGTGTCGCGCGCGCAGCCTTGTCGTTGGCGATTTTACGGGCCATGTTAGCAGCGTTCAAACGCCGTTCCGCGGCGTTGCGCTCTTTGTCCGTCGTTGCAATCGGAGCCGCTTTCGCGCGGTCGAGGGCCAAGGTCGCGTCGTTGACCGCCTTATCGGCGCTGGCTTTTTCAAGATCTGCCGTTTGGATCAGGGCTTTCACCGCTGCTAAGTCGCGATTGGCGCGTTGAGCCTTGTCGTCTGCAATTCTGTGGGCGTTGCTGGCCGAATTCAAAAGCCTTGCCGCGGGCGCCTGTCCGTTGACTTTTGCTGCAATCGTGGCCACCTTCGCGCTGGCGAGTTCAGAGGTCGTGTTGATGACCGCCGTATCGGCGCTCGCTTTTTCGCGTTCTGCAGATCGGATTTTTTCCGGATCTTTGGCGGCGGCATAGTCGCGATTGGCGCGCGCCGCCGCATCGTTTGCAATCCTGTAGGCCTTGAGGGCAGCTGTCAAAACTTTGTCCGCCGGCGCGCGCCCTCTGGCCTTCGTAGCGCTCTCAGCCGTCAAGTTTTCGACCGGTTCCTTGGCCAGTTCAGCATCGGATATTTTGCTGTCAGCGTCAGCTTTCAAGCGGTCCATTTCAGCTTTCCGGCCGGGGCTGTTGCGGATATCGGCTTGAAACACGCTTGTTGAGCGATCGTCGAGTTCATAAGTTTCAAAAGCGACATTCGTTGCAACTTGTCTGTTGCGGAGCGGGCCCGGTTGCAGGAGCGCCGGATGAGAGATCTCGACCGGCGCAATGTTGTCACGGGCAACAATCACGCGCATTCCGATCCTGGTCCGCGCGAAAATGTCTTGGGAATACTCATACGGCAGCCGGACACAGCCATGCGAGGCTGGATAGCCGGGCAAGGCTCCATGGTGGAGTGCCAAACCCGACCAGGTCAGGCGCTGCATGTACGGCATGGCGATCGAATCGTAAACGTTCGAGTAATGATCTTTGTTTTTTTGCAGAATACTGTAGGTGCCGACAGGCGTTTCATGGTCCGTCGCGCCGCTCGAGACCTTGGCGCGCATCGCGCCGCCGTTGGCATCATAGAGTGAGATGCGCTGGTCCTTAATCGAGACAATCGCCATCACCGGCGTGCCGGTAAGTGCCATCACCGGCGGGCCGGCAATTGTGCTTTGCAGGGCCTGCGGGATTTGCGGTTGGCTGTCTTGCGCCCCCGCCGGGCTAATGAGGGCCGAGGCGGCAGTGATCAGAAGTGCGAGGGTGGCGGCGTCTTGGATAGAGCGGGCATGGGGAGTGCGGCGCATCGGCGAATCCTTGAAGTGTAGGCTGAATGACCCCGGCAGACTGCAACATGTTACATTAACAAACACTTCATAGCACATTATTATTACTTAGGTTTTTGTTAGCGCTGTCATTGAGAGTTTGTTCAGAATTCTACCGCATCGCGTTGAAGTCGGCTGGGCGGCACGCCTCGCGATGGCCAGCCTGAGAGCTCGATCAGCGCGTAGAACAAGGTTCGGCGGTTCACGATGGTGGGACTGACGAAAAGGACGACATAGAAACGCTGGCGCAACGGTCAGCTTCGTTCTGCCAAATGAAAAACCACAGACTCGAATTCCCGCTAGTGTCTGAGCGAAAGTTGAAAATTTGGCGGAGAGTGAGGGAACAGAACCCCCACACTTCCATTGCGCGCCTTCGCGCGCGAGAAAAACGGGGGTAATTCCCACTCACTGCGCCCCACGCATGGCGGCCGGCTCGCGGTACGCGTGTCGCCATGCGCAAACAAAAGTGGCGGAGAGGGAGGGATTCGAACCCCCGGTACGGTTGCCCGTACTCCGCATTTCGAGTGCGGCGCGATCGACCACTCTGCCACCTCTCCGGAAGCCGTCATGTTTGTGGGCGAAGCGGGCTCATAGCCCGGACATTCTGGGCTTGCAAGCGCTACGGTATGTCAAGGTTGGCGTTATCGTCACCCGGGATCAGTTCGGCCGCTTTTTAGTAACCGTCATCCCTGCGCCACGCCAAATTCTTTCGAACTGCCGCACTTTTTTGGAGTCCAAATGCCGGTCGATAATAACCAAATATCTGCACACGTGCGAACGTATATCGAGGATTGGCTGCGGCGCGTCGAGCGTGAGGAAGGCGTGCGCATTTTGTATTCCGCTGAGTCCGGCAGCCGCGCCTGGGGTTTTGCGTCGCCCGCCAGTGACTATGACGTGCGCTTCATCTATGCACACGGCCGCGATTGGTACACAGGCCTGACTGACGGTCGCGACGTCATCGAACGGCCTCTCGACGCCGAGCTCGTCGATCTTGCAGGATGGGATGTAAAAAAGGCGCTCCGGCTTTTGCTGAAATCCAATCCGGCGTTCTATGAATGGCTGGTATCGCCGATTGTCTATCTCGACGATGGCCGGTTCAGGCAAGCTGCCAAGGCACTATTCGAGCGCGCTGCAGAACACTGGGCGTTGGCCCACCATTATCACTCCATCGCAGCCGGGCAGTGGAAGCGTGAAATTGATGGTCGTGACGATGTTAAATTGAAAAAGTACTTCTACGTCGTCCGGCCGCTGCTGTCCTTGCAATGGGTAATTGCCAATAAGTCGATGCCGCCGATGAACCTGCACGACCTGATGGCGGCTACGGAAATGCCGGCCGGTGTCAGAGCGGCCGTCGTAGAACTATATGAACTGAAAAAGTCTACCCCCGAACTCGGCCGCCGGCCGCGACTGGCCGTAATTGACGACTGGGCTTTGGAGCGCATGGCGGCGTTGCAGCCTGCACAAATGATAATTAAGGCCCCGGATGTTGCCAATTGCCTTGAAGAGGCAAATGCATTGTTCCGGGGCACGGTTGGGCTCTGAAACCGAGGCGGCGGCCGTTACGTAAGTGTGATGGCGATGCTTTCACAAAGGCTGATCGCAACACACGGGGGCAATATGTATTCAATTATTCGCTCGGCGGCCGTTTCAATCGTACTCGGCATGACCTGTGCGGCGTTCCCCGCCCCTGATGTGCAGGCAATGAGCGCAGACGATGCCGCTCGGCTCAAATCTGGCGAAGCCTTGGTCAATGTCACACCAGACGATGCGGGAGCAGATGGCCGTGTCGACGCCTCGATTGAAGTTGCCGCTCCCGCCAGCCAAGCTTGGGCGGCGATGATCGATTGCGCGCGAGCGCCAAGCTTTATGCCGGCATTGAAGGCCTGCAAAGTTCTGAATTCCGATCCAGGTGGCGCGTGGGATGTGCGTGAGCACCGGGTGAGCTGGATCGCGATCTTACCGGATATCCGCAGCGTATTCCGCTCAGACTATGTGGAGAATACAAGTATCCGGTTTTCGCGCGTCGACGGTGATTTTAAGGTGCTCGAAGGCGACTGGCGTCTGGAGCCCGTTAGCGGTGGCAAGCGAACGCGGTTGTTCTATCGCGCGCGGATCGCTATCGCCTTGCCGCTGCCCGCCTTCATGTTGCGCGCCGCACTCGAATCGGATGTGCCAAAATTTCTGATTGCACTTCGAACCGAGATTGAGCGCGGTGGCACATCCGTTGCTGGCCAGTAGCGAGCTAGGACTGCTGCGCCAGACACAAAAACATCAGAACAGCTTCAAGCCAGGCGGCAGCGGCAGGCCGCCAGTCACGTCAGTCATTTTCTCTTGGATCGCAGCTTGTGACTTGACGCTTGCATCCTGAGCCGCGGCTAAGATCAAGTCTTCCAAAATTTCCTCTTCGCCGGCTTTCATCAATGACGGATCGATTTTGACGCCGCGCATTTCGCCCTTGCCATTTAGTGTTACTTGCACCAGTCCAGCACCCGATTGGCCGGTAACTTCAAGCTGCGCCAACTCGTCTTGAGCCTGTTGCATCTTGGCTTGCATCTGGCCGAGTTGCTTCATCATGCCCATTATGTCTTTCATGCGTCGGGATCCTTGGCAGCTGGTTCTTAATCGCGGTTAGCTTTTTTGATGAGTTCTTGGCCGGGTTCAACCCGCTCAATGTCGCGTACGCCGGCGATCTTTGCGCCCGGAAACTCGGCCAAAATTGCAGCCACTGCTGGATGCAACTTGAGCCTCTCCAGTTCAGCAGCTTCGCGTTCGCGCCGCACGTCACCAATGGTGCGATCACCTTTTGATTTTGACAGCGCGACCATCCAGCGGCGGCCAGTCCAGGCGTTGAGCTTTTCGCGCAAGTCGTTACCGAGTTCAACCGGTGCGCCAGGAAGCAAATGCAAATCTATGGCGCCCGTAGCGCCGTCGAATTTGACTAAGCTGACGTTGTCTTCGAGATGAACTTTTAACCGCGCGTCGCGGCGTTCACCGACCAAGGCCACTACGTCGGCGAAGGCCGTCAATGGGCGAAGTGAAACCGCGATTGCGGGCACAACTGGCACATCATCTTCATCGCCGAGACCTTCGACGACTTGTTCGCCAAGTTCATCAGCGGCAGATTCCGCGACGAGCCGATCTAGGGCTTCCTCGTCACTGGCCAGCGCCGATTCAGAAAGCGATTGTGAGGCTATGAATGCGGGCGCCTGATTGACAACGGGGCGTTGCGCCGGCGCAGGAGCCGATGGCGTTGCACCAGATTGCCGTGCTGGGGTCGTCGGCCCGCCCAAGGCTCGGATCATTTCATCAGGTGCAGGCAGATCAGAGGTGTAGGCAATGCGGATTAACACCATTTCGGCCGCTGCGACCGGATCTCCAGCGCGCGCGGTTTCTTCGATGCCCTTCAGGAGCATTTGCCAAGCGCGCGACAGCAATGGCAATGACAGTTGTGCCGCCAGAGCAGCAGCGCGCCGCCGTTCTTCGCCAGAAAGTGCTTCAGTACCGGTTTCTGGCCCGGCAACCTTCGTCCGCGTGACGAGATGTACGGTTTCCGCCAGGTCCGACAACACTTGCTGCGGCTCGGCGCCGTCACGATGCAGCCCGGCAAATCCATTTAGGGCTACTGCTGGCGTTCCGGATAATAGCTGCTCCAGCAAATCGAATATGCG
>JANNFX010000038.1:0-6711 GCA_031380225.1 Hyphomicrobium sp.
ATCGCGCGTCACGACCGTCAACCCATGGTGCGCGGCTGTGGCTGCGATGAGAACATCCGGATGAGAATACGTATGCCCTCGCTTGCGGCCATCCTCAATGATAAGGCGCCATTTGAGTAGAATGTTTTCATTGAGTTGCAAAACTCTGGCCTCGAACATTGGACGTAGCTTATTGTCGAGCCAATGCGTGAAGTCAGATCGCCGAACAGGGTCGGTAATTAATTCTATCCCGAAGCGGATATCCGCCAGTGAGACGTCACTCACAAAAATTGTGTCGAGCAACTCATTTTCCACGAACGCGGTGACGTTACCGTTTGGTCGATGCCGCTGTAGTTCCGACAGAACGTTTGTGTCGAGAAGCCAGCCGTTCACAGTTTAACGTCGCGCACTGGCCCTCTAATGGGCGCGTGTTCCATAACGACGTCTTTTAGTGGCGAATTGGCGAGTACTTCAACGAGTAGTCTACCTGATCGTGCCCCCTTGAGCTTATTGTACTCAGCCTCGGAGAGAACGACAACACTGTCGCGGCCATGGATTGTCACATGCTGAGGACCATCGGCCTGTGCTTTACGAACAAGCTCTGAAAACTGCGCCTTTGCTTTTTGCAGCGGCCATTTCCCGTAGCGAACGCCGTTTGGGTTCTGCGAAATGTCAGATGCCATGAAACCTCCAAAACTGGTCAGTTCGACTAGTTTTGTATCATAATCAAAGCGAACTGCAAAGCCACTGCGCCACAGTCGGTCCGCACCCTCAAACCCTTGCAAACCCTGACAACTTCAGCCATAGCTCCTCCCACTTCACACGCAGGCTCGCGCAAGACGGATTAAAAGCCCCGTTTCGTGCTCCGGTGGGATAGGCTTAAGCCCTTCATAAGGCTCAATCTTTTCCATTAAAACCTGCGGAGGATTAACCGGAAAAGGACACTCACCGCATGGCGCTTCCCGCGTTCAATATGCGTCAGCTTTTGGAAGCTGGCGTTCATTTCGGCCACCAAGCACACCGCTGGAACCCGAAAATGGCGACGTTTATCTACGGCGCGCGCAACAACATTCACATCGTTGACCTGACCCAGACCACGCCGCTGTTGCATCAAGCGCTGGTCAAGGTGTCGGACACGGTTGCTTCGGGCGGCCGCGTACTGTTCGTCGCCACCAAGCGTGCGGCTTCGGAAGGCATCGCCACCTCGGCCAAGCGCTCGGCGCAGTACTTCATCAATCACCGCTGGCTCGGCGGCACGCTGACCAACTGGAAGACGATTTCGCAGTCGATCCGCCGCTTGCGCCAGTTGGACGACATTCTGGCCGACCCGCAGGGCCGTACCAAAAAAGAAATCCTCAACATTCAGCGCGAGCGCGACAAGCTCGATAAGGCGCTGGGCGGCATCAAGGACATGGGCGGCGTGCCGGACTTGCTGGTCGTCATCGACACCAACAAAGAAGCTATCGCCATTCAGGAAGCCCGCAAGCTCGGCATTCCGATCGTGGCCGTGGTTGATACCAACTGCGATCCCGACGGCATCGATTTCCCGGTTCCGGGCAACGACGACGCCGGCCGCGCATTGACCCTCTATTGCGATCTGTTCGCACGCGCTGCCATCGACGGTCTTGAGCGTCACCAGTCGGCGTCGGGTGTCGACATTGGCGCTGCTTTGGATCCGGCGGCCGAAGAAATCGCGCCGTTTAAGGGCATCGAAGCTGCACGCGGCGAAGCTGACGACTTGAAGCGCATCACCGGCATCAACCCGAAGCTCGAATTGAAGCTGAACGACAACGGCGTCTATCATTTCTGGCAGATCGCGGACCTCAATCCGGATCAAGCCAAGTCGCTCGATAAGCAGCTGAAGCTCAAGGGCCAAGTTGAACGCGAAGGCTGGGTCGCACAGGCTGCCAAGCTGGTCGCGGCTGCCGCGGTTTAAAAGATGATGGCCGTAAGTGGTCAGTGGTCAGTGGTGAGTGGTCAGTGGTCAGTGGTGGTAAGCCGCTGACCATTTCCGCACATAATATTTCACTTACGACTGACCACACCACTCACGATTTACGATTTTTTACACCCGCTCCAGAAGCGAGAGGACACACACATGAGCACAGTCACCGCAAGCATGGTCAAAGACCTGCGCGAGAAGACCGGCGCCGGCATGATGGACTGCAAGACTGCGCTCGACGAAACTAAGGGCGACATCGAAGCCGCGGTCGATCTTCTGCGCAAAAAAGGCCTGTCGAAAGCCGCTAAAAAAGCTGGCCGTATCGCAGCCGACGGCCTGATCGGCGTCACGGCGTCGGGCAAGACCGGTGCTGTCGTAGAGGTCAATTCGGAAACCGACTTCGTTGCCCGTAACGAAGAATTCCAGGACATGGTGACTAAAATTGCATCGGTGTCAGGCGCTGTTAAGGGCGACACCGCAAAGCTTCTGGCAACGACGTATCCGGGCACCACGAGCACCGTTGAAACCTTTGTCAAGGATGCAGTTGCCAAGATTGGCGAGAATATGAGCGTGCGCCGCACAGCGGCCTTGTCGGTCAAGGATGGCGTTGTTGCATCCTACACCCACAACACGGTCGCGCCGGGCCTCGGAAAGATCGGCGTTTTGGTAGCACTCGAAAGCACCGGTAAAAATCACGACGAGTTGCACGCCCTTGGCCGCATGGTGGCGATGCATATCGCAGCCAGCAATCCGATCTCGCTCGATTTGGCGAGTGTTCCCGCTGAGACGTTGGCACGCGAAAAGGCGATCCTCGAAGATAAGAATAAGGGCAAAAAGCCTGAGATGATGGACAAGATCATTGCCGGCGGTCTCAAGAGCTACGCCAAGGAAAACTGCCTGCTTGATCAGGCGTTCGTCATGGACAACACCAAGACTGTGGCTCAGGCTGTCAAGGACGCCGAAGGCAAGGCTGGCGGTCCGATCGCATTGACGGGCTTCGTCCGCTATGCGCTCGGCGAAGGCATCGAAAAGAAGGAAGAAGACTTCGCCGCCGAAGTCGCCAAGACCATGAGCGACGCAGCGGCTCATAAGAAGTCGTAAAAACGGATAGGTTCCCGGACACGATCGCGAACAAAGTGAGCGGTCTGATCCGGGATCTTTACCGGCAGTTTGTGTGTAAAGTCTGAGACCTCGCTAAATTTCTCACCGTGAAGATCCCGGATAATATCGCTCGCAGGCTCGCGATAATTCCGGGAACCAATTTGGAGGGGACCGATGGCCACCGAACCGCTCAAATATAAGCGCCTCCTCTTAAAGCTGTCCGGCGAAGCGTTGATGGGATCGGGTGCTTACGGCATCGATATGAGCGTCGTAACGCGACTGGCGAAAGATGTGACCGGCGCTGTCCAAGCCGGCGCAGAGATCGCTGTTGTCGTCGGCGGCGGTAACATCTTCCGCGGGCTGCAAGGCGCCGCCAAAGGCATGGATCGCGCCACCGCCGACTACATGGGCATGCTGGCGACCGTCATGAACGCGCTGGCATTCCAGAACGCGCTTGAAAATCAAAAGACACCGTCGCGGGTGCTGTCGGCGATCCCAATGCAAACCGTGTGCGAGCCGTTCACACGGCCGCGCGCCATGTATCATCTCGCCAAAGGCCGGGTGGTGATTTTCGCAGCCGGCACCGGCAACCCATTTTTTACAACCGACACAGCTGCTGTACTTCGGGCCATCGAGATGGACTGCCAGGCCGTAGCTAAGGCAACTCAAGTCGACGGCGTTTATACGGCCGATCCCAAAAAAGACTCGAACGCCACGCGCTACGAAACGCTGAGCCACGCCGAAGTTCTGTCCAAAGATCTCAAGGTCATGGACGGCGCGGCCATCGCCTTAGCGAGGGACAACCAGCTGCCGATCGTCGTATTCTCCATCGACGAGCCAGGTAACTTATTGAAAGTGCTAAAAGGAACCGCCCGGGCCACGACGGTTTCTGCATAGCGTAAGTGTTCCGTCGTGAGTGGTCAGTGGTCGATCAGACACCACTCACGACTGAGCACTCACCACACACGGTTTTTGCTGCTACAAAGCTCAAAAGAATCACTGGAACGCACCATGTCGATTACCGCATACGATATCGCTGAAATCGAACGCCGGATGAAAGGCTCGATCGACGCCTTGAGGCGTGAGCTGTCCGGCCTCAGAACCGGCCGCGCCAGCGCGCATTTGCTCGATACCGTGCATGTGATGGTCTATGGCTCGCGCATGCCGCTCAATCAAGTTGCAACCGTCACGGTGCCAGAGCCGCGAATGATCTCGGTCCAGGTTTGGGACCGCTCCAACGTCCAGGCCGTCGATAAGGGCATCCGCGAGGCCAACCTTGGGCTGAACCCGATTATGGATGGGCAGATCCTCCGCCTTCCGGTTCCGGCGCCAACGGCTGAGCGGCGCAATGAGTTCGTCAAGCAGGCCCATAAATTTGCCGAACACCATCGGGTCTCGATCCGCAACGTGCGCCGCGAAGCCATGGACCTGCTCAAAAAGCTCGAAAAAGATGGCAAGATGAGCCAGGATGATCACCGCAAGAACACTGAAAAGGTGCAGGAACTGACCGACAAGGTGATCAAAGAAGTCGACAGCACGCTGGCCGCCAAGGAAATCGAGATCCAAAAGGTTTGAAGTGAGGCAGTAGGCACTGGGGCTTAGGCAGTTGCCGCCCAGGGTTGGTTCCACAGACCGAATCAAGTTTAGCCGCTACTGCCTACTGCCTACTGCCTACTGCCTCACCGTGTTGCCGGTTCTTGCCAAATTCCGCCTTTTGTAGCTGGTCCTGAAAAGAATTATGCCGAGGTGTGACAAGGTTTGCACTCGTTTGAGCCATGAAGCAGAGTACACTTTGCGATGTGGCGGGGGCGTCGCGTTGACTGGGCGTTTTTTCTGGCCGTTTCGAACAACACTCTGACCAGCGGACATTGAGCAGCTTGGCCGTCAGCTCCAAAAATCCGACCGAGGACAGCCGTGGCGCGTGCGCCGCTGGATCGACCGGTCTCAAGCATATCGCCATCATCATGGACGGCAACGGCCGTTGGGCGGCTGAACGCGGCTTGCCGCGTGCGTTCGGCCACCGGGCCGGTGTCGAAGCCGTGCGCCGCACCGTTCAGGCCGCGTCCGATCTCAGGATCCCGTATCTGACACTGTACAGCTTCTCGTCGGAGAACTGGTCGCGCCCGGCCGATGAGGTCAGCGACCTGATGGGCCTGATGAAACGCTTCATCCGCCGCGATTTGGCCGAGCTTCACCGCAATAATGTGAAGATCGTGATCATTGGCGAACGCGAACGGGTCGATCAGGATATGCTGACGATGCTTGATGAAGCGCAGGTTTTGACCGCTTCGAACACGGCGTTGACGCTGGTCATCGCCTTCAACTATGGCGCGCGCACCGAGATCACCGAGGCCGTGAAATCCATCGCTGCCGACGTGGCGGCTGGTAAGCGCGTTCCGTCTGAGATTACGCCAGCGTGCATCTCGGCCAATCTCAAAACCAAAGACATTCCCGATCCCGACATTCTGATTCGCACCAGTGGCGAAATGCGGTTGTCGAACTTCCTGCTGTGGCAGGCGGCTTATGCCGAATTGGTGTTCATGGATGTTTATTGGCCTGACTTTGGCCAACCGCAGCTTGAGGAAGCCATCGCCGAATTCCGGAGCCGGGACCGGCGTTTCGGTGGCCTGTCGCAACGCTCGTCGACGGCGTAAGCCATGGATCCCTTCCGGGACGAGCCGACCGTCAAAACCGAGCCAACATCCCGGCCTGGCTTGGCGTCGGATTTGCAATCGCGCATTGTGGCCGGCTTAGTGCTTGGCGCAGTGACGTTTGCATTGGCGTGGGCTGGGCTCATTCCCTTCGGTTTGTTGGTGGCAGTGGTGGCCCTGATCATCGGCTGGGAATGGTCAAAGGTGACGCGCGCTGGAGCCGGAACCGATCTGGCGTTTTGGGTGCAATCCCTTGCGGTCGGCGCGGCCTGCGTATTGGCGCTGTCAAAGCTTCCCGTGCTTGGCTTCGCAGTGTTGATGATCGGCACGATCTTAGTCGGTCTGATTGAATGGCGCGGCCGCCCGTTAGTGTCAGCGGCCGGTGTGCTCTATTCCGGATGGCCAGCCCTCGCATTGCTTTGGCTGCGTGGTGATGAACCGTGGGGCTTCACCGCGATATTGTTTTTGGTGGCTGCCGTCGCCGCAACTGACGTCGCCGCGTTCTTCGTTGGCCGCACATTAGGCGGTCCGAAGTTGGCGCCGTCGATGTCACCGAATAAGACCTGGTCAGGGTTCATCGGCGGGATTTCTGCGGCGGCAGGCGCCGGCGCGTTGTGCGCTCATTTCACAGGCGGCAATGTTGTGACTTTAGCCCTGACCGGCCTCGCGCTCGGCATCATCGCCCAAGGCGGCGATCTTATGGAGAGCGCTTTGAAGCGCTCGTTCGGCGTCAAAGACGCCAGCAATCTCATTCCCGGCCACGGCGGCTTCATGGACCGCGTTGATGGCTTGGTCGCCGCCGCCATTGCTGCGGCGCTGCTCGCGTCACTGATCAACCCGATGCACCCCGCCGCGGCGTTGGTGTTGGGTGGGTAGGAGTGCGGGTCCCGATTTGCCCCTTGGCGTATCCAGGGTTGTGATGTTGTGGACGGCGCCCTCGCACAGCTTCGACGCTATCCGAACAAAAAAGGCGCGTAGGGTGGAATTGCATCTTTGATTAGGGCCGGTCTTGCGGCTCCGGCATTCCGGAGAATCAGT
>JANNFX010000041.1:0-9348 GCA_031380225.1 Hyphomicrobium sp.
TCAGGCTATCGGCATGGCGCTGCACGAATTGGCGACCAATGCCGCCAAATACGGAGCACTTTCGAATGAGTTAGGCCGGGTGCGGCTGGTCTGGGATGTTTCTGAAGCGGCAGAGCCGGATTTGACAATTCAATGGACTGAGGAGGGCGGTCCAAAGGTCGAGCCGCCAAGCCGTCGTGGTTTCGGAAACGTCGTGATGGTCCGCATGGCGGAAGCTGCGGTCAGCGGATCCGTTGATATCGACTACCACCCGCAAGGCTTGCACTGGAAACTTGTTACACCGTTGGAAAATTTGTTAAAGCCAACACGAAGCATTTGACCACGGCTAGTGTTCTGGCACTGACACTTACTTTGTTTTCCCGGAAGCCGCGCCGCACTGACAGCGCATCAAAGACACGAGCCTTTCAGCCTCGGCTATCCGGGATCTTGCACGGTCAGAAATGCGCGTGATGCACGTCATGGTTCAATTGCAACGGTGAGGATCCCTGATCAGATCGCTTACATGCGTTCGCGACCCTGTCCGGGACCAGAGAGTTTGGTTCCCGGAGTTATCGCGAGTTTGCGAGTGATAACATCCGGGATCTTTACGGTCAGAAATTCGCGTGATGCACGCCAAAGCTAAATTTCAACGGTGAGGATCCCGGATAGCCGCGCTTTGGACCGTCCCTTTTCAACTCTCAAATTGAGCGGCGCGGCTTCCGGGAACCAGAAAATTGGAAATCGTCTGGCGTTGGCAATTGCGCTGTCCAGGTACGCGGCAGCAATTAGTCCGTTAGATCGGAAAATGCCTTCGTCTCGCCCCAGCGTTACGGCCATCTTGCAACCCGACCGCCGTCTTACAGAGGGTGGCCTGTGGGTATTTCCTACCCCTCCCCTGCGGCATTCGTGGCAGGTTTGGCAACTCAAGCGCCCCGTTCATTGACTTCGCCTGCCAGTTGGGCCATTCAACCCTCAATCTAACAAAGGCCCTGTTCCCAGAGCCGCCCATCTGCCGTGTCACTGTGACAAAGGTAGGAGGTCAAGATCCGGCAGCGCGATGCGCCCCCGGGTCTAATTTGCTTTGGGACGTCATGCTTGAAAACATGGGGCCATCGCAACCAAGAGCGGATAAAATCTTCGCATGTTTCAAAGTCTGTCAGATCGCTTATCGGGCGTCCTCGACAAACTCACCGGCCGCGGTGCGCTGACCGACAGCGACGTCGCCGAAGCCATGCGCGAAGTGCGCCGCGCGCTGCTAGAAGCAGACGTTGCGCTCGAAGTCGTCAAAGACTTCACCGAAGCCGTCAAAGCCAAGGCAGTTGGCCAGGACGTGGTCAAATCGATCAAGCCCGGCCAGATGGTCGTCAAGATCGTCCACGATGAACTGGTGCGCATCCTCGGTTCGACGGCCGAGCCGATTGACCTTCACGCCGCCCCGCCAGTCGTCATTCTGATGGCTGGTCTGCAGGGCTCGGGTAAAACGACGACCTCGGCCAAGATCGGTTATCGCCTCACCAATCGCGACAAGAAAAAAGTCTTGATGGCGTCGCTCGATACGCGGCGTCCGGCAGCACAAGAACAGCTGCGCGTTTTGGGCGAGCAAACCAACGTTGCGACGCTGCCGGTTGTTGCCGGTCAAACGCCGATCCAAATCGCCAAGCGTGCCCTCGATGCCGCGCGGCTCGGCATCTACGATGTCGTCATTCTCGATACCGCCGGGCGGACATCGATCGACGAAGACCTGATGGCCGAAGTCGCCGGCATCAAAGCAGCCACCAACCCGCACGAGATTCTACTCGTCGTTGACAGCTTGACCGGCCAGGACGCCGTCAATACCGCTAAAGCCTTCGATGCGCGGCTTGGCATCACAGGAACTGTCCTGACACGCGCTGACGGCGATGGCCGCGGCGGAGCCGCACTTTCCATGCGCGCCATCACCGGCAAGCCGATCAAATTGCTCGGTGTTGGCGAAAAGTGGGACGCACTGGAAGAGTTCGATCCCGAGCGCGTCGCCGGCCGCATTCTCGGCATGGGCGATATCGTCGGGCTCGTTGAACGGGCCGCGGAAAATATCGACGTCGAAAAGGCGACCGCAATTGCGCAAAAAATGCGCAAGGGCGAATTCGATTTGAATGACTTGTCCGAACAATTGAAACAGATGGAACGAATGGGCGGCGTCAGCGGCGTGATGGGCATGATGCCCGGCGTCAGCAAGCTCAAATCACAGATCAATGAGTCGGGCCTCACACGAGACGTCAAGCGCCAGCGTGCCATCATCGGTTCGATGACGCCAAAGGAGCGCCGTGCGCCGAAGGTTCTGGACGCAAAGCGCAAGCGCCGTATTGCAGCCGGATCCGGCACCAAGGTCGAGGACATCAACAAGCTCCTCAAAATGCATCGCAACATGGCCGACATGATGAAGTCCATGAGCCGCAATCCCGGCATGATGGCCAAGATGGCGGGCGCGATGGGTATGGGCGTGCCGGGCATGGGCAAAGGTGCGGCGCCCTCCGCTGATGAAATTCAAAAGCTGCAATCCGAACTCGCTGGCATCGATCCCAAAGTGTTGGAGCAGTTGCCGGCCGAGTTGCGCGACAGCTTGCCAAAACAATTCGGCGGACTTGGCGGCAGCGCGTCTCTTATCAAGGGACTGCCCGGAAAACTGCCAGGTCTTGGCGGCGGCGGCCTGCCCGGTCTTGGTGGCGGCGCGCTACCGAAATTCCCATTCGGGGGCAAAAAGAAATGATCGACGTAACTTCAGACCTTTGGAAACTCGCGTTACCAATTTCGACGTTGCTCATGGCCTTCACGTCGGCGTTCTTTAGTTTCTTAGCGTGGCGCTCGGAGGGTACGCGCCGGCGCGCTGAAGCCCGGCGCTTGCGGCTTGAATCGGCGACTGAAGATCTAGCGCAGCTGTTCGCAGCCCTCCCCCACGAGCGCGCAAAGTGGGACACCGCCTTCAATCAGACCTTTGTCGAGAAACTGTGCAAGGTCGACTTCAAGCTCGACGAGGAAAATCCGCACGCCAAAGCGCTTGTTGAATCGATCCAGAAGCTGCTGCCAACCGAGCGCCAAAACCGCGATGGTGAGCACATGACTCAGTATAACGCCGCGCGAACGACCGCGAAGGATTACCTCAATCACGAATGGGCAAGGTTCAAAACTGAGACCGGGCTTAAAGACTGAAAGTAGTGAGTAGTGAATAGTGAGTAGTTAGTCGTTCTCACTCCTCACTATTCACTATGGACTATTCACAACTCACCACTCACAAACCAAGGAGCCTCGAAGAATGTCTGCAAAAATCCGTCTCTCGCGCGGCGGCGCCAAGAAGCGCCCGTACTATTACATCGTTGTCGCCCATGTCTCGGCGCCCCGTGACGGCCGCTACATTGAGCAAATCGGCACCTTCAATCCGATGCTCAAGAAAGACGACCCGAACCGCTTGAAGCTCGACACCGAACGCGCGGCCCACTGGTTGAAGTGCGGTGCCCAGCCAACCGATAAGGTTGCCCGCTTCCTCGACAAGGCCGGCTTGATGAAGCGCACCGCCAAGGTGAGCGTTGCCAAATCCCAGCCTAAGAAGAAAGCCCAGGAACGCACCAAGGCCGCCGCTGACAAAGCCGCTGCAGCCGCCGCCAGTGATGCGACGTAATCAAAAATGTGCCTCTCTCTGGCGTATCCAGAGAGGGGCACTTTGCTAGTCTTAATTACTGCCGCGCCGCCGGTTGCGATGTCGACGCCCAGCCGTCGGTTGTTCCGGCTGCAGCTGATGGTTGAGCCGTTTTCCCTGAGCGGACGGCCTCGCCTCCCGTCACTTCTGAACTCGATGACTTAACTCGCGTCTCGACCGGCGCCGTTACACGTTCGTCGTCCCGGACTTGAATTTGCGGGTTCGGATTGGTCATTTGGAATATCTCGCGGAAGATTCCGGGTGCAACCATCGAGAACGGATTGACCATCACTTGCGGGTTAGCGATCGGCCCTTGGATCGCATAGGTGATGCCAAGTATGCCCTCGCACTTAGCGCCGGTCAGAATCTGGCCGACTAACGGAATGCCGCACAACGCGCTGTTGATGCCCTGCATCGGAATATATGTGCCGCCGAGGCTCAATCGCTTCTGTGTATGATCGATTTTTCCGCGCACGGTTGCGCCCAACACCGGGCCACGCAGCGCGCTGTCTTCCATCACAAACTGACCGTGGCCGGCTGAAAACGGCACGCGCAACACGTCGAACTCATAAACTTCGCGGGTCACCTTCTTGCTGCCGTCACTCGCGTTACTGCTGGCGCTCGATAACACTTCCGACACGATCGGGTCGCCGAGAACTTTAAAATCGTCGACATAGAGCATCCCCGTCCGTTCGGCATCGCCTTTGCCATCGAGGTTGATCTCGATCCTGACCCGGCCGCCTTGAATATTTGGATAAAAGCCAACCAGGCGGAATGATTGCCCGGCATCGGTTGAATCGGCATATACAGTGCGGTTTTTACCCGCCGGCGAGCGTAAAAGGACCTTCAACGGCTGGCCGCCATCCAGCGTGCCATCAACCTTCAACCCCGTCAGACGGTCGTCGCGGTCCGACAGCTTGAGTGTGACGTTGCGGATCGAGACGCCGGAATGCCCGAGCACCGTTCCAAGTTCCGCTTCGAGATCAAGCCCGGCTGCCGGACGCAATGGCCGGATACGATTTTCAGATGCATTGAATGACACCAGCGCGCGGAACAGGTCGCGGCCGTCAAACGTCGAGCCCTTGGCTTTGATCTTCCAAACTTTGTTGGCGGCGAGCTTGCCGCTCACGTCAAGCCGCGACACGACATTGAGTGAAAAATCCGGGAAGTGAAATTCGCGCACCTCGTTGGTATCGTCAATTGACAGCCAGCCCTCAATAGCAACGTTATCTCCGGTCACTCGAAAATTCTGCAACTCGATTGGCGATGTCTTGCCTTTGATGACATCGAATTGCGCGATTGCCGGGCGGCCCGGCGGCTTCGTCCATGCAATATCGCGGAGAGCAAGTTCCGCGTTGTCGAGCGTGGCTTTGACTTGGATTGCCGGCGGCCCCTCAAGGGTTTGCGTCACCATAACTTCGATAGGCATTTCACCTTGCACGAGGTGATTGAGATCGAGCCCCAATTGGGTGCGATCTGAGTTGTCGAGACTGGCTGTGATACGAAGCGGAAGTTGCTTGTCGGGTTCCTCGCCGGCCTTTTGCTGGCCTTCGATCTTGAACGGCACGCCGTTGACAAGAAGGTCGCCCTTGCCTTGAACCAATGTCTCGGTGGCGTCGATCAGGAAACTGCCTCCCGTGAGGTCGAGACCTTTAACTTTCTGCTTGATCTTGGCGTCACTGATTTGAACCCGGCCTGTGTAGGTGACATTCGAGGCCGAAACATTTCCAGACATCGGGACAGTCGCAGCCAATGTCACGTCCGCTTTGCCGTCGATGGTATCGAGCGCAATGTCGCCAGCCATTTTTGGCAACACGCCGGCTTTTGTCAAAATTTCGATGACCGGACTGACTGGCGTCACTGTTTTGAGCTGCACGTTGGCTTCGGGCGCTGCACCGAACATGTTGGCAGCCAGCAGCCGGACGCTCTTAAGCGGGATTTTCTTACCGGACGGCGAGATGATGTTGGCATCAGGCACAGTCACTTCCAAGGCGTCGTTTTCAATTCTGACTAAGATGCGGGGTACGTCGGCCTGTGCGACACCTTGCTTGGCCGTCATCTTGACATTGGCGGCTTCAAACGCGGCGGATAAGCGGCTGGTGGCGCCACCGGCATCGCCTTCGAGATACCGCCCGCTGACATAAGAAAACGTTCCAGCCTTAGGCTCACCGCTGGTGACGTTTTCACCAACGTAGCGGCGGACATTCTCCGCTAAGCCGCGCGGCCAAAGGCTCTTCAGCGTTTCGAGCGGCATGGCGCTCGACGCACCTGAGATTTTAGCGCTGGCAACGGCATCGCCAGTTTTCATTTCGCCGTGCGCCGTTATCTCAGCATCGCCCGCCTTGAGAGTGACCCCGGCCAACTCGACCAATCCAAGATGTGGCACAATACGGCCATTGGCCGACCATTCGTCGATCGCAACCGGATCAAGCCCAAACTCGCTGGCGATTTGTGACCCCTCAGCGGATTTCATATTGAACCGCCACTCTGGATTGCCGTCAACTGCCGGCGAACCCTGCATCGCGCCAGCAACCGTCATCTGGCTGCCACCCCATTTCAGTGTTGACGGAGCCAGGGTTAGAACTTGTTTGACCGCGTCATAGTCGATCTGCAGCAAACCGGCATCGAGACCAAATGGAGCCGCAACGCCCGGTAGCCGCAATTCACCCTTGCCAAGTTCTAACGCAACGGCCGCCGATTTCAGTATTCCAGCCGTTGAGAAATCGATCGACGCATCGGCCGCGACCGGCAAATTGAACGTTTGCAGCAAACCAAACTCAGGCAGCGCTTGACCGAGAGCGCTTGGCACCAGATCGCGGATCGAGGCCTTGAGCTTGACGTCTTGGGTCTTGTCCGAATCCTCGGTACGGAAATTCAGCAGCCAGGGACCGCGCGCACTTTCAACGCGCGCCGCACCCGAAATAACACTTGAGCGGCTCAAATGCTCAAGATCGATCTCGACCATCGGCACAGCCCATTCTGTTAATTTGCCGTTATAGTCGACGGTCACGGTTGCATCGCGCAATCCGAATTGGCGCAGATACGAGGACGCATCCCCACCTCGGCGCGCATTGGCATTTGAGCGGGCCAAAAGGCGGGCGAGATCAATCCGGCGCAGGCTCTTAGGAAGCACCGGCTTGGCTCGCGGGGGTGCTGCCGCGGCGACGATGTGAGCGGGCAATGGCGCAATCGCAAGCGCGCCCTCTTCGCGGGTCTGAACTTTCTGCTGATCGGTCGATTGCGCCGGGCTGAGACTGGGTTCGGCCGCAGGAACTGCAGGCGTTTTAGCCGCCACCGGATCACCACCAGCGGGGCCGCTAGGCTGAGCCGCCAAGCTCAATGACACACCCGTTTCGCGCGAGTAGAGCAGCGCAACGTGCGGCTCGATCAAATCAACGCGTTGTGGGACGAGGCGGAACTGTCGCAAGGCCTGACCGCTCAACTCTATGGCAGCTAATGGAGCCGAGGCGACGGTTTCACCGTCCTCGCCATCGAAGCGCAAATTTATAATGCGCAATTCGAACCCACCCGCACGGGTAAAGTTCAGCTGCGCATCATCGATGTGGGAGACGAGCCCTGAAAGTTCGGCATTGATGCCGCTTTCAATCGCGCGCGCAAATATATGCACCGACATCGGGCCTTGCAGCAAGCGCACGTAAACGATGCCAATTGCAAACACCGACAGAATGATAACCGGAACCAAAACCTTGACGCAGCCGAGGATCGCCGATGATTTGCAAAAACGTGAAATCGCCGAGCCAGCCCGGTTCAAGCCGTGTTGGGCAATACCCTGAGGTAAGACTTGCGAAATGGCCCGCTGAACGTAATCGAGCCTCAAGGCAGACTTGACTTTTCCCCACGACGCCGTGGCCCAAGCCTGAGCACGCTCAAGGCTTTGCTTAGCGCCTTGAGAGACCAACCGTTGTTTCGGCCGACGTGGCACCCGTGTGTCCCGATCCGTAACCTTGCTGGAATGCATCAACGGGCAGCCTCATCAGCCGCCGCTACGCTATTTCGCTCACCACATACCCCCAATGTGTCCGGATCATAGTGCCGAGAGCCCAGCGACCCAGACTGCGACGTCTGAGGCTTGGCATCGCCAGCCTTGACCAGTACACAAGCTAAGTACCGAAAAGCATTCCGAAAAGCGACAAAAGAAAGGCACCGGTTGTGGTCAAAGAAGGAAACAAAGCTCCCGATTTCACGATGGACGCGGACGACGGCGCAGCCTTAAAACTCTCCAGCCTAAAAGGACAGCCAATTGTCCTTTATTTTTACCCCAAAGATGATACTTCTGGTTGTACCCAGGAAGCTAAGGATTTCAGCTGCCTCGCAGCTGAATTCAAGGCGGCAGGCGCGATTATCGTCGGCGTCTCGCCGGACAGCGTCGAAAGCCACCAGAAATTTCAGAAAAAATATGATCTCGCCGTAAAACTGGCCGCCGACCCGAGCCATAAGACAGCCGAGGCCTATGGGGTTTGGGTGGAAAAATCGATGTATGGCAAGACGTACATGGGTGTCGAACGATCGACCTTCCTAGTTGATAAGGCTGGAAAAATCGCCAAAAGTTGGCGCAAAGTGAAGGTCTCAGGTCACGCAGAAGAGGTACTTCAAGCCGTAAAGGAGTTGATAACGTAGTCCTCCGCCTCATTGATGCCAAAGCGCCACGGCTTCGATCCTTAATTGTAACGGCCTGCCGTGACCCGGCGGGCCGGACATGCTACAAACCGGCGCTGCGTAATGCTTTACGAACGGCGGAATCGATCAGTCCGGGGACTCCACCGGACCGGCGGCCAACTGGTGCAAGCCATTGGCGCGGATAGGGTTATGAATTGTGATCGGTCAGGGGGTCTGACTGGCACGTATGTTGTTTGCGGAGAACTGCGATGTTGCCGAGCTTCAAGAAGGCCGAGTCCGAACCGTTTCGCGTCACCCCACCAACTCCTCCGCAGCCGGCGAATGCTGCCACCACTCCGCTCGGTTCGCCGATGACGGCTTCCTCTCTCCGGCCCAACAATCCGATGTCAATCATCGGCGCTGACTTGATCGTAACAGGCAATTTGATCTCTCGCGGTCAAGTGCAGGTTGACGGCGAAATTCAAGGCGACGTCCACGCCAGTTTGGTCTCTGTCGGCGAAACCGCAAGAGTAACGGGCAGCATCGTTGGTGAAGAAGTTGTGGTTCGCGGCCATGTCCTCGGATCAGTTCGCGGCCGCCGCGTTCTGCTGCAAACATCAAGCCACGTTGAAGGCGATGTCTTCCATCAGACGTTAGCCATCGAACAGGGCGCCTACTTCGAAGGCAAGTCACGCCGCGCTGAAGATCCGACCGCCGGCATGATGCGGACGCGCGAAGACGCGGCAGCAGCCACGCCTCCGCCAATTCAGGCTGAGCCTGTTATCCCTGCTGCACCAATGGTACCACCCGTTCCAGCCAACCAAAGCTAACGGATTTCGACCTAAACGGACGTAAAGCCGTTATCGACGAACAGATGCGCACCATTGACGAAGCTTGCTTCGTCGCTGGCCAAAAACAGGGCCGCCGCCGCCACCTCTTCGGGCCGGCACAGGCGGCCTTGTTGTACGGCGATGGCTGCGTCCGACATATCGACGCCGAGCGCGCTCAGTTCCTTGACTTCGCGAAGACCATGCGGGGTCGCAACAAATCCTGGGCAAACCGCATTACAGCGAATGTTTTGG
>JANNFX010000071.1:0-6653 GCA_031380225.1 Hyphomicrobium sp.
CCAAAACAACATGATCTACACAGCCATCGTCTTCCTTCCGCTCCTCGGAGCCTTGATCGCCGGTCTCTTTGGCCGCGTTATCGGCGCGCGCGCGTCTGAGATCATCACCACCACGCTACTCATGTTGTGTGCAGTGCTGTCATGGATCGTCTTTTCAAACGTCGCGCTCGGTGGCGAGGCGCCGGGTACTGTTCGTTTGATGAGGTGGATTAACTCGGGCGAACTTGACGCCAGCTGGGCGCTGAAGATCGACACTTTGACGGCGGTCATGCTGGTTGTGGTCACCACTGTATCCGCACTCGTTCATCTCTATTCGATTGGATACATGCACGAGGACGACAGCCGGCCGCGGTTCTTCGCCTACCTATCGCTATTCACGTTCGCAATGCTGATGCTGGTGACGGCTGACAACCTGGTGCAGATGTTCTTCGGTTGGGAGGGCGTCGGACTCGCATCTTATCTCTTGATCGGCTTTTGGTATCATAAGCCTGAGGCCAATGCTGCGGCCATCAAGGCCTTTGTCGTCAATCGAATAGGAGACTTCGGCTTTGCGCTCGGCATCTTCGGTGTGTTCGCTCTGTTCAAGACCGTCAGTCTCGACGCCATCTTCGCTGCCGCGCCTGCCGCGCAGGGCCAGACAATGGCGTTTCTCGGCTATAACGTCGACGTGCTGACGACATTGACGCTGTTATTGTTCATGGGTGCGATGGGCAAATCGGCCCAGTTCCTGCTCCACACATGGTTGCCCGACGCTATGGAAGGCCCGACGCCGGTGTCAGCGCTGATCCATGCTGCAACCATGGTGACGGCCGGCGTCTTTATGGTCGCCCGCTTGTCGCCACTGTTTGAGTTGGCTCCCACGACGTTGCAGTTCGTCACCTTCATCGGAGCCATCACAGCATTTTTTGCGGCCACGGTTGGCCTCGTGCAGAACGACATTAAGCGCGTGATTGCGTATTCAACTTGTTCGCAGCTTGGCTACATGTTCGTCGCTTGTGGCGTCGGCGCCTACACGGCCGCCATCTTCCACTTGTTCACGCATGCGTTCTTTAAGGCGCTGTTGTTCTTGGGCGCAGGCTCTGTCATTCACGCCATGCATCATGAGCAGGACATGCGGAACATGGGCGGTCTTCGCAGCAAAATCCCGATCACGTGGGCGATGATGCTGATTGGCACACTAGCCCTGACTGGTGTCGGCATTCCGAACCTCGCAGGCTTCGCTGGCTTCCATTCAAAGGACGCGATTGTCGAAGCCGCCTATGCCGGGCACACTCCGGGCAATTACGCGTTTTGGCTCTTGGTTGTGTCCGCTTTTATGACCTCGTTCTACTCATGGCGCTTGATGTTCATGACCTTTCACGGCGAAACCCGCGCCGATCATGAGACTTATGAACATGCGCACGAGAGTCCGGCCGTTATGCTGGTTCCATTATTTGTGCTGGCTGCCGGGGCCATGCTAGCGGGCGTAATGTTTTCTGGGTACTTCATCGGCCACGATTATCCCGAGTTTTGGAAGGGCGCGATCTTTGAACTGCCCGGCAAGGATATCCTGCATCATTCGCACGAGGTTCCGGACTTAGTACCGTGGGCGCCGACGCTGGCCATGCTCGGCGGATTTGCACTGGCCTATGTCTATTACATCAAGGCGCCGTATCTTCCGGCTGCAACCGCGAAGGCGTTCCGGCCGTTGTATCTCTTTTTCCTGAACAAGTGGTACTTCGATGAAATCTACGATGTCCTATTCGTCCGGCCTGCGTTTTGGCTTGGCCGGCTGTTCTGGAAGGGTGGCGACGGCGCCATTATTGATGGCACCATTGATGGCACCGCCAAAGCCGTTGGCTGGGCGTCGGGCCGCACAAGCAAGGTTCAGACTGGCTATGTCTACCATTACGCCTTCGCCATGCTAATCGGCGTCGCCGGCTTGATCACCTGGTTCGTCGTTCGAGGAGGCGTGTTCTGATGTTTACGCTTGCTCCTGGAACACCGATCGTGTCGATCATTACCTTCTTGCCACTGGTTGGCGCATTGTTTATCGCCTTTCTCAACGCTGGCGCTGTTCGCAACATTCGCTGGGTGGCACTGTGGACGACGCTGGTCACGTTCGCAGTCTCGCTGCTGATCTGGATTAATTTTGATACCACCACCAGCAGCTTCCAATTTGTCGAAGAGCAGCCCTGGCTCGGCACGTTCAAGTACAAGATGGGTGTCGACGGGATTTCGATGCTGTTCGTCATTTTGACGACGTTCGTGATGCCGTTCGCGATTCTGGCGAGCTGGGAAAGTGTCGAGGAGCGCGTCAAGGAATACATGATCGCGTTCCTGGTGCTAGAAACCTTGATGATCGGCGTGTTCTCGGCCCTCGATCTGATGCTGTTCTATGTGTTCTTTGAAAGCTGCCTGATCCCAATGTTCTTGATCATCGGCGTGTGGGGCGGCAAGCGGCGTGTCTATGCCAGCTTTAAGTTCTTCCTCTACACGCTGCTCGGATCGGTGTTGATGCTGGTCGCGATGATGGCCATGTATTGGCAGGCCGGCACAACCGACATCCCAACACTGATGACCTTCAAGTTCGATGCAAACTTGCAGTGGTGGCTGTGGATTGCGTTCTTCGCCTCATTCGCGGTCAAGATGCCGATGTGGCCGGTGCATACCTGGCTGCCGGACGCGCACGTTGAAGCGCCGACTGCGGGTTCAGTTATTCTGGCCGCGATTCTATTGAAGATGGGTGGATACGGTTTTCTGCGCTTCTCGCTGCCAATGTTCCCGATAGCAAGCCAAGCCTTGGCGCCAGTCGTGTTCACGCTATCAGTCGTGGCGATCATCTATACGTCGTTGGTGGCGCTGGCGCAGGAGGACGTGAAAAAATTGATCGCGTATTCCTCGGTCGCGCACATGGGTTTTGTCACCATGGGCATCTTTACGGTAACCACACAAGGCGTCGACGGGGCGATATTCCAGATGCTGTCACACGGCCTCGTGTCGGCGGCATTGTTCTTGAGTGTTGGTGTTGTCTATGACCGCATGCATACGCGCGAGATTGCTGCCTATGGCGGTTTGGTTGAGCGCATGCCTATCTATGCCGCTTGCTTCATGGTGTTCACCATGGCCAACGTTGGTCTACCAGGCACGTCCGGCTTTGTCGGCGAATTCCTGACGCTGATGGGCGCCTTCAAGGTCAACACCTGGGTCGCGGCACTGGCGGCCACTGGCGTTATCCTGTCGGCCGCCTATGCACTCTATCTTTACCGCCGCATGATTTTTGGAACGATGACTAAGCCATCGTTGAAAGCGCTTCAAGATTTAACGCCACGCGAAATGCTGGTGCTGGTGCCGCTCGTGATCCTAATCATTTTCTTCGGCGTCTATCCGGGGCCGGTGACGGACGTGACGGCGGTGTCGGTCAGCAAGTTGGTGTCGAATTATCAGGCTGCAACGGCGGCTCAAGCCGCACTTTTGGCGCCTTAACCCGGGAACGAATTGAGCATGTCCTTCCTCACCACCTACGCGGCCATCCTGCCTGAAATCATCCTGGCCATTGGCGCCATGGCGCTGCTGATGCTCGGCGCGGCGCAGGACGAGACCGAGTTCAACGCCGACACCGTGTCCCGGTTTGCCATCGTATTGCTGGGCGTTGCTGCGCTGTTCGTTGGCAATGCCACAGGCGGCACTCAGACGTTGTTTGACGGTGCTTACATCGCCGACGGCTTTGCGGATTTTCTCAAAATCTTGATCCTCGTTGGCTCGGCAGGCGCACTTCTCATGTCTGGCGCCTACTTGCGCAGCGCCAAAATGCACATTTTCGAATTGCCGGTATTGGTGTTGCTCGCCACCATTGGCATGATGATGATTGTTTCCGCCAACGATTTGATCTCGCTCTATCTTGGCCTCGAGTTGATGAGTTTGGCGCTTTACGTTCTGGCTGCCGTGCGCCGCGATGATGTCCGCTCCAGCGAAGCCGGTCTCAAGTATTTCATCCTCGGCGCGCTATCGTCCGGAATGCTGCTCTATGGCGCTTCGCTGATTTACGGGTTTACGGGCTCGACGAGTTTTGCCACCATCGCGACGGTTGCGACCACAGAGGCTGCCTCCAACGTCGGGCTTATCATCGGGTTGGTGTTCATGATGGTTGGGCTGGCGTTCAAGGTCTCGGCAGTGCCATTCCATATGTGGACACCTGACGTTTATGAAGGCTCACCTACACCAGTGACCGCGTTTTTCGCAGCCGCGCCCAAGGTTGCCGCCATGGGTCTGATGGTGCGCGTGTTAGCTGGCGCCTTCCCAGGATTTGTGCAGCAGTGGCAGCAGATCATTGTGTTTTTGGCCTTGGCCTCAATGCTGGTTGGCGCTTTGGGGGCGATCGGGCAGACCAGCGTCAAGCGGCTGATGGCCTACTCGTCGATTGGCAATGTTGGCTTTGCGCTGGTTGGGCTGGCAGCCGGAACGCAAGAAGGCATTCAAAGCGTGCTAGTTTATATGGCAATCTATCTCGTGATGACGCTCGGTACGTTCGCCTGCATTCTGGCGATGCAACGCAATGGCAAGCCTGTCGACGAAATTTCAGAGTTATCAGGCCTGGCGGCCAACCACGGCAAACTTGCGTTGGTTTTAGCACTGCTGATGTTCTCGCTGGCTGGTATTCCGCCGCTCGCAGGCTTCTTCGGCAAGCTTTATGTGTTCTTGGCTGCTGTCAAAGCCAACCTGATGTGGCTCGCCATTGCCGGCGTTGTCGCGAGCGTGATTTCGGCGTTCTATTACATCCGCATCGTTAAAGTGATGTACTTCGATCCCGCGAGCAAGCCGATGAGCCCGATTGCGCCAGGTGTGTGGACCGTCATTGCGATCTCGGCTGTGATCATCACGTTGTTCGTGGCGTTGCCGTCGCCACTCGTGGATGCGGCGGCGGCTGCAGCGAAATCATTCAAGTTATGACCTTCGCTTCGGGTCAGCCTCCCCGCGTCACGCATCTGGCGGTGACGGACTCCACCAATGCCGAAGCAATGCGCTTGCTTGGCGTTGGGGAGCGCGGCCCGATGTGGGTCATGGCCGATCAGCAAACGGCTGGCCGCGGCCGCTCTGGTCGAAATTGGACTTCGGAGCCTGGCAATTTGTACGCGAGCTACCTGACGGTATTCCCTGCCGGCTGTGCCAAGGCTTATCAGGTGTCGTTAGTGGCTGGCGTCGCCATACATGATGCCATCCGCGATATCTTGGGAGTGCACACGCCCGGAACGCTCCAACTCAAATGGCCAAATGACGTCTTGGTTGGGCGCGACAAGACTGGCGGCATTCTAATTGAAAGCACATCCGTCGATGGCAAAGGCTTAGCCGTTATCGCCGGCATTGGGGTCAATCTCGTCTCACACCCGGATGATCAGGTGCGCCCAGCAACTCATATTGGCTGCCATGCAACCGCTGCAGCGATCACTCCAGAGGTGATGCTCAGAGCCACAGATGCTCGTTTGACCGAATGGCTTGCGATTTGGGCCATGGGGCAGGGGATTGACGCCGTTCGCCGCGCTTGGCTCGAACGCGCGCATCCAATTGGCGAGGCGATCACCGTTAACGGCGCTTCTGGCCCTATTAGCGGGCATTTTTCGGGGCTCGATGGCGATGGTGCCCTGTTGATAACTGGTGCCGATGGTCAAACCCACGTGGTTCATTATGGCGATGTGACTCTCGGCGCTTGAGCCTGGGGCCGTGGTCACGTATCAGTCAGGCGCAATATAGGACATGATCCAGCGAATGGCTGATAAAGCGACGAAATCAAAATCGAAAACAGGCCCGGACGAACTCGTCTTTGTCGCACTTGGCGGCTTGGGTGAGATCGGCATGAATGCCTATCTCTACGGCTATGGTCCCGCCGATCACCGCCAATGGCTGCTGGTCGACTGCGGGATCACCTTTCCCGAAGGCGAAGACGATCCGGGTATCGATGTCATTCTGCCCGATCTGCAGTTCCTCATCGGCGAGCGCAACGGCCTACAAGGTCTTGTGATAACGCATGCCCATGAAGACCACATCGGCGCGGTGCTTGAGCTGTGGCCAAGGCTGAAGTGCCCGGTCTACCTGACGCCGTTTGCAGCTGGCATGTTGAAATCAAAGCGCGAAGACTACGGCGGCACGCGCGATATGCCGATCAAAGTCATTCCAACAACCGGCCGCTTTCAGGTCGGTGCCTTTGATATTGAATTTGTGCCGATGTCGCATTCTGTACCGGAAACCACGGCCCTCGCCATTAGAACCCCGGCGGGGATCGTATTCCATACCGCAGACTGGAAACTGGATGCGGCGCCGTACGTCGGCAAACCCGCCGATGAGAAGAAAATTCAAAGTCTCGGCGACGAAGGCGTGCTGGCAATCGTCTGCGATTCCACGAATGCCATGCGTGACGGCCGCTCACCATCTGAAACGGACGTTGCGCATTCAATTGCGGACATCATTGCCAAGGCAAAGAAGCGCGTTATTGTAACGACGTTTTCGTCCAACGTGGCGCGCATCAAAGCAGTTGGTGAAGCGGCGAAAGCCTGCGGCCGTCAGTTGGTTGTAGCGGGGCGGTCCTTGCATCGCGTCATCGAAGTGGCAATGGAAACCGGTTATCTGCCTGAAGACTTCGACTATGTTGATCAGCGTCAATACCAGAACGTCGAACGTGA
>JANNFX010000076.1:0-39202 GCA_031380225.1 Hyphomicrobium sp.
GGAGAATTTCTGGTTGGTTCCCGAGCCGCGCTAACCCAACCTACAGAAAGAAACCAATGGCCGCCGAAACTGCACGCCAATTTGACATGCTCCAAGTCCAAGCCGGAAAGATCATGGAGGTCTACGGGCGTCAGGGCCATGAATTCGTTGCGCCGGCGATGATACAACCCGCGGGCGTGTTCCTGGATGTCATCGGCGAAGATCTGCGCGCCCGCACTTACGTGTTTACCGATCCCGATGGCGACGAACTGTGCCTGCGCCCGGATCTGACCGTGCCGACCTGCCGGTTGCATCTTGAACGGCACCCGAAGGCTTCGGTCCCGGCACGCTATTGCTACAATGGCGCCGCGTTCCGCTTTCAGCCGCAGGGCGCAGACCCGTCCCAGCAGCGCGAGTTCCGCCAGGCTGGCATTGAAAGCTTCGGCTCAGTAGACCGCGAACAAGCCGATGCTGACACGGTCTTTACAATTATTGCGGCGCTGAATGCCGCCGGTCTCCAAAACGTGCGGCTGCGTTTCGGCGATCTTGGCATGTTCAGTTCTCTGCTGCGCTCGGTCGATATCCCCGAACGTTGGCGCCAGCGCCTGCGGCATCATTTTTGGCGTCCCGACGCATTTCGCGCAGAACTTAAGCGATTGACGGACGCGCCGGGAGATTTGACCCGCCATATTCCGACTAAACTTCTTGAGAACCTCAATCCAGGCGATCTGGCCGCCTCGGAGCAGGCCGTGCAGCGCTATTTAGATGCCGAGACCATTGAATCGGTCGGCGTCCGTTCAACGGCCGAAATCACGGCCAATTTGTTGGAGCGCGTGGCCGACGCCAATGCGACGCCGCTCTCCAAGACCACGTCGCGTGTCATCGAGCGTTATGTTGGATTGACAGTGCCTGCCGATAAGGCTGGCGCGGCTATCAAAGATTTAGCGCGCGAAGAGGGTGTCGATGTGGCGGACGCTTTGGTGGTCTATCAGCGCCGCTTGGACTTGATACGACGCGCGGGCGTCGATACATCGGCGGCTGAGTTCTCAGCCGAGTTTGGCCGCACGCTCGAATATTATACCGGCTTTGTGTTCGAGGCCTTTGTGGCCGGCAATAGCTTGTTTTCGTTCCGCGCCGTGGCCGGTGGCGGCCGCTATGACGATTTGCTGCGGGCGGTCGGCGCGCCTCACAACGTCCCAGCCGTCGGCGCGGCCATCAATACCGAACACCTTCTTGCAGCACTCAGCGCGGGGGCGTCATGACCGGCCGTCTTTTATTCGCGGTGCCGTCCAAGGGCCGCCTGATGGAACAGACCATCGAAGTTCTGGGCAAAGCTGGACTAGAGATCCGCAAAACTGGCAATCCGCGTGGCTATCGCGGCGAACTGGCCGGAATGACAGACGTCGATGTCGCGTTCATATCGGCGAGTGAAATTGCCTGGTACCTGAAGAGCGGCCGTGCACATCTTGGCGTCACCGGCGAGGACCTGATCCGCGAGCAAATGACGGACGCTGGCGAACGGGTCGAATTCATCAGAAAGCTCGGATTCGGCCATGCTGACGTGGTGGTCGCGGTGCCGGCCAATTGGCTCGACGTGCGCACCATGGCGCAGCTCGACGAAGTCGCGGCGTCGTTTGAACGCGAGCATGGGCGGTGGTTCCGGGTCGCCACTAAATATATGACGCTGACCCGGCAGTTTTTCGCCTCCAAAGGCCTATCAGATTATCGGATCGTTGAAAGCCTCGGCGCCACCGAAGGCACGCCGGCGTCCGGCACCGCCGATTTGATCGTTGACATCACGTCGACCGGCGCCACGCTGGCGGCCAATGGACTCCGCATCCTCGACGATGGCGTCATTCTGAAGTCCGAAGCTAACCTGGCGGCGAGCAAGGCCGCGCCGTGGTGTGACGCGACGCGGGCTGCGAAAGCGCGCATCGTTAAAGCTGTGGCGGCCTTGGCGGCCTAACTATTTATGAACGGGACTACGGTAATTCTGGTCGCTTCTGCACCGAAATGATTGACGATGACCGCTTCCCAACTGATTTACGCTTTCTTAAATCCTGACGGCCGCTCGGACCGCCGCGGATTGTTGATGGCTGCTGTTTGGCTGCTTTGCCTACAGGCGTTCGCAGTCACGGCGTTGATGGCTTTCGATCTGCCGCCGTTGGGCGCGGTGGCCATTGCCTGTCATATTGCATTTGTGTGGATCGCGTTCGTTGCCGCCTCCAAGCGCCTGCATGATCTCGGGCTGTCAGCCTGGTGGATCGGCAAAGGTCTCGCTGCGACGGTGGTTTCGACCGTCATCCTGGCGGCCATTCTGATGTGCGTCATGGATCAGGCTGCATTCGAGACCGGCCAAGACGGCTATTTCCTGGTTGTCGGCGGTAACATCCTGCCGGTGTTCGCGATGACGTTATGGCTGCACGTCCAGCGTGGCATGAGTGGCGGCAACATCTACGGTCCGCTGCCCGGAGCATCGGGATTTTCGATGCCAGGTCTCAGCCATACTTCGCCGCTTCCCGCCGCAGTCCGTTAATAATTGGCTCATAGGCCTCTTCGTCGCGCGCTTCCGGATAGACCATATAGACCGGATAAATGAACTTGCGCCCGCGTTTGGTATCCTTGAGACGCCCGCGCGCAATGTGATGGCGCACCAGCCGCATCGGGAAATATCCTGACGCTCCGTTGGCGAGGATGTAGCTCAACGCCCCCGATCCAAGATCGAGATTGAGACCGGGATTGGTACGTTCCGGGTAGGCGGCCGCGTGGTCTTCCTGGAATTCAGGACCCCAATCTATAAAGACATAGTCTCCTGCCGAACGCCGTCCCGTGCCGCCCGTGCCCGACACCATGACGAACTCTTCGTCGAACAAATGCTCGATCGTGTGACCTGGTGGTTGCGACGGATTGTACATCACGGCGAGGTCTAGGGTGCCCTCGATTAGGCGCTGGGTCAGCACTTGCGGTAGGCCATGGCACGCTGAAACCGCAATATCGGGGATCTTTTCGCGCATCCACGACACCCACTTCAACAAAAATCCCTCCCACAAACTGAGCGCCGCTCCGACCGCCAAGTGGTCACGATGTTGGTCTGACAGTGAGACCGAGAGCTGCGCGTGTTGCCAGACGCGGACGAGTGCAAGCGCATGTTTCTGGAATTGTTGACCGGCTGCGGTGAGTTCTGCACCACTTTTTGAGCGCTCGAACAGCGGCCGGCCTAACATATCTTCGAGGCCTTTGATCCGCGCAGACACCGTTGATTGCGTCACGTTCATCTTGCGTGCAGCATCGATAAAGCTGCCGGTTTCGGCAACCATCAAGAACGTTCGCGCTTGATTGATATCCATTGCAACGCCGTCACAGAAATTCAGTTTTCAACATCTATCGATTATTTCGATAGTGGTCACCGGAAAAATCCGTTTGAAGAGTGAGGTGATTCTCACCACATTGCACTTGACCCGGCCGCGAGTCGGGGAACGAGAGACTCGTCACATCGTGATAACGAGTCGCCAATGGAAGGAAGAAGACCATGAAGGCCAAGAAAGCTGCGAAGAAGCCGGCTGCTAAAAAAGCTGCAAAGAAGGCGAAGAAGAAGTAAGAACTGACGCTCTGGATCAAGGGAGCGCGCCGTGAACATCTTCAAAATAGTCGCGGCCCTCTCGCTCCAATGCCTTGTCTGCGCCACGGCCGCCAACGCGGTCTCGGTCAAGAACCTCGACGAAACAGAGTACACGCTGACCGTCGTCGAAGGTGCCTCCTCACAGGAACTGTCCCTCAAGCCGGGTGCCAGCGTGAATGGCATCTGTCTCAAAGGGTGTCTGATCAAGCTAAGTAGCGATCAGGACTCTTATGAGCTGGAGGGAGGCGAGGTGACATCAATAGAAAGCGGCGTGCTGTGGGGCGATGAGATAACCCCTCCCGCAGCAGTGAGCGAGGTGCCGTCAAACGGCGCTTCGACTGACAAAAAGCCGTAAACTTCCAGAGCTCATCCATCATTCGTCAGCGCCTGGCACCGCAATCGTGGTGCTGGGCGTTATTGTTTTGTGAAACGCTATCGTTCTGAGAACCCATGGAATTCCGCCGCAAGCGCGGCATCAACCGCGGACATCGAGGCGTCAATTCCAAGTGCCGCCAGACTGGTCACACGGCTGTCTTTGAGACCACACGGCACAATGCCGTCGAAATGTGAGAGTTCCGGTGCCACGTTGAGCGCGACCCCGTGAAAACTAATGCCGTGCCGGATCCGCAATCCGATGGCCGCGATCTTTGCAGGCTCCAAGCCGCCATCATCAACCCATAAGCCTGTCCGGCCGGCAATCGTGAAGCTTTTAACGCCGAAGTGTAGAAGCGTGCGCATCATCCAGGCTTCGAGTGCGGCCACGAAAGCGCGCACGTCACCACCGAAGCGCGTTTGGACGCTGAGCATCGTATAGACCACGCGTTGTCCGGGGCCGTGATACGTAAATTGACCGCCGCGGCCTGTTTGATAAACCGGGAAGCGCCGGGGATTGAGCAGGTCCTCAGGTTTGGCCGACGTGCCCGCACTGTAGAGCGGCGGATGCTCAACTAGCCAGACGAGTTCAGATTCCAGGCCGGACGCAACAGTGCCCACGCGGCGCTCCATTAATTCGAGCGCGGCGTCGTAACCGGTCAACCCGGCAGTGATTTGCCATTCGGGCCGGGCTGGCATTGATCGCGACAATTTCGGCGCAACGTTGGTCACGGAAACCCTATTTATCCCGCTTCGACGACGGAGTTTGGAGAGCCTAACACGACGGCATGGATGCGGCCATGTTGCGGTCAGAATGGCGCTTGTCATGGCCGCCGGGCTTTGTTAGTGGGTGGCTTCCTCGCGATGGGCCCCCCGGGCTCGTTGCCTCGTCGCGGTCGTGGCGGAATTGGTAGACGCACTACCTTGAGGTGGTAACGCTCGAAAGGGCGTGGAAGTTCGAGTCTTCTCGACCGCACCAGTTTTTCCTGGACGTTGTTTCAGGCCGATGCCGAACCGTGTCAGCGGCGGCATGCAGGGCTAATGATAACTTAAGTCTGCGTTGCCCGGATGGACCTTAAAGCCAGCCTGGCTATTGGCCGTAGGTATACATCGGGCCGCGGCCTTCCGCGCTAGCCCGCTTCACACGACTGAACCGTTTTGACCTGGGTTTAACACCAGACTGCTGATCGTCGTTATTGAGGGTCGACTTGCGCGCTCGAGACGTCCGTCTCGGTTGCGAGATATCACCGTCACTGTTGACGGCCGCCGTGGTGATCGAACTCGATTTTGATGCCTTGCCTGCTGGCCCGCGATCTTGCGCCTGAGGGGTGAGTGCCGTCACTTCTGGGCCCTCAGTCGAGGCTGGCTTCAACATCGCAATAGGCGCAAAAAATGGTTGCAACTGGTGCGTGGCCGCAGCCGTTTGAGCCTCACCTTTGCCGCCCTCTCGCTTGGCCAGAATTGGTTTCAGCTGCTCTTCAATTGCAGCGACGGGGGTCGCTGTGTTTTTGGTTTTCAAATGGACGACCTGGTAACCACCGTCCTTAAGGGCCCTCAAAATGTCGGGCAAAGCCTTGGCCGTTGAGGCCTTGATGTCGTGGAACAAAAGTATTCCGCCATTGCGCTTTTCGATTTCTTTCATGGTCCGCGCGAACAGCTTGCCGGGATCTCTAATGTAACTGTCGTTTGAAATGACATCGACGGTGAAGGCTGCAATCCCCCGCGACTGCAAATGCGCCAGCAATGGGTTTGAATCGTTCAATCCCGGAAAGCGGAAGAAGGGTGCGATTGGCTGGCCAGCAGCAAGCGTCACGGCTGCGTGCCCGCGCTCGATCTGATCAATTCCGCGCTCCAGACCAAGCCGGCTGATATTCATCGGATGCGACCAGGTGTGGGATCCAACCGTGTGGCCGCGCGCGATCTCCTCCTTCACTAAATCTGGATAGGCAAACGCCATTTGTCCGATCGCGAAGAACGTTGCCTTGGTGCAAAACTGATCGAGTGTATCGAGGATCGGTCGTGTGAAGGCGGGCAGCGGGCCGTCGTCAATCGTGATCACGACTTCTTTAGGTCCGAGAAACGATGGCTCACGTGTAAAGCGGCTATTCTCGCCGAACAAAGCGCCGGTGGTTGTATCAATTTCAATGACCCGCGAGACACCCAGCCCACCTGCCGGATCGGCGCAGGTTTGCGCGCCAACCGGGCTCCCGCAAATACCCAAAGCTGCCAGCAAAATGGCGGCGGTCACCAGTCGGTTCATTGTCAGCCCCAGTCGCTTGTTTCCGGGCGGACTCTGGTCGATATTTCTTTGTTTTACAACCTAGAAGCCGCCGCCGTTTGCGCATCACGAAAAACTGATGCGGCAACGCATCGGTTTAAGAATGGAGCTACTCGCCAGGCAGACGGATTCTCCAGGGATCGTCGTCCATCTGCCACAGCGGCCGCCTCTTTAGAGCTGGTGGTGAATAGGCAACAGGAGGAGCTTCAGATGCCGGCACATCATTGGAGCCAGTGCCTTCTTGTGGCGCAGTCCAAGGCAAAGAAACCGGGTCAGTGGTGCCGGTCGCAATGGTGGCTGTCGGCTGTGTCCCTTTCGGCACGGCGCTCGGATTGCCTTTGGGGTTAGGACCAGACGCTGTCTCTGGAAGTGCGAGGCCGCCGCCGGATTGGTTCGCGATCGCTGGATATTTCTTCGCCGCTTCACGCTCTGCCATCACATCGAACTCAGGCAACGTAGTTGACGCCGACTTAGCGACCAAATGGACAATCTTAAAGCCGTGCTTGTGCATGTCTTCGAGCAGCTTTGACAGCGCTCCTGCCGTCGATGGCTGGATATCGTGAAAAAGGATAATCCCCTTTTTAGCGACCTTGAGCTGGCTCATCACCTGTCGAAGCACCGCGCCGGGGTTGCGGCTGCGGAAATCCTCGCTATCGACCTCAATCGAGAATGTGCTCATGTTACGGCTGGCCAAATGCGCAAGCGCGGCTTTGCTGTCCCGCAAATACGGGAAGCGAAAAAAAGGGGCCACGGGAGCCCCGAGCGCCAGCGTGACCGCACTTAACCCCAATTCAATTTCGGTCTTGGCCTGTTCTGCGCTGAGTGAAGAAAGCTTCTTGTGGGACCAGGTGTGTGAGGCAACGGTGTGCCCACGACGCGCGGTCTCTTTCAGCATTTCGGGATCGGATAGGGCCATCTTGCCGACGGAAAAGAATGTCGCTCGTGTACATTGACGGTCGAGGATATCCAGGATCGGCTTGGTGTACCGGCGCATTGGGCCGTCATCAAAGGTCAACACGACTTCGCCGTCGGCCAGGAAGTCGACATCTTTGTAATGGCTGTGACCAAACTTGGGACCGCCGGTGGTATCGATTTCAACGATGCGCGATAGGCCGATTACATCTGTTCGGCTGGCACAGTCTGGCGGCAGAGGAACGGAAACCGTCAAGGCGGTTTCGGCGCTCGCTGTGCAAAGCGCCATGGTCATAGCCAGCGCGGCCATCGATGTTCGTCGGATCAGTGTCATTTAAGCCCTAACAACGTGCACCTTGCCCTATGCCATTGTGGTCATTCACGCAATGCCTGGGGCGACACAGCCGGCAGGGACCGTCAGCACTGATTATCCTGCATAATATGTTTCAACACGTTGGCACTGCTTGCAATTGTTGGGTGTGTCAGACATGGGTAATTGTCTTGTGCCGTAGCAAACGTATTGGCTGTTTGGCCGCGGGGGGCGGCTCGCCACGGCTGGCCAGTAACGCTTGTCATAAAGATGAAATAAGGGGGCGTGATGACAGAATTCAACGACGACACGCGCCCGTACGAGGCTGACGCTGGGGAAACCGCAGACTTGCTGCGCGAAGTATCAGCCGCCCTCGAAACCGGTCAGAAAGACCGGCTGGTGCTGTTGGTGCAGGATCTGCACGCCAGCGATCTGGCCGATTTGATCGAGCTTCTGCCAGCCGATCAACGTGTCAGTTTGATCGAGGACCTTGGTTCGTCATTCGACTACGAGGTGCTTTCAGAGCTCGAGGAGACGGTTCGCGACCAACTTTCGGAGGCTTTGCCGAATGAAATTTTGGCAAAGGCCGTTACCGAGCTTGATACGGACGACGCCGCCTATTTGCTCGAAAGCCTCGAGGAAAGCGACAAGCAAGACGTTCTGAGCCAGCTGACCGTTGGCGAGCGCGCTGCCGTCGAGCGCAACCTCGACTACCCCGACGAATCGGCCGGGCGTTTGATGCAAGCCGACTTTGTTGCTGTGCCGCCCTATTGGACGGTCGGACAGGTCATCGATTTCATGCGTGAAAGCGACGATCTGCCGGAGACGTTCCAGGAAATCTTCGTCGTCGACCCGAACTTCCGCGTGTTGGGCAGTGTGGAGCTGTCGCGGCTGCTGCGGACAAAGCGGCACGTCAAAATCCAAAGCCTGAAAGATCCGGACCGGTTCACCGTACAAGCGACGGCCGACCAAGAAGATGTTGCGCGCCAATTCCAACGCTACGACCTTGTGTCGGCTCCGGTCGTTGACGAAAGCAACCGGCTCGTCGGTGTCATTACCGTCGACGACGTCGTTGAGATCATTCAGGACGAAGCCGATGAGGATATGAAAAAGCTCGGCGGTGTCGGCAGCTCTGAATCGCTGGCCAACACCGTCTTCGAGACTGCCAGGAGCCGCGTGCCTTGGCTGCTGGTCAACTTGCTGACGGCATTGTTGTCGTCTTCCGTTATCAATGCGTTCGATGCTACAATCGAACAAATGGTGGCGTTGGCCGTGTTGATGCCGGTGGTGGCCTCACTCGGAGGCAATGCCGGGACGCAGACTATGACCGTCACAGTTCGCGCGCTTGCGACTGCAAAACTCGGTGCCATTAACGCGCCCCGGCTTGTCATGCGCGAAGCGCTCGTCGGGCTGCTGAATGGTCTGTTACTGTCGTCGATTATGGGGACGCTAGTATTCTTATGGTTCGGGTCGAGCCAACTTGGAGCCGTGATCGCTGCAGCAATGATCGTTAATTTGTTCGCCGCCGGGTTAGCCGGAATTTTGATCCCGCTGACACTCCACCATTATGATCTCGACCCGGCTCCAGCCTCAGGTGTCTTCGTCACCATGGTCACGGACTGTATCGGGTTCTTTGCATTCCTTGGATTGGCAACGCTATGGCTGATGAACTGACGAGTTTTCAAGGCCGGGTGCGGCCGCTAGAGGCGCGCGACGAAGCACGGTGGCGCGAGCTTTTTCTGGGCTACACCACGTTTTACCAAGAGATTGTGCCGCAGGCGATCGAGGACGTGACGTGGCAACGGCTGATAGCTGAGCAAGATGGCATGACAGCATTGATCGCTGAATCCAGCGATGGCCATGTCATCGGCTTTGCCAATCTTGTGTTTCACCGCTCCACCTGGTCAGCGGGTTGGTATTGTTATCTCGAAGATCTGTTTGTCGATCCGCCGGTTCGCAAGTCGGGCGCCGGCCGGGCGCTGATCGAAGCGGTTTATGCCATCGCCGGCCAACGCGGCGCGACCCGGACGTATTGGGCGACCCAGTCGCGTAATACTACGGCGCGGAGCCTTTACGATCAGGTTGGTGACTTGACTGAATTTGTTCAATACCGGCGCCGGGAGACCTGAGTTGGTTAGCGCGGAGCGCGGCAGCCTCGGAAGCACTGGGTCGCAACAGCGTTGCACTTAGCACTGTCGCCCTTCGAGGCCTGCAGGCACTGACTTTCAAGCGCCTGACAGCGCGCCATGCACGAGGCATCCTGCGCCACGGCGGCGCCAGACGCTGCCAAGAGCATCCCGGCTATGGCCAACCCACTCAGAAATTTACCAGCCGTTGCCATACCTAAAGCTCCCGATGCATTCGTCTTGGCGGCTAAAGCTAGGCGCGCCCATTTGTTCGATCAACTATTTACCGTGTTTGCGATGAACAGTGCCTGAACCAGCCATCGCGAGCATTAGTGGGGCAATGAGTTAGTAACCTCATCACATGCCAAGTCTTTCAACCACCCTAGGATTTTCGTCGGGAAGTTGAAAATACAATCCCAGCGGGACACTTTGGATCGCGCATGGTTGACAGAGGTGCGGCATTCCCGCCGTGCTTGCGGCGCCGCTTAGAAGCCGCTAACCGGGACGACCGATTGCCGCCAGCATTTTTTTGGCCCTCATCTCGAAAGTCCCCCCGAATGCCAGCCTCAGCGTTGATGACCGTTATGATATCCGCTGCCCGAAAAGCTGGCCGCGGGCTGGTGCGCGATTTTGGCGAGGTCGAGCAATTACAAGTCTCGATTAAAGGTCCAGCGAACTTTGTCTCGACCGCCGACCATCGCGCCGAAGATACAATTTACAACGAGCTTTCGAAAGCGCGCGCCGACTACGGCTTCCTGATGGAGGAGCGCGGCGAAATTCCGGGGGCCGATAAAACGCACCGCTGGATCGTCGATCCACTCGACGGGACCACAAACTTTCTGCATGGCATTCCGATGTTCGCCGTCTCGATTGGTCTTGAGCGCGAGGGCCAACTGGTTGCCGGTTTGATTTATAATCCCGTCGCCGATGAAATGTTCACAGCCGAAAAAGGCAAGGGTGCGTACTTGAATGATAAGCGCCGGCTCAGAGTGGCGGCGCGTAAGACGATCGCTGATGCTGTAGTGGCAACCGGCATCCCGCATCGTGGCCGTCCAGGCCATCCGGGTTTCCTCAAAGAAATGCAGACTGTCATGAGCGAGGTCACCGGCATCCGCAGGACCGGTTCGGCCGCGCTCGATCTGGCTTGGACAGCAGCGGGTCGATTCGACGGCTATTGGGAACGCAATATCAAGCCGTGGGACATGGCCGCCGGTCTCTGCATCCTACGTGAGTCAGGCGGAACAGCTGTCGATTTGTCCGGCGGTGATGACATGCTTGGCACCGGCAATGTGCTGGCCGGAAACGCATCGATCGTCAAAGGCTTGCTACCATTATTGGCGCGCGGTTGAGAGCTGGTTTGTGGTCTCAAAAACACAAGAGCCACCAGCACTGTGTCATTTCCGAACACGCATTAAGCGTCCTTTAAAGGTTCTGGGCCAAAGTCCGCACCATAGCCTGGTTGCGCCGCTGCTTCGGCAGTTTGCGTGACTGGAACAAAAGGGGACGACAATGAAACTGACGCACGCCGCCCTGGCCGTTGGGCTGGCTCTGACTCTCGGCGCCACTGGCGACGCAGCAGCGGCTGACCTTTATGGTGGCAGCATCAAAGACAGCTACGCGCCGATGCCGGCAGCGACTGGGTCTTCGATTTATCTGCGTCTTGACGGCGGCTATCACGGCTTTGATCAGCCCAACATCACAGAAGACGGCATCTACGATTTGTCAGACGACAACATCGATCAAGCCTGGTCGCTCGGCGGTGGCGCCGGGCGCTACTTCACGGATACATTCCGAGCTGACATCACCTATGACCATCTTTTTGAAGCCGATGTCACCGCACGGCTGCTGGACAGCGCTGCCGCCCTGCCAGGCACGCGCTCATTCGGTCTCAAGAGCGATTTGGTCTTATTCAATGCCTACTACGACTTCAATCGCTTTGGCCGCTTCTCGCCATACATCGGTATCGGCCTCGGTGTTGTTCACCATCAGACGCTCGAAGGCACGGTCCGCGACGATTGCGGTTGCACGGGTGTGATCGCAGAAGGTTCAAGCACGGACGTTGCCGGCGCTTTGATGGCTGGCGTCACCACGAAGCTGCGCGGCGCTGAAACCGGCGGCCGCAATCTGTTCCTCGATGTTGGCTACCGCTTCCTCTACCTCGGCGAGACCGCAACGGGTGAAGTGACGACGACTAGCGCCGGTGGCGGCACGTCAGTATCAAAAGATCCGGCTGTCAAAGACATCCACGCACATGAACTGCGCGTTGGCCTTCGCTACGATATTCAATGAACTCGGGAAGCCGGGCGTTACCGCGCCCGGTTTTCCAATCCATTTAGGTTCCCTGTAACGCGTTAGGCTGGATGTTCCGGTCCTGGGACAAACGTTAGAGGGCGTTTTCAAACGCCAAAACCGTCTGAGTTTAGACGGCTTGAGTTGAGTTGAAACGAAAACCGGCGCGTAAGACGCCCGCTGTTGACCTGAGGATTTATGTCGATGAAAGCTAAACTGATCCCGATGATCGCCGGCCTTGCGTTTGCCGCAAGCATGCCAGGCGCCGCCATTGCTGGCGGTGATTATTACGGTGGTGCCGTGAGCGGCGTAGCGGTTCCAGCCCCTATTCCTTTGCCGGTCTATGATCCGGTTTGGTACTTGCGCCTCGATGCAGGTGTTGGTTTCGGAGCCACGCCGGATGTCACTGAGAGCGGCGCTGTTTTCGGCGAAGGTGGTGGCCACTACCACGGCACCCAAACCTTCGGCTCATCGAGCGATTGGGCACAATCCGATTTCGATCACTACAGCGTTCTTGGTGGCGGCATCGGCTACCGGTTCAGCGATCGTTGGCGCATGGACATCACCGGCGATTACATGCGTGGCCTCGATGCATCGATCAAAGGGTCGGGCTATACGGGTCTGGAGCGCGGACCAAATCATCTCCCTGGCTCCTTGCAAGCCATCTTCGCCGACAGCACTAAAGTGACGACTGGCGCCTTCCTTGCCAACGCGTACTACGAAATGGGTCACTGGAACGGCTGGTCGCCTTATGTCGGCGCCGGCCTCGGATTCGCTTATTCGTCGATCAACCGCAAGAGTACCGCTTATGAAGTGGCGCATGAACGCGGTGGCGGCACTGTCACGCACACTGAACTCTATCGCGACAGCGCGACTGTCCGCGAGACAGACCATACTTTGGCAGCGATGGCCTCAGTTGGCGCATCCTACAAGCTGTCCGACATCACGGATCTGGATCTGAGCTACCGCTATATGTTCATCGAGGGCAGCAATATCGAGCTTGAACTCAACGGCAATTCAACCAAGATCGAAATCGGTGATTTCCACGATCATCAATTGCGTGCTGGCCTGCGGTTCAACGTCAACTAAAACAGTTGTTCACTGAAAAATTCGGCCAACGCCGGACAACTTTACAGGGGGTCGCTTCCTTAACTGGTCACGGCCCCTGTTAGTTTTGGACGCTTGAGCGATTTCCTGCTGCAATTCGGTCTATAATCGAACCCGTACCAACTGCGGGATGCCGATTCGTGACTGATCTGACACCAAAGCCACTCCCCAATACACCCGAGTATTCCGTATCCGAACTCGCGTCGGCGATTAAGCGCACGCTCGAGGACGGCTTCGGCTTTATCCGGCTGCGCGGTGAGGTGTCGGGCTATCGTGGTCCGCATTCATCGGGGCATTGCTATTTTAGTCTCAAAGACGAACGCTCCAAAATCGAAGCCGTGATCTGGAAGGGCAACTGGAGCCGGCTGCGCATCAAGCCTGATGAAGGCATGGAAGTCATCGCCACCGGCCGCATCTCCTCATTCCCGGGCTCGTCAAAGTATCAAATTGTGATTGAGGCGCTGGAGCCAGCGGGCGTTGGCGCACTGATGGTGCAGCTTGAGGAGCGTAAGAAAAAGCTGGCCGCCGAAGGCCTATTCGATGCTGTTCGCAAGAAGCCGATCCCATTCTTGCCGCGCGTCATTGGCATCGTGACCAGTCCAACAGGAGCTGTCATTCGCGACATGCTGCACGGTTTTGCGGAGCGATGCCCGGCTCATGTGCTGGTATGGCCGGTGCGTGTGCAAGGCGAAGGCAGCGCCGCCGAAGTCGCAGCTGCCGTGCGCGGCTTCAACGCCATCCTGCCAGGTGGGAAGGTCCCACGGCCTGAGGTGCTGATCGTTGCCCGTGGCGGTGGCAGCCTCGAAGATCTTTGGGGCTTCAACGATGAAGCCGTCGTGCGCGCTGTTGCCTCGAGCGCGTTGCCGGTGATTTCAGCGGTCGGTCATGAAACCGACTGGACCTTGATTGATCTGGTCGCCGACGCCCGCGCGCCAACTCCGACAAAAGCCGCCGAATGGGCCGTGCCGAAGCATTCCGAACTCGTGGTCCAGGTCATCGATTATAGCAACCGCTTGAGCAACGCCATCCGGCGCCAGTCTGAGACGTCGCGCCAGCGCTACGACGGCGCTCAGCACCGGCTTGGCTTGGCGCTAACGGGCTACATTCAGCGGCGACACACAGCTTTCGCTCAGGTCGCAGGCCGAATGCCGAATTTCCGGTCGTTGATTGCCTCGCCCCGGCATCGCTTTGATGCGGTTGGCACCCGGCTCGCTAGATCATTGCTCGCCAACACGCGCACACTTGCAACGCGGCACGCGAGGATTTCGTCGCGATTGCAGCCGCGCTTGGTTGAAATCCGGGTCGCGCGCACGCGTGACCGGTTCGAAGCAACCTTTCGCCGCGGTCTCGATGCGTTGAACAGAACGGCCGCCAGCCGTCGTGTCCGGCTTGAGCGGATGTCATCACGCCTCAGTCCGGATGCGTTAAGAACCAGAGTTAAAACGGCGACAGCTCGTGTTGCGGATATCGATCAGCGCCGTCAACGGGCGCTCGAAAATCGCATTGCGGCGCGGCGGCACGTGCTCGACGGACATTCAAAGATGCTGCAGTCATTGAGTTATCGCGGTGTGTTGGCGCGCGGTTTTGCTGTTGTGCGCGGCGTTGACGGCCAGATGCTGCGGCGCGCGCAGGAGTTTACGCCGGGCCGCCCGCTCGATATCGAAGTCGCAGATGGCCGGGCTGCAGCAAGAGCACTGGGACCCAGCGAACCGGCGGCTGCCAATCCTCAATTGCCCCAGGCAGTGACGGATCAACCGTCAGAACAGCCGGCCAGGCCGCAGTCAAAACCTGCCAAACAGGGCTCACTGTTTTAAGCATTGAATGGCTTTGCCGGATGCCGGCTCACGCTCTATCCGGCCTACTGTTGAGCTGGTTGCCGGAAGTCGCGCATCGTAAATTTCACGCGCGGTGGGACTGACAAAGTCGCGGCAATCCGGAATCTTTGCATTTCGACGCAGTCCAAAGATCTCACCTAATTATTGAACGGTAAAGATCCTGGTTCACCGCGTCGCGTCAGTCATCTCCAATTTCGAATACCGAGCGCCGCGGTGACCGGGAACCAAGTTGCTGCGATCCGGCCGGTGTTTGAATGAACCTTTGTTGTAGGCCGGGCAGAGCGGCTTCGCGAGATCCGGCACAATGTGTCAATTGATAGGCTTTGCAGGCTCTCGCTTCGCTTCTAGCCGGCCTTCAGCAGAGTACTTCACGAAGCCCGGCACAAATTGGCAAGGCGCTGCGTTGGGCTTCGCCAAGTGGCTCAGCCGATCCAACTATTCACGCGCGAGCGAATAAATCCGCGCGATGCGTTCGGGGGATGCGCCCATCGCATAGAGCAGCAGGCAACGCTGATTGCGGAGGATGCGGCGCAGATAACCCTCGTTGCGATAGCGGACCGCACTTGTCACGGCGCGCGCATTCAACATCTGCACGCGCGTGCGACCTAAGCGGCGCACAAAATCGATGTCTTCCATGATCGGCTGCGAAGAATAGCCACCAACGTCATTATAAAGTGCGCGCGAAATCAGAAGTCCCTGGTCGCCATACGGCAACTTGAGAAACGACGACCGCATCTCAACGCCCGCCTCAACAATCCGCGCCGCGAACCGGCTGTCATCGAGACGGAACTGGAAGCTCGCGGCCGCATCAGGTCTAACCTCGCGCGCGATCTGGTCGATGTGGTGATCAGCACCACGTTCCCAGCCCGGCTCCAGTGTGGTGTCCGCATGGAGAAACAAAAGCCACGGCATTTTGGCGGCGGCAGCCCCGGCTTGAAGCTGCAAGCCCCGGCCCGGCGCCGACGTCACAATGTGGGCGCCTGACTGATCGGCAATCTTGATCGTGCGATCAGTCGAACCGCCGTCTGGAATGATGACCTCGCGCACCAACCCTTCGATGACGGCCGGGATCAACGCGGCTAGCGTTTCGGCGAGCGTCCCTTCGGAGTTGAGAGTTGGAATTATGACACTGATCATGGCTCCCTGTGCCATGCGCGCTGTCGGTCAACAAGGGTAAGAGTTGAGCAGTGCGCGGCTAAATCACCAGCTCCAGCCGCGCGTAGCTCGCTTCCATGCCGGTATCCATGCCGGTGGCCAACATCATCGCGCGCGTTTCCGCATCGGGCAACGTCATCCGCATTGTCATCAATGTGCCGGTGCCGTCCGGAGCAAAGGATGTCACGACGTGATTATCGGGTGTCGGATCAGGCAAATGCATGCGCTCGACATGCACGATGCGGCTATAGGGCACGAGTTCGATAAACTCGCCGGTCAGATAAAAACCAGCACCTTGCCCATCGCTCCACTCGTAGCGGATTTTTCCGCCCGGCCGCGCGCCGTTGATGCACATCGGCATCGTCCAACCATCGGGTCCCAGCATCCATTTTTGAATAAGCGCTGGCTCGATGTGCGCGCGATAGACGGCTTCAGGCTGAGCCTTGAAGCGCCGGGTGAAGACGACATGCGTGTCACCTTCGGTCGTAAGCAAGAGTTTACTCATGGCGCGTCCTTTCGTTTGCCGGAAGGTTTGGTTGCTAGAACCTGATCGAGCTGGTCGTAGTTTTTCGACAGCGCTTCGCGCAGAATGGCGAGCCATTGGTCGATTTCAGCAATCGCGTTCGGCGCCAAGCGGCACGGGCGTTTACTGCCGTCGATGCGGCGCGCAATGAGCCCTGCGCCTTCGAGCACCTTGAGGTGACGTGAGACAGCAGGCTGGGTCATTTCAAACGGCTGGGCCAATTCCATCACGGTTGCTTCGCCAAGCGCGAGGCGGGCCAGGATCGCGCGCCGTGTTGGGTCGGCCAAAGCTGAAAAGGTGTGGTCGAGGCTTATCATATTAGATACTCACTATATAACTAATATATTATATAACAAATACGGCAAGTCGAGTGAATGATACAATTCTTGCCGACTTTTTTACATATGTTCTTGATTAGTTCTCACGCTTGAGCTAGGGTCAGTCGTAGAGAAAACATTGTCGGAAACCAGCGATATGGACATAGCAACTACGGTTGCCAGTGACGGCGAAGCTGTGCATTTCGACCCGCCCAAAATCGGTGAGAACCGGTGCCGCGGCAGGGGCGCGTTATCGAATGCGACCAGCCGCTTCGACCGCGAAGTGCGGGCAGAGTTTGACGACGGGTGGGAAGGTCTCGGAACACTCGACGCCTTCAAGACCGAAGTTAAAGACGACGCCACCCGCACCATCATCACCCGCAACGACAGCCCCGATATTTCCTTCGACCGCTCGATCAATCCCTACCGCGGCTGTGAACATGGCTGCATCTATTGCTACGCGCGCCCGACGCACAGTTTTCTCGGCCACTCGGCCGGCATCGACTTTGAAACCAAGCTTTATGCCAAACCGGACGCTGCGAAGGTGTTGGAGCGCGAGCTTTCGAACCCGCGCTATGAGGCCAAGACGATGGCGCTCGGCACCAATACCGATCCCTATCAACCGATCGAGCGCGAGAGGCGCATCACACGTAGCATCTTGGACGTTCTCGAACGGACCGGTCATCCGGTTGGCATTGTCACGAAGTCAGCGCTGGTGGTGCGTGATATCGATATCTTATCGCGCATGGCTGCGCGCGGTCTCGCAAAAGTTGCGCTGTCGATCACGACCCTCGACCGCCGCCTAGCCCGCGCGATGGAGCCTCGCGCTGCGACGCCGGCAAAGCGGCTCGAAGCCGTGCAGCAGTTGAGCTCGGCTGGCATTCCAACCGCTGTCATGGTCGCGCCAGTGATCCCGTCGCTCACAGACCATGAAATTGAGAGCATCCTTGAAGCCGCGCATAAAGCCGGTGCGCGCGAAGCGGGCTATATCCTATTGCGGTTGCCACTCGAAGTCAGGCCGCTATTTCACGAATGGCTGGCTGCCGAATGTCCCGATCGTGCCGCCCGCGTCATCCATTTGATGCAATCGATGCACGCCGGCCAAGAGTACCGCGCTGAATTTGGGCTCCGCCAAAAAGGATCGGGGCCATACGCGAGCCAGATCGCGGTGCGCTTTCGCTTGGCCCTGAAGCGCTACGTTTTGAATGAGCGCCGCCAAATTTTGCGCACCGATCTGTTTCGCCATCCGGTCCCAGCGGGCGGACAATTGTCGATGTTTTAGTAACGCTTTTTTTCACCCGGCAGGACGCGGGCATCATCCCTAACGATTTATTGATCAAAAAGAACAGCAAATCTGAAAACGGTTGCTTGGCCGCAGCTTAGCCTTTTGGCCGGAAACGAAACCGTAAAACTCGTCTGATACGGTCCGACCCAAGATTTGCGTGCCCCCGTGTCAAGCGGCCGGGCTCAAAGCTAACGCATGCACCAAGATGGTGCATTCGGTAACACTCAAACACGGATGCGTAACCAGGATGCCCCTCAACCTGACCGGTTTCAACGTGATCAAAGGCACATCGCTCGCCGATGTTCTAAATGGCACCACCGGCAATGACGCCATTTATGGCGAAGACGGCAACGACAAGGTTCGCAGCGGCACTGGCCGCGACTACATCCTCGGCGGGCTCGGCAACGACTGGATCAACGGCGAAGCCGGCAGCGATTGGATATACGGCGGCGACGGTAGCGATACTCTGACCGGCGACCAAGGTAGCGATGTCATCGACGGCGAAGGCGGCAACGACGGCATGTTCGGCGGTGGCGATGACGACACCTTGTCGGGCGGCACAGGCAACGATGTCATGTTTGGCGACGGCAATGCCGACACAATGGATGGCGGCACCGGCAACGACCAACTCGATGGCGGCACAGGCGCGGACACGATCTCCGGCGGCACCGGCACCGACACGCTTTTGGGCCGTGCCGGTAACGACACGATGGACGGCGGCGACGGGAGCGATACGCTGTTTGGCGGCGACGGCACCGACGTTCTCGATGGTGGCACAGGCGCCGATACCATGACCGGCGGCACCGGCAACGACATATTCCGTGTCGACACCGCGGGCGATCTCGTATCGGACGGCAGCGGCGAAGGCACCGATCTGGTCCAGTCGCTAATTACGTATGTTTTAACCGCCAACGTTGAAAACCTGACCCTCATCGGCACGGATGCTATTAACGGCACCGGCAATGAACTGAACAATAAAATCATTGGCAATTCCGCAGCCAACATCCTCGAGGGTCTGAAGGGCAACGACCGGATCAATGCCGGCCTCGGCGCCGACACCGTTTATGGCGGCGAAGGCAACGACATTGTCTACGGCGAAGATGGCGCCGATACGATTTACGGCGGTGACGGCAAAGACAATATCAACGGTGGCGCGCACTCCGATACGCTGTACGGCGGCACCGGCAACGACGGCCTGTGGGGCGGGGGCGCGATAGACACGCTGTTCGGCGAAGACGGAAATGATCGCATTTTTGGTGACTGGAACAACGACCACATCTGGGGCGGCAAGGGCGACGACGTTATGTACGGTGGTCAGTTGATCAACGGCTGGTCGGTTGGCAATGACACGTTCCATTGGCAACGCACCGATATTGTGGATGGTGCTGGCAGCCGCGTTGGCTACGACACGATTGTTGACTTCGAGCTTGGAGACCGGCTCGATTTCACGCCGATTTTCACCAACGCATCGAGCATTGCACTGTCGAGCTTGATCAAAGTGACCGACACGGCAAACGGGACTGTGATCTCGCTTGCCATCGGGCCAACCAACAATTTTGTGGATACCGTAAATCTCAGAGGCGTACACGGAGTAGACTTGCAATACCTCAGTGATCACGGTGCTCTGATCGTTTGAAATTATCAAAAATCGCCTGTGGATATGCACAATCTTTCCACAGGCTTATTCACCTGTTTTAGGCAAACGGCGGCGCGAGAACAGCAAACACTCGTCGCCTGCCCAACATATTCGGGCCGAACTCCATGCCAAGCGCGTCGAAGTCAGTAGCCAGGGCACTATTAAAGGCACAGTCACAGCCGACACCATCGTCGTGTATGGCCGAGTGCACGGTTCACTGATGGCCAACAAAATTATGATAATGGCTGGTGCCAATGTCGACGGCGATGTCACGTGCCGCATTCTAACAGTGGAAGAAGGAGCCTTGTTTGAGGGCCGTTCGCACCGCGTCGCCAACTCAGACCATATCACGCCCCAACTTGAGCGGCCCGCGAAGACTGCGGCACCAGCTCGCGGGCAGGCCGCTGTTGCGTAACTCCGTCCCGGCGAGCGCGCCATCTATGAGGCTGAACGGGACGCCGCTTTGAACTAAGGCGGACTTGAAAATTGGCGCGGCCCCCCCGCCACGTATAAACATTACAATTCAGCCGCCGCGCAGTTGTTTTCAGCCACCCGGCGGCTTTTTTTTCACCCTTCGAGCCCGGTCTCGACAAGTCCAACTGATCGGCCTAAAATTGGTCTGGCCTTGACATGCGGGGGCGTCTCCTTTTTTTTCACTGGATAGGACGGATATGGCCGCGGCAAGCACACTGCACTCGGCGCCGGACGCGCGGCTCAATGGAACTGTGTCAACGAGCGCGCAACCGGCTGCGGACAGCGAAGACCTCAGGGAAAAAAATATCCCAGTCACGGTCAGCGCATTGATCGACCGCATGACACCCGCCGACGCATGGTCGCCTGGGGAAGCGGCTGCCGCGCGCCGGTTCTTTCATTATTTGCAACACTGGCGCCGGCAAAGGTCAACTGCCGATGTCGCAGCGCTCAGTGAAGCCTATGAACCGTTCAGCCCGGACAGCGATTTGCTGATCACACGCGACTATTCGCCCGCTGAACGCCAAGTGCTGCAACGGCGGGTTGTCGACCATGTCGAAACGCTGTTGACGCGGGCAAATTATGTCCGCATCGATCCCAAGGATATGGCTGTCATCTTAACCAAAGAATCGCACTACGGGCTTGACCTCATTGTCGATTTCAGTGCCTTCGAAGAATGCCTGATCTATTACCGCGGCAAATGCATGGAGCGGCAGTCGCGGCGCAATTTTCGCAAATTCTACCGCAAGGAGGAATTTGATCTACCGATTTATCAGCGGCTGTTTCTGCTGTTTAAACTCAAACCGTTCGATGTTCGCGTCACTCAAATTATGGCTGACAAAAACATGTCGAGGCCCGAGGCCGAACGTTACGTCAAGAAACTGCGCGCGTCGTTGCCGGGCAACGTCAGCGACAAGAACATTTATATGAAGCTGTTCAAGAACATCCCGCAGACCGACATTGAGATGGTATTTCCAACCACTCAGGTCCGTTTTCGCATGTTTGACAAAGTCAAACTGGGCGTCACGAGCGGCGGCGCAATGGGCGCCGGTGTGTTCGGGACGGCGGGTAAGATCGCGGCCGGTGGTCTAGCAGCAACTAACCCCATCGCCTTGGCTGGGGCGGTTGTAACACTCGGCGGCGTCGCCTTCCGGCAGACCATGAATTTCGTCAACCAGAAAAACCGGTACATGGTTGTGATGGCGCAAAACCTTTACTTCCATGCCATGGCTGACAACCGTGGCGCAGCCTTAAAACTCGCCGACCGCGCCGCCGAACAGGAAGTGAAAGAGGATATTTTACTTTACAGCGTACTTGCGAAAGCCACTGCAAATCGCACTGATTTGCCAGAGATTGATGCGGCGATCGAAAATTATCTCGCGCAGGCTTTTGGTGTAACCGTCAATTTTGATCTCGATGATGCCCTTTGGCGTCTCATGTGCGACGGACTGGTCAAGGAGTTGCCGGACGGTTCCCTGATTGCATTGCCGCCTCGCGACGCTGCTGCACATGTCGATAAAAAATGGGACTTGTTCTTAGATGAACTATCCGGCTCCACTGGCCACAGCGAGGGGCATGAGGTCGACAGTCCAACCACACCACCCCCTGAATCTGCGCCGTTACTGTAACGCCTTCAAAATGCCGAGGCCCATAGGCCGGAAAAAACCTGGTTCCCGGCCACCGCAGCGCGCAACTCGAAACTGGAAATGTCTGACGAGACGCGGTGAGCCGGGATCTTTACCGTTCAAAAATTGGGTGAGATCTTTGGACTGCGTTGAATTGTAAAGATCCCTGATAGCCGCGACTTTGTCAGTCCCGCTGCACTTGAAATTTCCGACGCGCGGCTTCCGGGAACCAATGGATGGTCTGCTGAGACGTGGGTAATCCGACCTAAGTGACTGCGCAATCAGATTTGTAGATGCGTCAGGGTTTCAAAGAAAAGCGCTCTGATTTAGGTCGGATAGAACGGAGCGAGATCCGGCAGCAGTGACCGCCCAAGTCACCCCACCTCGGAACGCCAAGGATCACTTATTCCCGCCAGTCTCTGTTGCTTCAACGCCTGAACTGGAAGGCGGGTCGAAGTGATGGCGTTCTGTCCTCCCACTTAGAGGGGGAGGTGGTTCAAACACGCCCCGGATCGTAGCGGTTTTTTTCGCGCCACGTGGTCATGAACTCAATCAGTTCGACATCGATTTTAGACGGCAGCACGATGCGAACTGTGACGAGCTGATCGCCTTGGCTGCCCGTCGCCGTGTTCTTGATGCCCCGGCCTTTGAGGCGCAGCACTTGGCCTGAGCTAGTGCCTTTGGGGACATTCAACTGCACGCGTCCGCCAAGGGCCGGGATTTCGATTTTAGCGCCGAGCACGGCCTCATCGAGCGTGACCGGCAAATCAATCGTGACGTCGTCGCCGGCGCGTTTGAAAATAGGGTGCGGGCGGACTTTGATTTCAACCAGCGCATCACCAGCGTCGCCGCCGCGCTGACCCGCTCCGCCTTTGCCTTTGAGGCGCAGTGATTGGCCATCATTGACGCCTTCGGGAACAGTGAGATCGAGAATGCCACCGCCTGGCAACGTGACGCGTTTTTTGGCACCCTCGGCGGCTTCTGTCAGATCGACTTCCAATGTGTAGCGCTGATCTTGGCCGCGGACCGGGCCGGGTTGTTGTTGCGGACGGCCACTTCGGAGGCCACCAAAAATGTCGGAGAAAATATCTTCGGTGTTGAAGCCGGCATAGCCGCCGCGCGCGCCAGCGCCTGCACCCGCATGATTGCGGAATGGGTTGCGATTGGCTTCGCCGTTGGCGTCAATTTCGCCGCGATCGAATTGGCGCCGCCGGTCCGGATCGCCCAAAATATCATGCGCTGAGGTGACTTTCTTGAACCGCTCATGCGCGGCCGGCTTCGGATTGATGTCGGGATGCAGCTCTTTGACGAGCTTCAAATACGCGCGCCGGATATCGTCGGGGGAAGCGCCGCGGTCCAGACCGAGAACAGAATACGGATCGTCGGCCATAGTCAGGCTTTTCCTTGGCGGCGGGACGGGAGTGCAGATGACTCGTGCGGGATAGATAGCACTAAATCAGGCGATTGCATCCGCGTCAGTGAGGCTGCTGGTAACGGAGGAGCAGTGCCTGGAGGCTAGCTCAATAGGTCCCCTCTCCCCGTCGCGCTTGATCATGCTCTAGCATGGCACTGCCATAAGGCGCGAACGGGGAGTGGGGAAAGACTGAGATCGCCGGGTCACGCCGCAATTCTAATCTCAGCCTTCTTCCCCACGAGTTCGGCCAAGCTCTCCATGCGGCGCAACAGCCGTTCTCCATTCAGCGCGGCGTAGACTTTTGGAAGAGACAAGACCAGCGCGTCGCCGTCGTAGGAGAGTGGGCATACGTCGATTACGCCGGCGCGGCCGATCGACAACATGTGCGCTGTGCGAACCGCGGCGCCGACGATGCGCGCCCGTTTCTGCGTGCGCTTGTCGAGTGCGCCGCGCAGCCGTTGCGATAACTCACCAACGGCTTCATCGTCTTCGGCGTGGCGGAAATAGATTGATAACGCCAGGAACATGCGGCCCGCATGATCGATGCCGGCGAGGCCAGAATGCGCGATCAAATTTAGGCTTTGCTCGCCACGATAGTCCGGGTGCGCCCGCCAGCCAATGTCGGAAATCAGGCACGCCGCATGACGCAACCGGCTTTCGTCTGCGGTTTCCAATAGAGCGTTGCCGGTAAACAATGCGTCGGTCCACCGGCTCAATTCGTGCGCGTGTTCCAAGGAGCGCGAGCGCAATAAGGCAAAGTCTTCGCAAAACGACAACAGCGGGTCTTTGCGGCGCTCAAACTCCGGCAATAACGAAAATAGCAGTCCTTCGCGTATGCCGAATACGGAGAACACAACGTCTGAAGGGTTAATTGCGCGGATCAGGCGCTCCATGACCAATGCGCCATAGGGTAGAGCTTCGCGGCGCGCTTTCGCAACTTCGGCAATCCCTGGAATGTCTCCGACACGGCGGGCTTTGCGAATGTTTTCGCAAAACACGGCCATGCTGGCGGCTGGCACAGAATAGCCCTGCATAATGCGCAACGGGTAGCGCGTTTCATGCATGTGGAGTTTGGCCAGTGAGCGCCATGAGCCGCCAACTGCATAGAACGGCCGGCCCCGGCCTTTCGCGAGCCATGGTAACGCCGACAGGTGTTCGTCGGTGATGGCCAGCGCCCGGTCCATTTTGCCGGACGTGGTGTCGATCAGACGGAGCCCGCCGAGTGGCAACGTGGCAGCGTCATTCAACTTATCGAGTGACATGTTGATGAGTTCGAGCGATCCGCCGCCCAAATCGCCGGCGATGCCATCGGGTTCCATGAACCCCATGCGGATGCCTTGGGCAGCCAATTCGGCTTCGCGCGCGCCGGTCAGGATTTCGATGGTCACGCCTAAGGCACGTTCGCAGCGCGTGATAAATTCGGCGCCATCTTCGGCATCGCGCACGGCGGCTGTAGCAACGGCGCGAAGGTTTTTGACGTCAAGCACATGCGAGATGGCCCGGAAGCGCGCCATGGCCGCCAGAGCCCGCGCGGCGCCGGCTTGTTCAAGCCGTCCGGTTGTTGCCAAAGTCCGGCCAAGACCACATAGGATCTTCTCGTTAAACAACGGTGTGGCGGCGCGGATGGCGCCTTCGTAGACGACAAAGCGAACGGAATTCGAGCCGATGTCGACGACGCCAAGTGGTTCAAGCCCACTGTCGCGGGACCCGGCCGCCCCGTCTTCCGCAATTCGCTTCGGCAAGATCTTTCCTCAATCCTTCAGAACCAACCCAACGCGGGGCGGGAAGTTTTCTTTGAGCGACTTGCCGCGACCCGACAAGCTTGGATTGATCATGAAATAATGATGTGCGTTGAAGGGCTCTTCGCCGGGCGCGGGCTTGATACGCTCCGATGAACCATCGGCTTTGATCTCCCAGCTTTGTTGATTGTCTTTCAAGTTCGCGATCATGATCTGGTTCAAGACCTGCTCATGCACGGTTGGGTTCTTGATTTCAACCATGGCTTCGACGCGGCGGTCTAGGTTGCGTGGCATCATGTCGGCGCTCGACATGTAAACTGCGGCATCAGGCGACGGCAGGCCGTGTCCGCGGCCGAAGCAAAATATGCGGGCATGTTCAAGGAAGCGGCCGATCAGGCTCTTGACGCGAATATTATCGGAGAGGCCCGGCACGCCAGGTCTCAAGCAACAGACGCCGCGCACGACAAGATCAATTTCGACACCTGCTGTACTGGCTTCATAGAGCGCGCGGATGATTTGACCATCGACCAGCGCATTCATTTTCATCCAGATTGCAGCCGGCCGTCCGTCGCGTGCATGAGCGGTTTCTTCGTGAATGTGGGATAAAACGCGGTTGCGAATGCCATGCGGACTGGCGGCCATGGTTTCCAATTCGGCCGGCTGGCCATAACCAGTGACGAAGTTCATAATCTTATTCACGTCGCGGCTGACTTCCGGCGAGGTCGTGAACAGCGACAAGTCGGTATAAATCTTGGCCGTCTGCGGATGATAATTGCCGGTGCCGAGATGGCAGTAGGAGACGAGTTCCGAGCCTTCGCGGCGCACGATCAGGCCAAGCTTGGCGTGGGTCTTGAGTTCAATGAAGCCGTAGACGACGTGGACGCCGGCGTTTTCAAGGTCGCGCGCCCAGCGGATATTAGCGGCTTCATCAAAACGGGCCTTGAGTTCGACAACAGCCGTGACTGATTTGCCGGCTTCGACCGCTTCCTTCAAGGCCGCAACAATCGGGCTGTCACGCGAGGTCCGGTAAAGCGTCCACTTAATCGCCATCACATTGGGGTCAGCAACGGCTTGGCGCAGGAACTGAACGACGACGTCAAAGCTCTCATAGGGGTGATGGACAATAATGTCCTTTTTGCTGATCGCAGCGAAGCAATCGCCATTGACTTCGCGGATGCGCTCAGGGAAGCGGATATTGAACGGCTTGAACCGCAAGTCGGGACGCTCGGATAAAATGAGCTGCGAAATATCACAGAGGCCAAGAACGCCGTCCTTTATGAACAGCTGTTCTTCACTGACTTCCAGTTCATCGACAATGAACTTTTTGAGACGGTCTGGCATCCGGCGCTCAACTTCGAGCCGGATGACGTTGCCGCGGCGGCGGCGCTTCAACGCTGTTTCGAACGAGCGGACAAGGTCTTCGGCCTCTTCCTGCATTTCGATATCACTGTCGCGCAGCACGCGAAATGCGCCGTAGCTTTTGACTTCGAAACCGGCGAAAAGTTCAGAGATAAACAACCCGATCATTTGCTCGAGCAGAATGAACCGGATCGGTCCCTTTGAAGTTTCGTCGTTGCGAATCCGCACAAAGCGTTCAAGCTGGCCCGGGATCGGGATCAGGCCAGACAATGTCTTGCCGTCGCCCTTGCGTTGCAAGAACGCGGCGATCGTCAAACCCTTGTTGAGAATGAATGGGAACGGATGGGCGGGGTCTGCAGCGATTGGTGTCAGAATGGGGAACACCTGACTCATGAACCGGTCATGGAGCCAAGCCTTTTCGGCGGCCGTCACATCTTCCGGATCAACGATGTCGATGCCAGATGTGTGCAATTCTTTTTTGAGATTGTTCCAGCAAGCCTGTTTGTGCGCGACCAGCTTGGCTGCGAACTTGTTGATCTCCGTCATTTGCTGAGCCGGTGTCAGGCCATCCTGAGTGAGCGTCGTGACGCCAGCTGCGATCTGGCCGTGAATGCCGGCCGCACGCACCATGTAGAATTCATCGAGGTTCGACGCCGATATTGACAAAAATTGCACACGCTCCAACAGCGGGTGGCGGGTGTTCTCGGCCTCTTCCAAGACGCGGCGGTTGAACTGCAGCCAAGACAGCTCGCGATTATAGAACCGGCCCGGACCATCAGGGATGGCGCATTCGACTGGCGCTGGCGGCTTCGTCGTTGTCTTTTGGCGTGCTGTGCCCATCGGCGCATCCTTCCCGGTTCGATTCCCACATGACCCCAGTCACAATGCAGGGTCAAGAACCGGCCGACGATACATAGCCGTATTACAGGGCTAAGACAGCGGCATGGAAGTCTGTGAAATCGACTACCGTGTTCAATTAGATGGGGTCCGCGCCAAGGCCAGCGTGGTCAGGACGATTCCGGTGTAGGTAGCGAATCCGAGGCAATCGCCGGTGACGCCGCCTAATCGGCGCATCAGCAAAGGCTTAAACCACAGCGCAAATCCCAGCATAGCGAGCCCCGCCAACGCTATGCCAGCTGCGTCATGCCACAGCCCATAGGCGAGGGCAGGCGCTGCCAGCAGAGCTGCGGCGCCAACGGTTGACCATGCCGCTCGCGCGCCAACTCGCGCTGCGAGGCCGTCGCTGCAAGGCGGAATCCAAGCCATGACGATAAGGCTCAAGAGACGGCCCATGGCGCCGGCGACAACGAGCGCGATTGCAGCCTCAAAAGGAGTACTGAGCGACATCAGTGCCGCGGCGCGCAACGCTACCATGAGCACGAGCCCCAAGACACCAAAGCTGCCAATGCGGCTGTCCTTCAAGATGCGAAGTGTGTCGTCCTTGGTTCTGACGGCGCCAAATGCATCGCAAAAGTCTGCGACACCATCTTCGTGAAATGCGCCTGTGATCAACGCTTCGACGGCTAAAGCAACCAGGACAGCGACAGGAAACGGCAAGGCGAGCGAGGCGATCAGCAACGCGACGGCTGAAATTGCAGCGACGCCCGCACCGATCAACGGAAAATATTTGAGCCCGCGTTCGATATCGCAGCCAAAAGTTGCGAGATCTCGCGTTGCGCCACCGGGCACTGGCAACCGGGTCAGAAATTGCACAGCGGTAAAAGCTGCGCGGAGTTCTGGCGCGTCGTACCATTTCTGGACCGGCGCCGGGTCACTCATCCGGCAACCTCTTTGAGGGTTGCGACATCGGTGAGGAGCGCCGCCGCCGCATCGAGTAATGGCATCAGCAACAGTGCGCCGGTGCCTTCGCCAAGTCGCAGTTGCCAGTCCAGGAACGGTTCCAGCTCAAGTTTTTCGAGCGCAATTTTGTGAGCCGGCTCGGCACCGACATGAGCTGCGATCGCTGTTTCAAGTGCAGCTGGATCGATGGTCGCGGCGATGAGTGCGGCGGCGGCGGTCACGACGCCATCAAGGACAACGGTGATGTCAGCCTGTGCGGCCGCTGCGATCGCTCCCGCCATGGCGACGATTTCATAGCCAGCAACAGACGCCATAGCCGTAACCGGATCGCTTTCGAACATCAGGCGGGCGCGCGCGACAGCTTTGCCAACAACAGATAGTTTCTTGGCCAGTGATTTCGGAGTCGCGCCAGCGCCGGGTCCGACAACTTGATCGGGGCTTGCGTTTGCAATCAGTGCAATGAGGCAGGCGGCTGGAGTGGTGTTTCCAATGCCGATTTCGCCAACGGCTATCACGCGGACCCCTTCGGCCTTCGCGCGATTGAGGGCCGCATCGCCCGTCATCCAGGCTTTCCAAAATTGATCGGCCGTCATCGCTGCTTCATGGGCCAGGCTTTTGGTTCCCTTGGCCACCCGCTCGTCGCGGTAAATTGCGCTTTTTGGAACGCTGACAGACTTCGAGCCGGCGTCGATCAAGTCGATCGCGGTTCCGGACGCCTTGGCTAGAGCGGAACTCGCTGCCCGTTCGTTGGCAATGACACCGATCATGGCGGCGGTGACCTCAGATGGCCAGATGCCGACACCATCGGCAACGACGCCGTGATCGCCTGCAAACATCAACAGCCGCCGCGGTTTGGTCACCGGACGCAACGTACCCTGCACGGTCGCTAAACGGGCCGCCAACTTTTCCAATTGGCCTAGGCTGCCGGGTGGCTTTGCCAGTCCGTCCAAATGTGCGGTGATATCGCCGGCACTGATCATGATGTCTTTCTAAGGCAAACGGGCCCCACTTGGGACCCGTCGTGAGCATGGGGTCAGACCCCTCACAAAACAAATGTTATCGTACCCGATCGCCTGTGTGAGGGGGCTGACCCATGACACCAGTTGATCAACCAACGATTTCGTCAAGACGGAAGTTCATGGCGATCTCGCGCTCAGCCGACGCCGCGCTATCGGAGCCGTGGCTCGAGTTCTCGCCCTTTGAGACGGCGAAGAGTTTGCGGATAGTGCCGTCCTTGGCTTCCTTGGGATCAGTAGCGCCCATGACGTCGCGATACTTCGCAATGGCGTCTTCGCCTTCCAGCACCTGCAGAACGATCGGACCCGAGGTCATGAAATCGCATAGCTCTCCGTAGAACGGCCGCGCCTTGTGTTCTTCGTAAAATTTTTCGGCCTGTGCGCGGGTCCAACGGACGCGCTTTTGGGCGACAATCTTAAGACCGGCCTTCTCGATGACGGCATTGATGCCGCCGGTCAGATTGCGGCGCGTGGCATCCGGTTTGATGATCGAAAATGTGCGTTCAATAGCCATGGGTCTCTCGATATGCTCTGATTTGTGGGATAGATTAGGAGGGCGGAGGCGGCCGGTTCGGCCGTTCCAGGATGGCGCCTTATAGTCGCCGCGGCCTGGGGCCGCCAGCCGGTTACGCTGCCGCATGTCTGGTCTCTACAACGGGCTTCTGCAACCTGAGGAAGCTCCGTTCTCAACCTTAAACTACAGGACAATTTGGCTACTCCGGCAACTTCGCCGCATTTTGGGCAAGACTGTCTGTCTAACGACTCAGGTAGAGGACCGTGGTTGGCCGCCAAATTCCCGTATTTGGCGATCAAGTGTTTGGTCAATCGTGAAACGAGCCGGGATGCCCGGCGGTACAGGATTGTGATATTCAGTCGCCATGAGCACTCCAGACTCAGGCATGCAGTGGTACGTGGCCCGTGATGGCCGTCAGCACGGACCGATTTCCGATATGGAAATGCGGAAGCTGGTGGAACTCGGCCATTTGCGCCCCGCTGATCTTATTTGGCGAGCGGGGTTTGCTGATTGGCGCCCGGCGCACGCAGTTTTTTCGCCGGCTCCTTCAGCACCGTCCCCGTCTGCAATTCCGGCTGCCGATGCAAGGCCGCGTCCACAATCCATCATGCCGCGCTTTGAAGCCACTGTGGGACGTGGTGCGCCGGTTGGAGCCACTGCCAGACCTGAAGCGGCTGTTGAGCCGCAAGTGCGCACGTCAACGCCGAACTTTGCAACTCAGCCAATATTTCAGCCGATGCAGCAGGCACAGGCTCCTCAGGCTCAAGCGCCCCAGAACCAGCCCCAACAAAATCAGTCGCCACAGTTTGTGCCGTCGCAGACGACGCAGCGGCCATCGCCGGCACCATCAGGACCGATGGTTCCATTCCAAATTGCGCCGCAACAGCTTCAGCCTCAACCCCAGCAGCAATTCCAGCCCGGGATGTCGTCGGGCTTTGAACCGCGATTTGAAGCGGCGCCCAAGCCATCACCGAATTACCAAGACGCCGATTTCGATGAAGAGACGTCAAGAAAGTCGGGCGTGCGGCGGTTTGCGATCGCTGCCAGCGTGTTGCTCCTCATCGGCGGCGGCGGGTATTTCGTAAAAACGACAGAAACCGGCAAGGCTCTCGTCACCGGTCTGAAGAACAAAACTATCGCGTTCGCCAAGACCACAATTGGCGGCGACAAGCCTGCTGGGGAAAAATCGGAGTCCGCAGCTACTGCGCCCGCAACCAATGAACCAGTGACTGCAGTCGCAGCGGCTGGCGCCGTTGTTGGATCGATGCCAGACAGCGCCAAAGCGCTCGAAGCCAAGTTGCAAAAATTTGTCCATTGGCAACTGATCGCGACTGAATTCCCCGACTGGTACCGGGAACGTGTTGCAAGCGGCGCCAAGCTGATGGCGGAAAACAAACCTGAAGCAGAGGTTTCTCAGTATTTGGCCAAATCTTTGGTCGAACTCCGGCGTTCAAATGCAGAAGCTGCGCTGGCCGCGAGCCCTGAGACACTGAAAAAGATGGCTGGCAACTTCCAGGGACTCGTAACGCGCATGGGCCAGGAAGGCGCCCCGACGTGCATGACCTTCATCTCCTCCGGTGAGGCCAATCCAACGGTTGTCGATCTTGCCAATGATCCAGCCAAGAATGCCGAAATCAACGCCCACTTTGCAGCGATCTTCACCGCCATCAGCGAAGGCCGCAAGACGCCGGTCCAGCACGCAGCCCCAGCTGATGGCGACTACAAGCTTCTCGTCGCGCAATTGGTCAAGATCGGCTGGACCCAGGCGGAACTCGAACTATTTGCCGATCCTAAGGGGTCGACACGGACTACTCCCGAGCGCTACTGCAAGATGATGCAGGATTTCTTTGAAGCGCATCTGACAATTCCCGACGCCGCTGTCCAAGAGCGGCTTTTACACCGCACTTTGAAGCTGGTCGTGGCTGGGTAATACCGTCCGTTGCTCTTGACGTTGCCCTCAGCGCGGGGTCAAGTCGGGTCGCAAACATTTGGGACGGCGCTGTTATGAACAAGCTTGAGCGATTTTTCGGCGGCCGCAAGGAAGCAAAGCTTCGCTACAAGGCTGGCGAGTTTCAGATCCTTGCCAAAGGTGATTTTGTGACCTGTGCCACGACCGGCCAACAGATTGACCTTGAGAACCTGCGCTATTGGAATGTCGAAAAGCAGGAAGCCTATTCCTCGCCTGAAGCCGCCTTGAAGCGCGAACTCGAACTCATGGGACGCGCTCCGTCGAAGCCCTAAATTTAGCGTTTGCGGTGTTTGGCCATTGCGGTCGAGATAAGTCCCTTGAGAACGTCTCCACCGTCGCCGTCAAATACAACTTTGACCGGCAGAGTTCGTGATTGTGCTTTGAGGTCCATCAGGCGGGGATGGCCCGCTAGCGGCAAGCGGACATAGTCCTTTTCGGTTGTGATGAGAATCGCGCTTTTGGCACGTGCAGCCCTCAGTAACTCTGTCGCGTCTGCGGCTGTCGGCACTTGATGATCGCGAAATTGTGCAGTGCCGGTTACCACAGCGCCGAGTGAGGTGAGCGTTTCAAAAAAGCGGCTCGGATTGCCAATGCCGGCATAGGCGAAGACGCGCGCGCCTTTGAGCCAGGACGTGTCGCCCATCGCCACAACGGCCGACTGTAACCACGGCCGCGTGACGGCTTGTCCGGCGCCGCGTTCAATCTCAGACTTGCGGGCCGATAAAGATCCGCCGCCATTCAACACCAGCACATCGACTTTGCCGAGTTGAAAGTCGAGCGGCGCGCGCAGTGGCCCGGCCGGGATGACGCGGCCATTGCCAATACCGCGCTGGCCATCAATGACTGCCAACGTCAAATCCTTTGCAAGCCCTGGGTTTTGCAGTCCGTCGTCCATGATGATCACCGACGCGGTATAGGCGCCTGCCTCAATGGCGCGCGCTCCAGCCGCACGGTCGGCGCTGATCATGACGGGACAGCTGCGGACCAGCAGCAACGGCTCATCGCCAACGTCGCTGGGACTGTGTTTTGTGGGATCGACCCCTACCGGGCCGTCAAGTTGCCCGCCGTAGCCGCGTGTTAAGAAAACCGGCCGTTCCCCCAGTTGCTGTGCCAGCTCGGCAATGTGGATCGAGAGCGGTGTTTTGCCGGTGCCCCCTGCGGTCAGATTTCCGACGCAGATCACCGGCAGTGCCGATCGATAGGCAGCTATCCGATTGAACCGGGATTTCGCGATCTTTCCATAGACAAATCCAGCAGGAGCCAGAACTGAACCGGCGACGGCAGCCCGTGCCCCAGATCCATACCACCATGAGGGTTCGTCAAGCGGCACCCTGATCTCCCTTGGCCGCATCAATCATTGGCAGCAGCACGGCGACCGTTGTGTCGAGAGCCCCTCCAAGAGATAACATTGCCGATTTGGCGCCGGCTTGGAACTTCTCGATCATCGATGGATTTTTGAGCAGCATGGCCGCGCGGGCCGCAAGTTCGGCACTCGAATAGACTTCGATAGCGCCCTTCAACCGGATCAGCTCGCCGTAGACATCGCTGAAATTATGCCAGTGCGGGCCGGTTAGCACGGCGCTGCCGTGGGCGACGGCTTCGATCGGGTTCTGGCCGCCGTGCGGGATCAGAGAGCCACCGATGAAAGACACCGGTGCTAAAGCGTAAAAAGTGCCAAGTTCGCCAATCGTATCGGCGATGTAAATGCTGGTCCCGGCGCTGGGCATCGTGCCGCCTGAACGCAACAGAGCTGTAATCCCTTGCGCAAACAGCTTCGCCTTGATAGCGGGTCCACGTTCTGGATGGCGCGGCACAATGATGGTGCAAAGCCCATCGCACTCGCGCGCCATGATGCGGTGCGCGTCAGCAATCATGGCCTCTTCGCCGTCATGGGTTGAGGCTGCGAGAAACACCGGCCGGTCGCCCAATGACTGGCGCAATTCGGCAAACTTGACCGGATCAACCGGCGGTGGTGGCGCATCAATTTTGATGTTGCCTGCGGCGATCACATCACGCGAGCCAAGATCACGAAAGCGCCGGGCCAGGGTATCGTTTTGAGCCAACACCTTTGCAAAGCGGCCGAACAGTGCCCCCGCCGCATTCTTGCGCCGTGACCAGCGCTTGAAACTGCGTTGTGACATGCGCGCATTGAACAGCACCGCCGGTATTTTGCGGTTGGCAGTCTCAAGCAAAAGATTGGGCCAGATTTCCGATTCCGTAAACAACGCTAAATCCGGCCGCCAGTGATCGAGAAACCGGCGCACATACGAAACCGCATCGAGTGGGACGTATTGGTGGCGGGCTTCGGGCGGCAGCCGCTGTTCGGCCAATGCAGCAGACGTTACGGTTCCAGTTGTCAGAACGAAATGCAGCTCTGGCCGCTTGGCCAGCAATTCAGTGATGAGGGGCAATGCTGCGTTGGTCTCACCGACACTAGCGGCATGGACCCACACAACTTTGCCAGGCGGCCGCGGCGCACTGGCGATACCGTATCGTTCCGCGCGCCGCTTTGGATCTTCTTTGCCTTGAGCTTCCCGCCTGGCCAAAATGACCGGCGCAACCGGCCGCAAAATTGATGTGGCTGCGCGGTAGCCCTTGAGGCGCAATCCGGGGTTGGGGACCGTCGTATCGGCACGGGCGGGCGTCGCGCGGCGAGGGTCGGCGCCGGCTAACTCGTAGGCTTTCTCAGTTGCCGAATTGAGCGCCGCCTCGATTTTAAGCCGGTAGACCTCAAGCTCGTGATAACTCGCGTCGGCGGGGACGAATATTGGATCGCCGATAACGTAGGCCAACTTTCCGTAGGGCAAATTGATCGTCATCCGGCTCCAGGTTCGAAGCGCGAGGTAGCGCGACGTCGCGGCAGCGAAAGGCACAATCGGGCGGCCTGATATCCGGGCGAGGGTGACAATCCCTTCACCGGCACGGCGCGCCGGCCCGGGTGGGACGTCAGCGGTGATCGCGAGAGTTGTTCCTTCGCCCAGGGCCCTGATCGCCAATCGCAGCGCCTGGGAGCCGCCGCGATCTTTTTTGCGCCCCCCGGCACCTGCGCCACGGATCAGCCGGACATTGAACCGCTCCAACGCGACACCGATAATTTCTGCATCGCCGTGCTTGGCAACGATGGCTGCGACTTTGATGTCACTGGTACGCAGCGCCGGCAGCATCATGAATTGGCCATGCCACATTGCAAACACGAACGGCGCGTGAGGATGGACGCGAATGATGGCGTCGTGAGGATGGACAACGATTTTCGAGCGCGCATGGATGGCAGTAATCAGCTTAGCCGCAGTCCCACCCGCCAGCCGCAGAAGTTTGAGCTTGTTGTCCGGCGAAATGGCCATGCTGGGTGCTGCACCGTCATTGAAATGGATTTAGGCCGGCGCCGCTGGCCGTAGAGTGCGATCGTCATAGTGTGAATGGCGAGGTATGGTCAACGCTGGCGAAGAGAGACAACCTATAGAGCGCATTAGGCGCTTTTCGGCAGTGGAGCGGCAGGATCGGACAACAGTTGCGAACGGGCGAGCATGGCGTAGGTGCCCCCCTTAGCCGAGAGTTCGGCGTGGGTCCCGAGTTCGACGATTTCGCCCTGGTCCATGACACAGATAAGGTCAGCATTCTGAACAGTAGATAGCCGGTGGGCGATAACAAGCGTTGTGCGGTTTTTCGAGAATTTGGCCAATGCGTCTTGGACCAATCGTTCCGATTCGGTGTCGAGCGCGCTGGTTGCCTCGTCGAGCAGCAAAATCGGCGCATCCTTGAGGATCGCGCGGGCTAAAGCCAAACGCTGCCGTTGGCCGCCCGACAATCGCATGCCGCGATCACCGATGACCGTATCGTAGCCTTGGGGTTGGGCGGAAATAAACTGGTCTGCCGCAGCCGCCTTCGAAGCGGCAACAATTTCGGCGTCGCTGGCATTTAAACGGCCGAGACGGATATTGGCACGGATGGTATCATCGAACAGCGTCACATCCTGACTGACAATCGAAATCGCATCGCGGAGCGAAGCGAGTGTCACTGAGCGGATGTTCTGGCCGTCGATTGAAATGATGCCGCCAGTGACATCGAACAGCCGCGGCACAAGGTTGATGACTGTCGATTTGCCGGCGCCTGAACGGCCGACCAGTGCCACGGTTTTGCCGCCCGGTACTGGAAGCGTGAAATTGCGGACGGCCGGTGTGGTTCCGTCACCTTCATACAGGAACGAGACTTTGCTGAAGTCGATGGCGCCGCTTTTAACCGCCAGTGGCTTGGCGTCCGGCTGATCGACTACGGCCGGTTTCTCATCGAGTAGCCCGTAAATGCTTTCAACGGCTGCGAGACCTTCTTGGACGCGGGCTGTCAAGCTGCCAATGGCTTTCATGGGCTGCGCTGCCAATAACAACGCGCTGGTCAGGCCCATAAAGTCACCGACCGTTGACGCGCCGGCCGCGATCCGCCAATAAGCGACATAAATCACGCCAGCAACGGCCAGGCCGGCGAGCGCTTCCAACAGCGCCTCAAGCCGTGATTTGCTACTGACCGCTTTCATGCGCAGCTTAAAAATATCTTCAAAGCTCTGATTGACCCGGTCGCTCGCGTAGTCTTCGAGGCGGAATGTTTTGATCAACCGCGTCGCTGACAGTTTTTCGGTCAGCAGCGATGTCATGCTGCCCAGTTCGTTCTGGGTTCGAGTTGCAAACTGGCGAATCCGGCGCGAGAGTGTGATAATAAAAGGTGCAGCAAATGGATAACCGCCGAGCACCACCAGCGCAATCACGGGATCGAGATAGAACATCGAGCCAACGAGCGCAATCACCGACAACAGATCGCGGACCACAGTATTGATCGACGCTTGCACGGCTTGCTGAATAAATCCGACGTCGTTAGTCAGTTTAGACATGAGCCGGCCGGGCGTATCGCGCGATAGCCGGGCGTAGTCCGCCTGCAGCAAGTGGTCAAAAGCCGTCCTCTGGATATCCGCCGACATGCGCAGCACAATGCGCTGGGTGGACGTTGACTGCAGATACAGGAACACGCTCCGCAAGGCCGTGATGCCAATGATGGCGCCAAGCACCCACGGCAGTCCGGTAGCATCTTTGCCATTCAGCAAAGTGTCGAACGACTGCTTGATCACAAGAGGGTAGGCGCCGGTTGTGGCTGCCAGAACGCCGGTCACGAGCAGGGAATACAAGATCTCCTTGCGGCGCGGCCAAATCCACTCGGCCAGAAACCGGCGCAGTAGGTCGCGGGATTTCACGTCGAACGCCAGACGAGGTGGCCGCGGGGCTTTCATGCCCGGCAGACGTGGCACTTCTTCGGGCACAAGATCAGACGGTTTGGTCATTCTCAGCGAGCGTCCGGCTCAAGCAGGCGGTGCAAATGTACGATGAAGTATCGCATAGTCGCGTTGTCGACGGTGCGTTGGGCGGCACCCTTCCAGGCGGCATGAGCTAAGGCGTAATTGGGATATATCCCAACAATATCGAGACCACTGAGATCGCGAAACGTATGGCTTTCGAGTGATTCAAGCTCGCCACCAAAAACAAGATGCAGCAATTGCTTGCCATGTCCGGCAAATTGGCCCGGTTCTAATTGGGTCGACATAGATTAGCCTCTCCCGCGCCAAGTATCGCGCGTTAGTTAGGTGCCCCACCCAGCCCTGATCCGCAAGGTAAACGGACGCCCTGCCGCAGCAAAAGCGTTTTTCGGGCACACCTGCTGGAGAAAGCGCGCTTAACTAGCAACTTTTTGGGCGGCAAGTTTGGGCATTAAGCAGCGCCAAAGGGCACCAATGCGATGCGTTGGTGGAAAGGCCGTAATCGCCGTGGCGTGCGGCCGCTATTGCGTCAATTCAAGCACGACTGGGATCATCAGTAATAGCATCAACAAGACCCAGAGTGCGAACGATTCGCCTTGTGTTTTCTCCATGGCCGCCTCCTTTTGGCCAAAACGGAATCCGGACTTATTGGTCATCATATAGAACTTTAGCACCAGGCAAAAGTGAGAATCTGCCACTTTGGCTGTTTTCAACACGCCAATGGGCAATTGTCTGAACTCAACCTGTTGCGTTGCAGCAGGGCGTTGATTAACTGGAGGCACACCGCTCGATGTTTATCCTCCGCAGATTTTTTTCGAAGCCTGAGACCCGATGACCGCCAATCCTTACACAACAAACCTCGATAAGACTGAGGCCAACTATCAACCCCTGACACCTCTGCAGTTTCTTGAGCGTGCGGCCGCCGTCTATCCAGATCATACCGCCATTATCCATGGCGACATGCGGCTCTCCTACCGGACGTTCTATGGCCGCGCCCGGCAGCTAGCGTCGGCCTTGGCGGCACGCGGCGCCGCGCGCGGCGATACCGTGTCCGTGATGCTGGCCAATACGCCTGCCATGCTCGAGGCGCACTATGGTGTGCCGATGGCGGGCGCGGTTTTACACAGTATCAACACGCGGCTGGATGCGGCGGTCATTGCGTTCCAGCTTGATCACGCCCAAACCAAAATTCTGATCACCGATCGCGAATTTTCTAGTGTCGTCACCGAGGCGTTGCGGCTGGCGAAAGTCAAGCCATTGATCATTGATTACGACGACCGCGAGTTTCCGCAAGCCGGTGCTGCACTGTCGGACATTGACTACGAACAATTTATTGCCAGCGGTGATGCAAATTACAAATGGCATTGGCCCACCGATGAGTGGGACGCGATCTCACTCAATTACACATCTGGCACAACAGGCAATCCGAAGGGTGTCGTCTACCATCACCGCGGCGCGGCCTTGATGTGCTATTCGAATACACTCGCGACTGGCATGGGCCGCCATCCGGTGTATTTGTGGACGTTGCCGATGTTCCACTGCAACGGCTGGTGTTTCTCGTGGTCGTTGGCGTCAGTCGCCGGCACCCACGTCTGCCTGCGCTGGGTTCGTGCCAAACTCATTTACGATATGATTGTTGAACATAAGGTCACGCACATTTCGGGCGCACCGATTGTGATGGCGACAGTGCTGGGCGCGAGTGATACAGAAAAGCGCCCGATCGGCCATCGCGTGGCGTTCAATCATGCCGCTGCGCCGCCACCGCAAGCCGTCATGGATGCCATGGTTGCGGCTGGCTTCGATCTCACACATCTCTATGGTCTAACCGAGACCTATGGCCCAGCAACCATCAACGAATGGCAGCCAGCGTGGAACGGTCTTGGAGATGAATTCCAAGCACAGAAGCGCATTCGCCAAGGCGTGCGTTACGCGGCTCTAGAAGATCTCACCGTCATGGATCCGGAGACGATGCAACCGGTACCGGCTGACGGCGAGACCATGGGCGAAGTAATGTTCCGCGGTAACATCGTCATGAAGGGCTATCTCAACAATAAGACTGCGACCGACGAAGCCTTTTACGGCGGTTGGTTCCATTCGGGCGATCTCGGCGTCCTGCACCCTGATGGTTACATCCAACTGAAAGACCGCTCGAAGGACATTATCATATCGGGCGGCGAGAACATTTCATCGATCGAAGTCGAGGACGTGCTCTACAAGCATCCCGCAGTGCAAGCCTGTGCAGTGGTCGCTAAGCCC
>JANNFX010000080.1:0-9609 GCA_031380225.1 Hyphomicrobium sp.
CTGAATTACAATGTCCATCTCACTCAAGGGATAAACAAAGTACAGCAAGCTACGAAGAACGTGGCTATCCTCCAAGCCGGCAAGTGCAGAGTGGCACCCCTGGCAGATTTCAATACGCCTTGTGATATCGAAAACGTCAAACTGGGGGTTGGCGGGCAGGTGTCCACGTTCGTCAACGTCACGCCTGGAGCCGTTTGGTCTAAGGGTAACGTATTGCAAGTCTGCACAGACCTCAGGCCTTCTGTTTCGACACTTCCGTTAAAGCCAGGCAAGTTCGCAGAAGATTTTGGCTGCGCGTCACTGCCGCTCGACCCGTTCGCCGTCAAAGTTGCCAAGACAGGCGATACGGTGTGCGCGCCGGGCAGCGATTGCAATTTCAAAATCTCGCTGTTCAACCCGGGCCCGATTGATCACGACGCGCCCGTTACCATCACCGACAAGCTGACGGGTCTCAGCTCGGCACAGATCGTGTCGATTACGCCGGTGAACGCGGCCGATCCCTTCCCATGTAGCCCCGCGCCAACGCAGATTCCGTTCTCATGCACCTCTCCGGGCAACTATCCGCTGCCGCTCGGGCCAAATGGCGAGCCGATGCCTGCCAAACAATTCGATATGGTGGTGCGGCTGCCCAACGACGCCACGGGTGCATCGTTCTCGAACTGCGCCTCGGCTTTGCCTTCGGGCGATGCGTTGGTCGGAAATTCTGCCGATGCCACCGCCTGCCACACGGTGACTTTGAAGCCGCCGGTGACGCCAGCCCCGGCGCCATCGACCAGCATCAGGCCAATTGCAAAAACTGCTGTATCTTCGGGATGTGATGAGACGACGCCGTGCGAGTTCAAGATCTCGGTCACGAATACGCTCGGTCAGCCGATGCAAGGCCCGATCGTCGTCAATGATCTGGTCACGATCGGCGGCGCGCCATCGACGCAAATGAAGCTCGTCAGCGGCCCGCCCGCACCGTGGACGTGCGTGGCGTCCGCAGCACCGGGCATGCAGTGTTCACATCCCGGACCGTTGGCGATCAACGCGACGCTCGATTTGACGCTTGGCCTGCAACCGCTCGCCGGATCGATTGGCACGGCGACGGAAATTAAGAATTGCGCAACGCTCGAAGGCATCCGCACTGGGTTCGCAACCGCCTGTGCCAGCGTTCCGGTCAAGAAATTTGTGGGCTCAGGTGGTTACAACAAAGCCGGTCAACCGGCCGACGTTTCGCAACTCAAGATCACCAAGAAGGCAACAGTCACAAGTTGCACCGATGCGGGTGGCGGCTGCCTGTTCGACATCACGGTCACAAATCCCAGCAGCGGGGCGTTCGCTGGACCGATCGAAGTCGTAGAAAAAGTGACAGCCGACGGCCAAATTGCGGCGTCATCTAACCTCAAAGCCGACCCTCCGGCGCCTTGGACGTGTTCCAAGACCAGTCCGGCACAGTTCAGTTGTCTGCATCCTGGTCCGCTGGCTGCCGGGCAAAGCGTGACGCTTCCGGTGAACTTCGGACTGCGCGCCGATACCGGCGCCAAGGAGATCACGAACTGCGCAGCGATCAAAGGCGGTGAGGGCCCAATTTGCGCAACGATTGCGCTTACAGAAAACGCATCTCCAGTTACGCCGCCGCCCACTGCATGCTTCGGCGGGATGGTGTTGACCAATGGTCTGTGTGCCTGCCCCGGGCCGACAAAATGGAACCGGCGCGAGTGCGTCGGAAGCGGCGGCATCAACACGACCCCAAGCCCTGATGTTACGCCTCCGCAGGTTCCGGCCTCGTGCTTCGGCGGGATGGTGTTGACGGGTGGCCTGTGCTCGTGCCCACCGAATACGGCATGGAACGGCAAATCCTGCGGCACCGGCAGCGGTGGCATCAGCACAACTAGACCAGGCGATGACACCGCAAAACCCCAACCGCAATCGCCGCCTTGTCCCGACGGTTTTGTCGGCAAGTCGCCCAATTGCTGCCCACGCGGCACGGAATTCCGCGATGGCGCCTGCCGCGGGCCGCGGGAAACACCGCCACCCAGCGTCAGAAAATGCCCGGAAGGCTTCATCGGCACACCGCCCGACTGCTGTCCGCGTGGCACGGAGTTCCGGCGCGGCAAGTGCAGGTCGATTGAAGCACCAGACGCAAAGCCGGTGAATGTCTGCCCGTCGGACCGTCCAATCGGCGACTACCCGGAATGCTGCCCGCGCGGCACGGAATTCAAACGCGGCAAATGCCGTGCACCAGATCAGCCGGCGCCTCCGCCTCCAGTCGAGAAAGTAAAGCCGAAGTGCCCATCAAACCGGCCAGTTGGCGACTATCCCAACTGCTGTCCGGATGGAACGATCTTCCTCAACGGCCGGTGCAACCGCCTGACCGTACCGACACCGCCCAAGCCGAAGCGCGACTGCGGACCCGGATACACAACGCGCGACACGCCGAACAAGTATGGCAACTATTGCGACCCCATCCCCTCGCAGCAGAAGTGCCCGACGTGGGCGCCTGAAGGCACGCCGCCGAATTGTCATTGTCCCGCCGGCACGGTACGCCGTGGCAACTTCTGCGGAGTGGCGAACTGCCCGCCCAACATGACGGGTACGCCGCCAAATTGTCAGCGCATATGCCCGGCCGGTACGGTCAATCAGAACCAGTCGTGCGTGCCCGTGCAACAACCAAAGCCAAAGCCAACACCGGCGCCAGCACCGGCGCCCCAAAAGTGTGGGCCTGGCTTCTCAGGAACGGCGCCGAACTGCACGTGCAACAACGGCACCATCGAAAATGGCGAATGCTTCAAGGGGCCAAGTTGATAGCTCGCGATGCGAAGCCCCTCAGCGCCCGGATTTATAAGTTCGACGCCCCGCTTTGGGGCGAGGAGCCTAGAGTAGAGAAAAGGTTGTGCCATGCATAAGATGCTCGTCCCACTCACGGCTCTTGCACTCCTTGCGCTTCTCGCGCCGCCATCCAGGCAGGGCGTCGCCGGGCCGCAAGCCGGTCCGCGCCCCGCCGAGGCACTTCAGACCTTGATCGAGGTCAAGCTAAAGTGTGGGTTCAACGATAACGGCCAGTTCGTTTGCAAGAACGTCAAAAAGAAGAAGCACCATGATAACGACGGCGATTCCAGCTCCGAGAAACACAAAAAATCTAAAGGCAACATCTGTGAGGGTCCCAACGATTGCGGGGCCGGTTACCGCGATCTCGATACGCCAAGTAAATACGGGGCCTGCTGTGAGGAAGTGAAAGACCAAACGCCCGAGCAAGAGCCCAAGAAAGAGCCCACAAAAGAACCCGATGTGCCGAAGTCCGGCAAATGCATGCAAGTTGAGAAAATGAGTGATTTAAGCTGCAGCGCCCCTTTCGACGCCTACAGTTGCGGCCCCTTGGAAAACGGCGTGATGACGTGCTGCTGCGTTAAATAGAGAAAACGGAGTCATGGCTTTGAAACCTATGCACAGCACTGCCGCGGTTATCGGGTCCAAGCCACATGCTGTCCGCGCGAGGCCGTCGCAATTGACGCGATGCCTGTTCGGCTTTGTGTTTCTGGCAATGCCCTTCATTCAAGTGCCAAAAAGTTACGCTGGAGAGAGTTGCGAAGACTTGTGGCATCAACGCAATTCGATATTTGCTAAATCCGGATACTGCTTCAAAAGCGCGGAAGCTCAAGCGGTTTTTGGTCCCGGGTGCTTTGCGCCGTTTGGCAAACTTTCGCGTGACCAAGAAAAAGAAGTGAACCGGCTCGTGTCCCTCGAAGCTGCCAATGGCTGCGATCCGAAAGGCCAGGCCTCGGGCACGTCTGTCTTCAGGCCCATCATCGTCGGCCGGGACCGCGAACTCGATGCGTGCACATCGAGAGGACAGATCGTTGGCCTGGACCCAAAAGGCGACGGCTTTCTGTCGGTCCGGAGCGGTCCGAAGGGCAAGGAAGTGGATCGCGTCTTTAACGGCCAAACCGTTGATATGTGTGATGAAGCCGGGGACTGGGTCGGGATCGTCTACGCCATGACTGGGCAAGACCAAGCCGTGTGCAACCTCGAAAGGTCGTTAGACAAACCGGTGCCCTACACCGGTCCATGCCGCTACGGCTGGGTGCATAAAGAGTATGTGAAGCAGATTTCGGGGTGATCGGCGACTGCACGGTAAAGGAGTAAAACTCGTGACGAGTTGCAATAAAGCAAAATTCTTGTCTCAGAGGCGCCGGCGCATTGGTATCGCGGTGGCCTCGCTGCTCGCTTTCGATTGCAGAGTTTACGCCGCCGCCATCACCATCACTTGCACCACGGAAAACGGTATGGTTCCGACGTCGAACGGCCCGCTCGTCATCACCTACGACGGCGAGGCCACTGGCACGCTCACCGTCAAGGGCGCATTCGGCGATATGGCCCTGCCAGCCACGAAGCAAACGCGCCGGGGCTCGGTCAAGGGCTTCAACGACGACAAGGAATACGAAGCCGTCGGTATCCAGGCCGATGGTCCAGCGGCCATCGTGATGCCGGACAAGGCTGTGATCGAAGCCTGCGTCAAGGGCAAGCCAACGCCGGAAGGCCTGACGCCCGAGGAGAACGTGTTCATGGCCTTGATGCCGTGTTCAGCGTCCGCGCCGCCAGGTACCGCAAAAGTCCCCATTACCGCCTCGGTCGAAATCGCATTCGTTTCCACAGCCCCTCCCGTGCTCGAACTCATGACCACGGTCATGAAGCAGACCTACTCGGAAGCAAGCACGCTGCCGGGCGGGAAGATCACGATCGAAACAATTCCAAAATGCGAAATCATCCAACCTTAGCGGTGGTCGTGGCTTGATGAGGGTAATGCAATGCCGATGTCTCCTGGAGGTTTCGATGCTTGGGAATTCTTCCGGGCTTTGCGCGCTGTTTTTCGCTTTTTTCGCCCGGCGCGGCACCCGCCCAGGGAGACCGATGACAAACCGAAGTCATAACGTTCGGACTTGCGTGCACGACGAAGACTTGCACAAGCCCGAAGGGATCTCCGCCAAGCGGCTTCAGGCTGTTGTGTGATCGCGGGTCTTCACAGTGAGATTAAAAGGTTTTCACGCCGAACATGAAACACACATCCAATCCAGTTTTCATTCTGTTTGGTCTTGCTCTAACCGCGGTTGCGGGTTTTCCGGGCGCATCGGCCGCAGAGGACTCAGTTCGCGCTGTGAAAGTCGCGCGCGCAACCGCAATTCCGGCCTGTAACGTGTTCGTCGATAGTTCAGGAGCAGGCGGCGACGGATCGCCCGGCAAACCGCACAAAACGATTGCTGCTGCCGTCGAGGCCGCGGAATCCGGCGCAATCATCTGCGTTGCCGAGGGCACCTACGCCGAGCAACTCAAGCCCGGCGAAAAGTATTTCACGCTCGCCGGCGGATTCCAGCACGCAAAAGAATTCAAAGTACGCGATAGCGCGGCCTTCGTGTCGAAGGCCACGGGCGACGGCAGCGGATCATTCCTGCGCATCGACGATCCAGGACCCAAGGGCGATCAGCTGACCGCCATCGACGGGTTTGAGATCACCGGCTATTCGCAGGCCATTGTGCGTGAGTTCTATGAATCGCAGCGCTTTGATGTCACCAACAATCACATTCACGATAACGTCTGCACAGACAATAAACTGGCTGGCGGCGGCTTAGCCCTCAATAATGTTTCGGGAACGATCAAAGGTAACGTTTTTCGCAAGAATAGCTGCGGGCGTGGTGGTGCCGTGTTCCTAAACGACGCAACAAATCAGAATACTGTTGCGATCGAGTACAATCTGATCGACGCCAATGCCGGCGTTGAACCGGACGCTGCACACGGCGGAGCGCTCTACCTTTTTGGAAATATACTCAAGATCACCGGCAATTTGTTCACCAACAATACCGTGACGCAATGGGGCGGCGGGCTTTACGTCGGCGCCTTTACACCCGGGAACCAGCCGACCACCGCAACCGTGTCGCATAATATTTATCGCGGCAACCGGGCGGGCGACTCGGGCGGCGGATTTTTCTGTGATGACGGAGCAACGTGTTTCAGCGATCACGAAATCTATGAGAAAAATTGCGGTGGCAACATTCTGGTCGACGGCGGTTCCAACGGTTCCGGTCCGACCGTTACCAAGTTCGACCATATCACCAGCGTCGGCGCGCTGACGCCCACGTGCGATGGCCCCGGTATCGGGCTTTTCGTCGACACCTACGAGCCCGTCGCGCCCGATCAGCACACGATTTCGAATGCGATCTTCTGGGGTAATGCGCCCGGCAGCGATATTGCGGTGAGTTGCGGTTCGGGGTGCAACAAGCTCAAGGTTAGTATCGATCACTCCATGGTGCAGACGAAATACGGCGACGGCAGCATAAAGGTGAGTTTCGGGGCGGGACTCGTGCCTCCCGCTGACCCGCTGTTCGTCGCGCCTGACAAGGGTGATTTTCGTTTGAACCCGGGTAGCCCTGCAAGTGGCAAGGCGAGCGATGCCAGCGACCTGGGTGCCTCCATCAAAGGACTGGCAGAGACAAGTCCAGCTCCGCAAAAGCCGGTTGCGGCGAGCCCGGCAGCTACGCCCGAACCTGTAAAGGGCGCCGAGGTGCCCAGCCCGCCGAAGCCCATTGTCGTGGCCGAGGCGCCTCTCGAGGCCAAACCACAGGCGACGCCCGCACCGCCGCGGATCGCAGACGATGTGACCATCAAGCAAGCCTTCGACGACGCTAAAGAGCTGGGCTCCGTCGAGGCGTGGACTGTGTTTCTCGAGAGCTATCCAACGGGGTTTCACGCCAATCTGGCGCGCGCGTACTTGAAAAAACTCAAGGGCGGTGAATCGGCGGCGGAAGCGCCTGTCGCAGCCCCCCCTGCAGCGACGCCGACTGAAGTACCGGCTAAGGCCGCGCCAGCGCCCGTCACGGCGCCGCTCGCTGCGCCAGCAGCAAAGGTAGCGGAACGTGCTGGGCCCGCTTCACCTGGCTCAGGTCCCGCCAAACCGGCCGTCGCGCGCGGCGGCGACTACATGGGTTTCCCTGAGCAGTTCAATCGCTACTACACTGACCCGGCGTGGAAACCGTCGAAAACGATCTTCGTCGCGCCCGATGGCACCGGTGATGGCACGACACGCGACACGCCGATAGCTGCGCCGGAAGCGTTCGCCGCAGCGAAGCCCGGCACCCTGATTCATTTCCTGGCGGGCGCCTACCAAGGTGGCCTCGAGTTCGCGACGGAGAACAGCGGCACCTATGACGCACCGATCGTGCTCTTCGGTGAGCGAAAGCCTGACAAGTCTCTCGCGGTTACGATCGACTGCGCCAAGGGCACGCGCCAGACCTGCTTCAATTTCGAAGGTGCCAGCTACATCGCTGTTGACGGCTTCGAATTTATCGGCGGCAAATATGGTGTCCGCGCTGTCGGCCTAGGTTTTCCGGCAAGCGGGCACTCGCGCGGCATAACTGTGCTTAACAGCAATGGTCACGATCAGGACCGGGACCCTTATCACTCCGCCCAGGCGGATTGGGCCGTTTGGGAACGCAACATCGGGTCTGGTGCGAAAAAGGGAGATGGTCACGGCCTCTACATCAGCGGCGGCAGCGACTGGAACATCGTCCGCTTTAATGAAACGTTTTCAAATGTGAACAGCGATTTCCAGATCAATCCCGATCCGGCCTCAAATTGCCAGGAAGTCGGCATACCATTCGCCGACCCGCGCTGTGACGCGTACGCTGGCGAAGGTGAAGGCGGCCAGGGTGCCAGCGACTACATGCTCGTCGATTCGAATTATTTTCACCACGGCACCCAGGGAGCCAACTTCACGAGTGTGCGGCGCAGTGTCATTCGCAACAACATTTTCGGGCCGCACTCGCCCAAGCACAACGTCAGCTTTTGGCAAGAGACAGACAATCCGAAGCTCGGCTCGAGCGACAACAAGATCCTCCACAACTTGTTCATCTCAACGAGCCAACGCCACGGCATCCAGTTCAGCAACAATTCGACCCGCAACGAGTTCGCCAATAACGTCCTCTTGGGTGTTGATCTGACCGGCGGCAAGGTAGCGGCCAATCCGAAGGCCCTGGTGATGGAGGTCGATGGCACGGTCGGCGAGAATGTCTACCGCTCGAATTTTTATGCGTCTGGCAAGTTCGAAGGCCGCGAACCGGGCGAGGGCGAGATCGTAACGGACGAATTCTCGGCCAGCTGGTTCACGAAGTTTCCACTCGCACTGAACCACGATGCGAACGATTTCACTCCAACTGCAACGGCGCCGTTTGTGGGCAAAGGCTCACAGTCCCCTGATGCGCCTGCCGATCGCAATGGTGGCTTGCGTTCAGGCAAGGCCGATCTCGGGCCGATCGAGGTGCCGTGAGTGGCGGGCCCAGAACTGTTGCCAGTTGATCGTTGGTGATGCGCAAACTTTAACGCCCCAGTTGATCAAACGAGGCACACACCCGCCGTCTTTGCAAACTTCGGCGCGAGGTAGCGCTTCAGGACCTTGTTATAGTCCGATAGGGTGCTGCCCCTTCTCGCGAGGCAACGCGCGAGCGCGCAAAACAAAAAAAAGCCCGGCCGCCTCAGGGCCGGGCTGTAAATGCTTTAGTGACTCACAAGATGAAATCTGCAGTGCTGAGCAGCGCGTTGTTGATCGTGTAGACGCTGAGCTGGAAGTCGGCGACGTTGTCGCCGGTGACCTCCGCCTGCACCAGGCTGTAGTTGCGCCCTGCACCATCGACTGCCTGCGTAACACGCACCTGACCAGCGGCCGTGAACGCTTGACTGCCCCTGAAATCGAAATTCTGGTTGCCCGTCGCGCCCGTGCGCTGGTTCGCATCGATCGCGGACAGGTCGATCGTATCGCCCAGGACCCATACTGAGCCGCTGCCGGGCGTGCGCTGATAACCGTCGCGTTGGAAATCCATGATGACGTCGCGCTGATTGAAGTTTCCAATCGAGTCTAGCCCGCTAAAGAACTTGAACGTGTCGGCACCAACATCACCGAACATCGTGTCGCGGCCACCGCCGCCCGAGATCTTGTCAGCGCCGCCACCGCCTCTGATGGTGTCGTTTCCGCCCAGGGACGACAGCTGGTCGCCGCCGTTGCCGCCACGGAGTTCGTTGGCATCGTCGTTGCCTATGAGAGTATCGTCGAAGGCCGAGCCGATCAGCCCTTCGATGCTGATGAGCGTGTCGCCGCCTGCATCGTTGAACTGGGCGTTGCTGACCAAGCCCAGACGGGCCAAGGAGACGCTGACGCGCCCCGCCGAATGCTCGTAACTCGCGAAGTCGAAGCCTGCGCCGCCGTCGATCTCGTCGCCGCCAAAACGACCTTCGATCGTGTCGTTGCCGTTATCGCCAAAAAAGGTTTCGTTGCTGGGTAGGCCCGCCCCGCTCCTACCGCGTAGAATGTCATCGAAGCGAGAGCCTCGCAGCTCCTCGATGGAAATCAAAGCATCTCCGGCGGCATCGCCGTTGGATAGGGAAACCCCGGCCCTTACCGTGGTCAACCCTTGCGTAGCGCGGGCCATGTCGACCTCAACGCCTGTCGATGCGCTGGTATACTGCGCGACGTCATCGCCCGCGCCGCCATCGAGCGTGTCGGCGCCACCGCGTCCTTCGAGCACGTCGTGGTTGCCATGCCCTCTGAGGATATTGGCGAAGCCGTTGCCGTAGAACTCGTCGCGG
>JANNFX010000083.1:0-6396 GCA_031380225.1 Hyphomicrobium sp.
GACAGTGGGTCGATCTTGGTTTTGGCGTTGGCCGGTGCGGCGACGCCGAATGCAACAACGGCCGCCAACAGGCAGCTCAATATTCGAACTATCATCTACTACTCCCCAAGCCCGCATTCGCCATCGAGAGGCACATTGCAGGCGGTTACACGTTAACTATTTCCACCGGGAGCGGAGGTGTGCACGGCGCGCGTTGGAGTTGAAGAGGCCACGATTTAGATTGGTTAATACCAACTAGAATGGGGTGCGCCGCAGTTCTTAAAGTCTACGCGTTGGTCTGGAAAGTCTTTGCCTCTTCAGGTTATGCGAATAATTGCGCACTCAACTTGATGCTTATTTTTAAAACTTATAAGTATTAAACGTGATTAATAGTCGATATTGCGACATTATATTCTTGATTTTCAAGACTGCCCTTAGTCATAGGTAAGTATTCGTCGCATTAATCCGATGCCGGAAGTTTGACAATAGTGTCGCACATCAAAGCCAGCGTGCAATCTGATCTTTGGACCGTTGCAGCTCATCTCGGCCCAAGTGCAAACCGGCCTTCGTGCGCCGCCACAGCACATCATCAGGCTCGCGTGCCCATTCACGGTCACGCAGATAGATGACCTCACGTTGGCTAAGCTTGCCGGCCAGCGGGCCGAGATCGTCAAGCAACTTCGCATCGCCCAACACCTCATCGGTTAGCGTGCCGTAGCGTCTGACAAACGCGTCGAGCATCTCGTGCGCGAAGCCAGGGCGGCGCAGTGCGAGATCGCGGCGATAGACATCGAGCCCTTCTGGACCGCTCGCAGCCCCCCATCTCTCGGCCGCGCCTGGCAGCGGCGTGCGATCGGTCCGGCATGGCGCCATCGCCGGCAGGTAAGGAGTGAGCCGGTAAAGGGCTGCCTCGGCCAGCTTGCGGTAGGTCGTGATTTTACCGCCAAGGATGGTTAATAACGGAGGTGCACCACTAGTGCCACCGGCAAGCTCGAATTTGTAATCGCGCGTTACCGCCGATGCGTTCTGACTGCCGTCGTCGAACAGCGGCCTGACACCGCTGTAGCGCCAGACGATGTCGTTCGAAGTCAGAGGTGTCGCCAAATATTGGTTTGCGAGGCCGAGCAAGTAGTCTACTTCGGCGGCATCGATTGCAACGGCCGCCGGATCGCCGTCATAGGGGATATCAGTGGTGCCGATCAGTGTGAACTGGTCTTCGAACGGGAGCAGGAACACGACCCGGCCTTCGGCGCTCTGCAACAGATAGGCGCAGTCTGCGCCTTCGATGCGCCGCACGACAATGTGACTGCCTTTGATGAGGCGCGCGCGCGTCACCGGCGCTTGATCCCGGTTGTGCGAGAGCATTGCGCGCGCCGCCAGGGTGGCAATCGCTTCCGCCCATGGCCCGGCAGCGTTAACGAGTACGCGCGCCCGGACGTTGCTGTCACGGCCGTTTTGGCGGAGGGTCAGTTGCCAATCGCTACCGTTGACGGCCAATTCCATAACTTCGCAACGCGTCTCGATGCGGGCGCCGTGATCGGCCGCCGCTCGTGCATTCAAAACCACCAGTCGCGCGTCGTCGACCCAGCAGTCCCAATAGGCGAACCCGCGTTCAAACACCGGCTTCAAGGCACGGCCGGCTGGATCCACTGCTAAATCAACCGGACTTGATGGCGGAATGCGCTGCCGTTTTGCCAGGTGATCATAGAGAAACAACCCGGCGTTGATTAGGCTTGGGGGCCGCATTCCGCGAACATGCGGCAGCACAAACCGCAACGGCCAGACAATGTGCGGCGCTATTCCAAGCAGAACTTCACGCTCCCGCAACGCCTCGCGTACCAGCCGGAATTCATAGTATTCGAGATAACGCAGCCCGCCATGGATGAGTTTCGAGCTGGCCGACGACGTGGCACCGGCGAGATCGCCCCTCTCGGCCAGAAACACCCTCAGTCCGCGCTGGGCTGCATCCGCCGCGATGCCGGCGCCGTTAATGCCACCGCCGATGATGGCCAGGTCATAGGTCAGCGGTGCGGTCAAAGTCCGATGTCCCGGGAGCGAATCGATCAACGCCGAAGCCTACCCTGCATCGCGCGCGGCTCAAACCCACGGCCACCCATTGAGCCCGTCTTTGGATGTCCTTACCACCTTCGACCGCAGCTGATTGCCTGTTCTGGCACTCCGGTTCACGGTTGTTTAACCAGCCCTCTCTAGGGTCAGACTGGGGTCTGTATTATCGATCGAATTTTGGGGAACTGAATGTCTCAGGGCTTTGGCGCGGCGAAAGGGTTTGGCCGTCGGGGCGGCTCGACGCCTGCGGCTCAGTCCGCGCTTCCGCGCGCCAGCATCAAGTCAAAGGTCATTGCTGACGACACGTATCTCGAAGACCCTGCCGTTCAGACCGTCATGCGCGAGTTTGAAATGTGTGTGCTGGTCTTGTCTCTCGTCATGAGTGTCATGAACCGGCCGTTTCCCGAACAGGTCGTGCATTTTTCGCTCAATAACTACCAGCAACCCGCAGTATCGCGGTTCCCAACGCTGCAGCCGGTGCTTGAAGACCATGGCATGCCCGAGTCGCATGTTGAAGCGCTTGAGGACTTTCATCAGTCCTTCGCAATCTCATTTCCGTATATATCTGAAGTCACCGCGGATATGCCGAATGGCCTCACGCGTGAGTGGATGGTTGATGCCAGCCTAGCCTTATTTGCGTCGGCACAGGCGGGCTTACGTTTCATCTCCATCGTGCCTGGATTGCACCGGTTATGCGCTGCAGCCTCAGACGGCCTATCGCCGGCGGCCGAACTCGAAGCGGCACTCCGCTGCTGCTGTAAGGGCGAAGCGCCGTATTGGGGACCAGCAGGTCCGGCGCTGCCCGAATGGCAGATGAAGCGCAACGCCTGCCGTCATACGTTGAATTCGCCCGGCATATTATCGGACGGCGAAAGCAACGAGGACGTCATTGTGACCGATGTCTCAAGGCTTGGCTTTGGCTTGCTACCGGCACCCAGCTGCGCCGTTGGGTCAAAGATTTGGATCCGCCTCGAATCCGGCCGCACCATCAATGCAACGCTGCAGTGGAAAGAAGACAACCGGGCCGGCGCCAGTTTTCTGTCGCCCTTGCACCTCAACGATCCGCTGATCGCCGGGACGTAATTTATTCTCGAAAATTTCGATTGCACGATTGTATCAATTTTGATACAATGCTGGTCGATTGCCTGAGCGTTTGACGGGGCTCGCCCGAATGATCGCTGTCGTTTTCTACGCCACCGAGCGAGGTCGCGAGCCGGTTCGTGAATGGCTTCGTCAACTTGAACGAGCTGATCGGAGTGCAATTGGCGGCGATATTCTTGCGGTGCAAGAGGGCTGGCCGCTTGGGCTTCCGTTGTGCCGGTCACTTGGAACGGGCTATGGGAGGTCCGCTCAAGTCTGCCAAGCCAACGCATAGCACGCGTAATTTTCGCCTTCGATGCCGGCGAAATCGTTTTGCTGCATGGCTTCATCAAGAAAACACAAAAGACTCCTCGCGATGACATCGAGTTGGCTCTGAAGAGATTGAAGGAGATGTTGCGATGACAAAGAAGAAACACCACGGTTCAAACTTCGAGGATTTTCTTGCCGAAGATGGGCTGCTTGAGGATGCGCGGTCTGCTGCAACTAAGAAAGTGATTGCTGCGCAAATTGCGCTGTCGATGAAAAAACAAGGCCTGACCAAGACTGCGATGGCCGCTCAAATGCAGACCACGCGCGCGCAGTTGGATCGCTTGCTTGATCCTGAGAGTGACAGTGTCACTCTCGACACCCTAAAGCGCGCCGCCAAGGCGTTGGGAAAGAGGCTGAAGTTGGAGCTGGCTTGATCGCTGCCGTTCGCTGGGGCTACGAGCCCGGCAGGCTGTGTAACTCTGGCCGTCCTGTGGAAAACCCACCCTTACCCCTTCCAAATCCTTAACAAACCATTGACACCCATAAAAACCCATGCCATCCCATATGAACCCGACCGCACCGGGTAGGGACCTCGTGGTTTGGCGCCGTTCTGGAAAGAGGGCCCAGCTCTGGCGACGGCCACGGACCCACCCCGGTTGTGGGAGGGACAGCCTCCCTCTCCCCTGGCTTGCCAGCCGCGACTGGCCGGCATCGGGGGGAGGGCTTTTGTCCTTGTGATCGGGTTTTTAGCAGTTGCTTTGAGAGTTGAGGTTCTGGACGGGGATGGACCGCTTTGTCTCAACATTCACCAACAAGATTGATGCCAAAGGGCGGGTTTCGATCCCAGCACCCTTCCGCGCCGTTCTTGAAGCTGACGGCTACGCCGGGGGAATCTATTGCTACCCCTCGCTCGACGCTCCAGCCCTTGATGCGGGCGGCGAAAGACTTGCGAAAAAGATCGACGGGCTTCTCGCGGGCCTGCCAGACTATTCGGACGAGCGGGATGAACTCTCCGTCGCCCTTTACGGCGATGTCCAAATCCTCTCGATCGACGGCGACGGCCGTATCGTGCTTCCTGAAGCCCTTCGCAGCCACGCCGGTCTTCAATCCACTTGTACGTTTGTCGGTCTTGGTGACAAGTTTCAGATCTGGTCGCCAGAACGGTTCGACGAACGACGCGCCCGCGCCCGCGACAAAGTCCGAGAGCACCGGAAATTATTCGGACAGGGTGGTGGATGACCAGCGCAGCTCGACGCGCGCAATCCGGTGATCGCCCGCAATAATGGGTCAAGGTGCGAAGCGATTTGAGGACATGCGCCGTAATCCTCGCGGCGATTGGACGATCGACGATGTTCAAGTCGTTTGCAGTGAATTCGGGTTCCGGTTGATGGCGCCTTCGTCGGGCAGTCACTACAAGTTGACCCATCGGCGGCTCAGTGAAATTCTCACAATACCTGCGCGCCGGCCGATAAAGCCAGTATACATAAAACAACTCGTTGCCCTGGTGTCCAAGGTAGTGGAGACTGACAATGACAATTAAACCGCAATATCCTGTCGTCCTTCGTCCACTGAGTGCAGCCGACGGGGCTGGATGGGTGGCACTTGTCCCCGATTTGCCGGGCTGCATCTCAGATGGTGAGACGGCTTACGAAGCTTTGCAGAATGTCGATGGCGCTATTGAAGAGTGGAAGGTCGCAGCGCGATCACTAGGGCGAGCAATCCCGCCTCCTGATGCATCTTTGACAAGCTCGCTTGAACAAGAAGTTCCAGAACACATTCGAAAACAAGCAGAACTCTATGCCCGGCAAATGGCAGGCGGCCGGCCAGAAGATGTTCGGCCCGATGTCGTCCACGCGATTATCTCTGAGTGGGCCCGAGCCGCCGCGCAAAGCATCCAGTTATAAACCAGGTGCGATACTTTTCGGCGGTTATGGAGTGTTGGCCCCGCTGACGGGCTGCGCCCGTTGCAAGTGGTAGTGCCTCAGCAGCCGCCAAGGCTGGATGACGGAGAAAAGAAAACTGACCGCTAACATGTCGAGGCGATGCCGCTTGCCCCCTCTCCCCGTACTTCACGGGGAGCGGGTTGGGGTGAGGGGCAGCAGCAAGTTCGAAGCTGGCTAAGTGCGTCGGCTAGTGATTTGCTTGCGTTTAGTTCGGCGCTGTTTGGTCAAACGTCGGTCAGGGCCAGACTCGAACATTGGTTATCAGTTCATGGCTCCTGCGATCGCAACGAGGACGGCGGCACGTGCCTCAATATCTATCTTCTCTGTTAACTGGAGAGCTTCTGCGACTAGACCCTGCGCCGCGAGGCCGGCAGCAGCCCTCGACCTGTAAAACGTCGCCAACTTACCGTTCGAGATCGCACCGAGGTGTGTTAGGGTGCCTAGAACATCCTTTTTCCGGACGTCCTCTGATGCCAGCACCGCAAGGATTTCATCCTTCAATCTAGGATCAGAAGTCTGTGCAAGAAGATCGGCCACCTCCTTGGAACGGCCATGTAGCAGCAAAACTCCAGCAAAAGGGCCCATGTAGGGGTATCCCTGCCCTAGAGCTTTGCTAGCAATCGACTTCGATACATCAAGCGCTTCGAGTGCAGCCTTCTCATCACCGATCACAAAAAGTAACGATGCGCGTCGAATTGCGGCTGCGGCTGTTATCACGTCTCGAATTGCTTCGGGTCCTGGCTCGCTAGTTAGCGCAAGCGCTTCCGTCGCAAGGACACGCGACTTTTCAGTTTTACCTGCCGCCATGGAAGCCTGAGCGATATACAACAGCGCATATTGGTACATGTCTGGACTATCTTGCACCCTCTTTAAAAGGTTCTCGGCTGGCTGAAGCTGGCCCTTAGCCGCGAGAGCGCGAACCATTGCCACTACCGCCGCGTTTCTCTGTTCTGGCTTCTTCAGGCTATCTACGATCCTCAACCCCTCATCTATAGCTCCGCTCACTGCAGCCGCGCTGGCCGCGAGAGTGGCCACGCTTACACCAGATTCATCGATG
>JANNFX010000108.1:0-3434 GCA_031380225.1 Hyphomicrobium sp.
GACGGCGTTGCCGATCAGGTTCAGCATGACTTGGCGCAGTCGCACACTGTCGCCCTTCACAGTACCAACTGCGTCGTCGTGGATAAAGAGATTGAGCTCAAGACCTTTTTTCTGAGCGTCTTCTGCCAGCAGTGCGACGGAATCCTCAACGCAACCTGCCAGATCGTAGTCATGCGTATCCAGCGACAGCTTGCCTTCTTCAATACGTGACAGATCCAAAATGTCGTTGATGATTGTCAACAGCGTGCGAGCTGACTGCCCAATGTTGTCAACAAGCCGCCGCTGGCGGTCATCCAGCGCCGTGCGTGACAGTAAGTCGGTCATACCGAACACGCCGTTCATCGGGGTGCGGATTTCATGGCTCATATTGGCCAGGAATTGCGATTTTGCGCGGGTCGCCGCTTGCGCTGCCGTATTGGCTTTCTGCAAATCGTCAGCAATGGTCTGGCGTGCATTACGTTCAAACGCCAGCGACGCAAGATTGGCCAGCGATGTGGCGAACAGCAACTCGTCTTGGGTCCATTCGTGGGCTTTGCCACAAGCACGGATGCAGTAGACGCCGACGACACGGCCATCCATCTCAATCGGCAAATCAATGGCAGCTCGCATGTCGCGCACCCGGGTGTACTCAAGCCGCGTAGACGTGATGCGCGGGTCAGCCTGTAGGTCGGCGAACACCGCCGGCTCCTTCATGGCGTTCATGTCGCCGCCGTCGACAAAATAGTGGGTCGGCACTGGCTCGATGCCGAACTTTTGGTTGGCACGGCAATCATAACAGTCGAATGGAATCAACGTCAGACCGTTACTGCTGACGTGGTAGACGTATGAAACGTCAATTGTCTCGTAAAGTGTTGCGCGTTTATTGATCGCCGCAATCGCATCCTTCAATTCCGAGTGACGAAACGTTTCACTTCGCATGATGCCGGCCAGAATGGCCTGTTGTTGCGTGGTTCGATCCGCGGCATGCTGCCGGTCATCTGTTTCAGTCTGCAAGTGAGCTGATTGGGTCTCGATCTGATCGCGCATCCGGCTGTAAAACACAGCCACGGTGCCGGCCATCAACGTCAGTGCTGTGATGCAAAAAATGGCAACGGCCAGCGTTGTGCGGCCGATCGCAGAGTGTTCGATGACGATCGTCGGGTCGGGTGTAATTTGAACTGCGGCCATGCCGGTGAAGTGCATACCCGCAATTGCCAGAACCAGGAGCGCACTTGCAATCGTTGGTCTCACTCTATTGTTTTTCAAGGGATGGAATGCCCACATCGATCCGACGGCAAATCCAATGCCGATGGTCATCGCGGCAACAGCCAGAAGGTAGTCCCATTCGACAGTTCCGGCCACTTCCAAAGCTTGCATGCCTGTAAAGTGCATGGCGCCGATACCCGTGCCGATCAAAGCGCCGCCAGCTGCAACTGAAGTTGCGTCCTTGCGGGAACTGACCGCAAAGCCTGCGGTGGTGGCGATACTGGCGAGTGCCAGCGAAAGCAATGTCAGACCAACGCTATACGACGTTTCGATGTGGGGCTGGTAGGCGAGCATGGCGATAAAGTGCGTGCCCCAAATCCCAGCGCCGGCGCAAAGGCCAGCAATGGCGGTCCAGAGTCTGCGTCTGTTGCTGGTGCAATCGAGCGCATAGGCATAGGTTTTTATCGCTGCTGCTGCCGTCGCGGCACAAATCAAGATCGCAATGAATACGATGCGGGGATCATGTTCCGCCGTCAGACACGTCAGCAACCGGTACACGGGAACCTACCTTTACTTGGCAACTGGGCATAAAGTACCCGAACGCGCCTGATTGATTTGGCGCGGAGACACGCCAATGTCGTTGCTCACCGTTCGAGCGATGCGCCATTCATTCGATAGAATTGAATGAGATGTTTTAAGAACCGATTAGCCAAATCAATTTGGAGCAACATAATTTATTATGGTCGTCAGGGGTACTGACGGGATTAACGTGGTAAAAGGAATTGAAATGAACCGTGCAGAGCTAACTTGTTAAACTGTATTTATTTGTCTTTAGGAAATGGGCGTTTCGCAATGCGGCGCGCGCGGCGCTGGTCAAATGGGCGAATGCCATGCCAGCGGCGACAAGATCGGTACTGTCCAGATATTTTCGCACATTTGATTTTGGCTGAGCGGCTTTCCGTTCGGGCTCAGGCGGTGGTGGTGCTCCTTGATTGAGTGCCTTGATGATCTTTCAACAGGTCCATCGATAGGTATCTCTTGGTCGACCACTCGGTACCTGCGATGTGGCGCAGCCGCGCTGCAGCCAGGTTCAAAGCCGACTGCCCATCTGGGAACGCGCCGACGACCTTCGTGCGCCGCCTAATCTCACGCATGATCCGCTCCAGCGGATTGTTGGTGCGAATGCGCCGCCAATGTTCTTCTGGGAAGTTATAGTAGGCAAACGTCTCGTCAACCGACGTTTCAACGAGTTCTGCCGCTCGTGTGAGCCGCTGATCGCGCAACTTGGCGATCACTTGCCGAGCCTTTTCTTTCGCCGCGTGCACGTCTTCGGCCGCATGGATCGCCTTTAACATCGCCGCCACTTCGCGCATCTTCTGACGCGGAACATGGCTGAACACGTTGCGATAGAAGTGCACCATGCAGCGCTGCCAGCCGGCGTCGGGAAAAAACTCGGCCGCACTTTCGGCCAATCCCATGCACGCGTCCGACACGATCAACTGCACGCCTTTGAGGCCGCGTTCTTTCAAGTGCTTCAAGAAGCCAGACCAACCGGCTTTGTCTTCCTTCGCGCCTTCGACAATGCCCAGAATCTCGCGATATCCGTCACTGTTCACAGCAATCGCCACCAGCAGCGATACGTTGCGAACCTCGCCAGCCCAGCTCCGCTTCATCACAATGCCGTCGAGATAAAGATACGGATGCTCGCCTTCGATCGGCCGGTTGCGCCACGCGTCGATCGTTACGTAAATCTTCTGGTTCAAGTCCGACACCGTCGACGCCGACACACGCGTGCCCCACAGCGCCTCCGTGATATCTTCGACGCGGCGCACAGAAACACCGGCCAGATACATCTCGATCAACGCCTCCTCGACAGACGCCTCGCGCCTGCGGTAGCGTTCGATGATCGCCGTCTCGAACGTCTGTTGCCGAAGTTTCGGAACCTTCAGCCGAACCGGCCCAGCCTTGGTCTCAAGGTTGCGCTCGTAGTGGCCCGCCCGGGTATCGCGGCGCGCCTCTGTGCGCTCGTAACGCCCGGCATTGCAAAGCCGGTCGGCTTCGGTGTCGAGGAGCGCGTTCAGCGTCTCCTCAACCGTACCGCGAACAACGCGGTCAAGATGACCGCGGATGCGCTCATCATCAATGCGGACAACGTTGTTGAGTGCGCCCGGAATCGGAGTAATCTCGTCTGTCATGGTGGCCTCTTGTCTGTCTTCGGGTTGACGTCGCAATCACCAGAAGAGCCAGAT
>JANNFX010000170.1:0-31575 GCA_031380225.1 Hyphomicrobium sp.
CGGCGGCGGACAATTTTGCGACCGCGGCAGTCAATATCGTCCGGCGATTTTCACGCACGGCGATGATCAAAAGAAAGCGGCCATCGAAGGTGTAGCGGCGCTCGACAAGAGTGGCCGCTTCAAAAAACCGGTTGCCGTCGAGATCGCAGACGCCAGCACCTTCACTGCCGCTGAAGATTATCACCAAGACTACTACAAGAAGAATCCGATCAGATATAAATTCTATCGCACCGGCTGTGGCCGCGACACGCGTCTCAAGGCGCTATGGGGCGATGATGCGGCGACGCACTGACTCCAGGGACCTCACTCCGTATTTTTCAGTCCGACCGTGTAGCGGGTGAGGAAGAAAAATGTTTTGTAAGACAGCATCCGCAACAATTTGAGTACCGTCACGATCTGCCACGGAAAAGCGATTTCAAACCGGTACGTCTGTAGCAATCCCTTCAATATGCGATCAGCGGCGGCGTCTGCGGTAATCATAAATGGCATCGGGAAAGTGTTGACGGACGTCATTGGTGTTTCGACGAAGCCCGGATTGATAATGCTGATTTTGACGTTGTATTGATCGAGGTCGGGCTTAAGACATTCAGCCAGATTAATCAGGGCGGCTTTGGTTGGAGCGTAGGCACCGGAATTGACGAGGCCGCGGTAACCGGCGACTGAACCGACCATAGAGATATGACCAGAGCGGCGTTCGATCATGCGAGGCATCATGGCGCCAACGGCATTGACAACTCCGCTATAGTTGACATTCATCGCATCGACCGCTTTGGCGCTATCAAAATCATGCGCCCCCATCGGGTACCAGACGCCGGCGTTCAACACAGCCAGGTCGATTTTGCCGAGCTTTGATTCGATGGCCGCGACGGTTGCTTTCGAGGCTGCGGCATCAGTCACATCGAGCGGAAATGCGGTAATGTTCGCATTTTCTCCGGCCAGGACGGCCAGTTTGTCCGCAGACCGGGCCGAGACGGCAACTTTGGCGCCACCTTCGGCCATCCGAAGCGCGAGTTCTCGGCCGATACCCGTGCTCGCCCCCGTGATCCAGACGACGTTCCAGGGTAATGACTTAGCCACACGTGCTCCTCCGCCAGACTGGCGATCAGAGGCCCGCGATTGGTTGCATCATCCGGGCCAGTAGACTCTTGAACTTTGCCGGGCGCTCACTGGCAATAAGACAAATGCAGCCATCCTTCGGATCTGCAACCGGCGCATGTTCAATATCGTCCGCCAAGTCAGCCACATCACCAACACCGTAGTGCCCGGTGCAATCCTGGTAACTGCCGCGCAGCACCAACGTCAATTCTTCTCCGCCATGGCCGTGATCGGGAAGTGCATGGCCAGGACCAACCTTGATAAGGCGCAAGTCGCCTTTGGCGTTTTCCGATAGCTTGATCGGATAATGCCATAGGCCCGGTCCCAGACGTTTCCAAGGCAAACTATCCAAATCGTCACCGACTATGGCCTGCAAAGCATATGGCACTTCCGACGCCGGCAGGCGGTTGCTCGATATCACTTCAATGTCATCCATGCGGTCGCCCGGAATTTGAGCGCGAGCGGCTGCGATGGGCGCTTGACGCGACATTGGTGTGGGCAAAATTGCGTCGAACAAAGCCACGCCAACGCGTTCCATCTTTGCAACTTCGGCTTCGCACGTTTTGCAAACCGACAGATGCGAAGCCATCACTGCAGCCAACGCCTCGGGCTGACTTCCGGCGGCGCAGCTCATCAAGGTGGCCCAGTCTGGATGGTGCTTAATTTTCATTTCAATGTTCATTTCAGTCTCGGTCCAAGTCTTGTTCGATGCCTTCCAGCGCATCGCGAATTTTCTGATAGGCAAGGCGCATTCTCGACTTTACGGTCCCAAGCGGCAAACCCAACCGTTCGGAAATTTCACTATGCGACAAGCCTTCGATATACGACAGCACGACAACTTCCGATTGATCAGACGGTAACGATGCCAGCGCATCTCTGACTTTTTCCCGCCTTTGTCGCTCATCAAGCTGTTCATCCGGCAACGGATCGAGGGATGGTTCCTCGTCAGCGTTCTCCGGCAACGGCTGCCAAGCTACCTCTCTACGCAAGCGGTCGATGCGCAGATTACGAGCGATCGTAAAAATCCAAGTGGTTGCAGACCCTTTTTCGCCCGAATACATGGCGGCCTTGCGCCAGACCATGAGCAAGGTTTCTTGCGCAAGGTCTTCGGCGGTCGTGGCATCCGCGCCTTGGCGCATCATGTACGCTTTGACGCGCGGCCCGTACGACTGGAAGAGTTGCCGGAAGGCGTCTGCGTCACGTTTTTCGGCTACGAGGTGCAGCAGGTCTGCCATCGGTCTCATCGATACGGGAAGCACCCAGTGGAGTGGGCGCTCGCTAATTGATACCTGCATCATAACCGAACCTCGCCGTGTTGGACAGGTTTACGCAGCGGCGAGGGGAACAGATTGCATTTTGCATAATCCGGCTAAGAGTAAGCTGTGCAACGCGAAAGCCGCCCGGGTGTAGGTCCAAATTGCGCAATATTGACTGGAGAGATCAATGAGTGAGGTTACACTGAGCGAGATTGCTGTGTTGTTGGCAGCTCTTGCAATCGCAGCCCCGCTCGCCCGCACACTCGGGATTGGCAAAGTCCTTGGCTATATCGTCGCCGGCGCGTTGATGGGGCCGTTCGGTTTTGGCGCTGTGTTTTCCTCAAATCAAGCCAATACAATATTGCACTTGGCCGAATTTGGCGTTGTGCTTCTTTTGTTCCTCATTGGCTTAGAGCTACGGCCGAAGCGCTTATGGTCGATGCGAGCGTCGATTGCCGGGCTTGGCGCTGGGCAGGTTGGTGTGACGGCGGCGGTGCTCGGGCTGGGTGCAATAGGGCTTGGGCTCGATTGGCGCGCGGCGCTTTTCATTGGCCTGGCGTTGGCTCTATCGTCGACGGCTTTCGCGCTGCAAGTCATGGAAGAGAACGGCGAACTGGCGACACGGCATGGCCGGGCTGGGTTTGCGGTCTTGTTGTTTCAGGATCTGGCCGCCATTCCGCTGATTGCGTTGGCGCCGCTGTTTGCCGTCAAGGCTGTGACGGCCGGGCAGGGTATGGATGTCATGGCAGCGGCGAAAGCGCTGGCAGTCATCGCAGCGGTCGTTGGCGCTGGCTATCTGTTTCTCGACACAGTCATTCGCCTCGTCGCGACGACAAAAATCCGCGAAGCCATGACTGCGATGGCACTCCTGACCGTCGTCACCATGGCGGTGATCATGCAAAAGGCTGGCATGTCGGCGTCGCTTGGTGCCTTCATCGCCGGCGCATTGCTGTCGGAAAGTTCCTACCGCCACCAACTGGAAGCGGACATTCAGCCATTCGAAGGCTTGTTGCTTGGCCTGTTTTTCACAGCCATCGGCATGTCGTTAGATCTGCCACTGTTGGCAAGGGAATGGAAAACTGTGCTGGCGGTCACCGTTGGTCTGGTTCTGATCAAAGCGCTTGTGCTGTTCGTACTCGGGCGATGGAACGGACTTGAAAATCGACCCTCACGCCGGCTCGGCGTGTCGCTCAGCCAAGGCGGCGAGTTCGCATTTGTCTTGTTCACGGCTGGTGTCGCCGCTGGCGTGCTCGACAAAAATATGGCGGCCATCTTGGCGCTCGTCGTGACCCTATCCATGGTCGCGACGCCACTAATGTTGATCGCAGAGCGGATACTATTTGGAACAGCCAAAGCCGCGCTTGGGGCCTTTGATGTGCTGCCCGAAAAGGATGGGCACGTTATCATCGCCGGCTTCGGCCGCTATGGTCAAATCGCAGCACGTATTCTTCGTGGCAAGAAAATACCGTTCACGGCCCTCGATATCAGCGCCGAACAAGTTGAACTCGTCAAAAAATTCGGCGCTCAGGCGTTTTTTGGCGACGCCAGCCGCTCGGATATTCTCGAAGCAGCGCAAATCGGGAAGGCCCGGGCGTTTGTGTTGGCAATCGACGATATTGAGGCGTCGTTGCGCACGGCAGAGGTTGTGACCAGCCACTGGCCGAACGTGCCCGTATACGCGCGCGCCCGCAACCGCAGCCATTATCACCGGCTGCTCGATCTCGGCGTCAAGAACGTCCAGCGTGAAACGTTTTTATCGGCACTTGATACAACACGGCAATTAATGCGCGGTCTTGGGTATTCGGATCGTGAGTCAGAGCGAACGGTCGCCATGTTCCGCTCACACGACGAACGCCGCCTCAGTGAAGACTATAAGCACTATACCGATACTCAGAAGATGCAGACTAAAGCCCGCAGTGATGCGTCAACGCTCGAAAAGTTGTTTGAAGAAGACGCGGCGGAAGAAGCAAAGCTGGCGGTGGTCAAATCTGCCTGACTGCAGCCATCACGCTCAGATGTTGGCTTCACCAAGGCGGATCATGACGTGTAGAATTTTACATGGCACATCATTGTGATTGAAGCCGTTGGTCCGGCCGCGCCTGCAATGCGTTCTGACTGTGGATAGAAAATCCACATCAAGCCGGCACAGCAGGAGTTTACTAATGAATACACGCGCGATCGTGGCCGCACTCATCGTGACCGGGGCCATGACATCCGGCAACGCCAACGCCCGGACCATCGCTGAAGTTGCTCACAGCACCGGTCAGTTCAAGACGCTCTTGGCGGCCGCGAAAGCTGCGGGACTGGCAGATGCGCTCTCGTCACCGGGCCACTATACGGTTTTCGCTCCGACCGATGCGGCCTTTGCAAAGCTTCCCGCTGGCACAGTTGAATCGCTCCTGAAGCCTGAGAACAAGCACAAGCTTCGCGCTCTACTCAAGTACCATGTGATTGGCAAAAAGATCGGCTCCAAGCAAATTCCGGCAGGCCCGACCCTCGTCAAAACGCTAAACGGCCGCGCTTTGTCGGTCAGTAAGCATGAAGGTGTCCGCGTCAACTCGTCGAACGTTGTCACCGCCGACGTCAGCGCCTCCAATGGCGTCATCCACATCATCGACAAGGTCTTGATACCAAAGTAAAATTCTGGAATGTCCAACGCTGGGCGGTTCTTTGCCGGGAGCCGCCCTTTTTGCGTCTGAAAGCGCGGATTGCGGCATGGACTTCATGCCCACCCGTCTATAAATGTCCAAACTCGATCAAGGTCTTCGCGCGCCCCCTGCATTCCCGGGCCCGGCGCGCTACGAGGTGGGGACGAAATGTCAGACGCGAAGAGCAAGGCCAAGCCTGCAGCCGGTGCAGTCGATTACCGGCACATGGCGAACGCCATCCGCGCGTTGAGCATGGATGGCGTCCAGAAGGCAAATTCGGGACATCCCGGAATGCCGATGGGCATGGCGGATGTGGCGACCGTTTTGTTTTCGGAAGCGCTGTCGTTTGATCCCGCTGATCCAGTATGGCCGAACCGCGACCGGTTCATTCTGTCAGCGGGCCACGGCTCGATGCTGCTTTACTCGCTGCTCTATTTAAATGGCTACCCAGGCATGGAGATCGCGGACCTGCAGCAGTTCCGCCAACTGGGCTCAAAGACGGCAGGTCATCCTGAATATGGCCATGCGGCCGGCATTGAAACCACGACCGGTCCGCTGGGGCAGGGTATCGCTAACGCTGTCGGTATGGCGCTGGCCGAACGCATGCAGAACGCCCGGCTCGGATCGGATATCATCGATCACCATACTTATGTCATCGCAGGTGACGGCTGCCTGATGGAAGGCATCAGTCACGAAGCGATTTCGATGGCCGGGCATTTGAAGCTCGGCAAGCTGATCTTGCTCTGGGACGACAATTCCATCTCGATTGATGGCGCGACAAGCCTGTCCGTCTCAGACAACCAGTTGAAGCGCTTCGAAGCATCGGGCTGGAATACGATTGCGATTGACGGCCACGACAGCAAGGCAATCTCGGCCGCGTTAGCAAAAGCGAAAACAGATAGCTCGAAGCCCTGGTTGATCGCGTGTAAAACCATCATTGGCTATGGCGCGCCAACGAAGCAAGGCACCAAAGATACGCACGGCTCGCCACTCGGGGCCGACGAAATCAAAGGTACGCGCGAGGCGCTCGGCTGGCCGTATCCGCCGTTTGAAATTCCGGCTGATATCTTGGGTGCATGGCGGGCGCTGGGTGCCAAAGGTGCCAAGGCCAATGCAGCCTGGAAAGCAAAGTTGGCGACGGCTGGAGCGAAGGCACAAGTTGCACTGCAGTTTCCCGCAGCCACATCGCGCAAGTCTGATATTGCAGCAGCCGCTGCAGCAGCAAAAGCGGCGTTTGCCGCTGATACGGCCAAACGCGCGTCACGGGTATGGTCGCAGTTGTCACTTGAACACCTGATCCCGGCCGCACCCGAATTGATCGGCGGCTCAGCTGACTTGACGCCGTCCAACGGCACCAAGACCAAGCATTATGCGCCGGTTTCGCCCGGTAAGTTCGATGGCAACTACATCCACTTCGGCGTCCGCGAACACGGCATGGCCGCGGCCATGAACGGCATCCCGCTCTATGGCGGGTTCATTCCGTTCGGCGCCACGTTCTTAGTGTTCACCGACTATTGCCGGCCGTCGATCCGGTTGTCGGCGCTGATGCACCAGCGCGTTGTCTACGTCATGACGCACGATAGCATCGGCGTTGGCGAAGATGGTCCGACGCACCAGCCGGTCGAACATCTGGCGAGCCTGCGTGCCATCCCGAATTTGCAGGTGCTGCGTCCGGCGGATGCGATGGAAACCATCGAGTGCTGGCAGATTGCGCTCGGCTCTGAAACGACGCCGTCTGTTTTAGCCCTAACACGCGACGCAGTACCAACCGTCGTCCGGGCGCGCATGGGCGATGAGAACTTGTCGGCCATGGGCGCTTACGTTGTGTCGAGCGGCACTAAGCGTGATGTCACGTTGATGGCCACCGGCTCTGAAGTCGCAATTGCGATTGATGCGGCAGGCATCCTTGAAAAGGACGGCATCCATGCTGCTGTCGTCTCGATGCCGTCGTTCGAACTCTTTCGAACGCAGACGCAGAACTACCGCGACGAGGTGCTCGGCAAAGCGCCGCGCATCGCCGTCGAAGCTGCGGTTGGCCAGTGCTGGCATGAGTGGCTCAGAGAGCCGGATCAATTCATCGGTATGAACGGGTTTGGCGCCTCGGCTCCAGCACCGAAACTCTACGAACACTTTGGCATTACGGCTACGAAAGTCGCGGAAGCCGCCAAGGCCGCAATCAAGGCGGCGTGAGGATTACCACTGTGTAGGCCGGTGTGAGCGTCTTCGCGAAGTCCGACAACTTTTGTGCGGCTCAATGTCGGACTTCGCCAACGGGCTCACTCCGGCCTACAAATCGTTCTACATCGTTCAAGTGCCATCACCATATTTGTCCAAGAGCCGTCCATGAATCTCGAAAAGCTGAAAACGACTGATGCCATCGACGTGTCGGGCAAGCGCATCTTGATCCGCGCCGATTTGAACGTGCCGGTGCAGGACGGCAAGGTTTCCGACGCCACCCGGCTGACACGCTTGGTGCCGGGCTTGAAGGCGCTGGCGGCACGCGGTGCGCGCGTCGTGGTGATCTCGCATTTCGAACGTCCGAAGGGACGCGATCTAAAATTCACGCTGAAGCCAATTGCTGCCAAGTTGTCCGAGTTGGTTGGCCAGCCGGTTGCGTTTGCCGATGACTGCATCGGCCCCGCCGCTGAAGTCGTCGTTGCGGCGCTCCAACCTGGGCAGATCGCAGTTCTTGAAAATCTGCGCTTTCACGCCGGTGAGGAAAAGAATGACGCCGCCTTTGCCGGCCAATTGGCGCGCCTCGGTGACATCTACGTCAACGATGCGTTCAGCTGCGCGCATCGCGGCCATGCGTCAACGGACGCCATTGCCAGCCGGCTGCCGTCATTTGCCGGTCCGCTTTTGATGCAAGAAATCGATGCGCTGAAAACAGCGCTTGAAAATCCGCAAAGACCGACAGCCGCTGTTGTCGGCGGCGCCAAAGTTTCGACCAAAATTCCGATCCTTACGAACCTGGTGGCTAAGGTCGATAAGCTATTTATCGGCGGCGGCATGGCCAACACGTTTCTGCAATCGATGGGCGTACAGACGGGGCAGTCCCTAGCAGAACCCGAGTTCCACTCGATGGCCCGCGAAATCATGACCGAAGCCAAGGAAAAGGGTTGTCAGATCGTCCTACCGGCCGACGCTGTCGTGGCTAAAGAGTTCAAGACCGGCGCGCCGTCGAAGGTGGTCAACATCCACAAGGTCTGGGTCGATGACATGATCCTCGACATCGGCCCCGAGACGGTCGCGAAAATGACCGCACTCCTGGCCGAGTGCAAAACGCTGGTCTGGAATGGTCCGATGGGCGCGTTCGAAATTGCGCCATTTGGTGACGGCACGTTTGCGCTGGCGCGTGCGGCCGCACAACTTACTAAAGATGGCAAGTTGGTCTCGGTCGCTGGCGGCGGCGATACGGTGGCGGCGCTGAACGCGGCAGGCGCCGCCGGTGATTTCAGTTACGTCTCATCGGCTGGCGGCGCGTTCCTCGAATGGCTCGAAGGCCGCGAATTGCCCGGCATCGTCGCGCTGACACGGTAAATGCTCCCCGGCTTCAACGCGGTGATCTTTGACCTCGACGGCACGCTCGCCGATAGTGCGCCCGATATCGCCGCCGCGCCGGGCTCGGGATTTGCATCTGTTCGGCTCGGTCGTCACAGCTCGGCCGGGGCTCGATTTGAAACCGGCGCCTCAGATGTTGCGTAAATGCATGCAAGACCTCGGTGCCAGCGCGGATGAAACCGTCATGATTGGCGACAGCGCTGCTGACGTTGGCACCGCGCGCGCGGCAGGAGTTCCAGTGATCTTGGTCAGTCATGGGTATACCACCATGCCCGCATCTGAATTGGGTGCAGACTGTGTCATTGATCACTTCGAGGGCCTGCTCCCTGCGCTATCTAAGCTGGGGCGGTGAAGCGGGGTCAGTGGTATTGATTCACGTCAAAGAACTCCCACCGGGTGTCATCCCGGGGCTTGTCCCCGGGACCCATGGTGCCACAAGGGGAATGTATGGAATGCGTTGAAGCGTCAGCGGGCCAAACCGTCGTTTGCGCCCGTTGAGGAATGGGTCCCGGGGACAAGCCCCGGGATGACACCGAGAGAGATTTTGGAATGTTTGGCGAAGCGCATCTTTATCCGGGCGTATTTTTGGCGGGGCTCGTTAGTTTCCTGAGCCCCTGCGTGCTGCCGCTGGTGCCGCCATATCTTGGTTATCTGGGTGGCACCACCATTGACCAGATGACGGCCGAACGCGGATTTGATCGCGACGTCTGGCGGCGCGTTGTCATTGCCTCGATGTTTTTTGTGCTTGGGTTCGCCACCGTGTTCGTCACGCTTGGGGCGAGCGCCTCGTATCTCGGCCAACTCGTGCAAACCTATAAAACCGAACTTGGCATGGTGGCGGGCGTCATCATCATTTTGTTTGGATTGCACTTCACTGGTCTGCTGCGTATCCCATTGCTGTATTCAGAAGCCCGCGTCCGAACCAATGTCGATGGCGCGAGTTTGGCTGGCGCGTATCTGCTCGGACTTGCGTTCGCATTTGGCTGGACGCCGTGCATCGGGCCGATCTTGGCGACAGTATTGGCGGTGGCGGCCAATGAAGCCAGTCTTGGTGCGGGCGTCAGGCTGTTGTCGGTCTATTCGCTCGGGCTTGGCGTGCCGTTTGTGATGGCGGCGGTCGCGATCCGGCCGTTCATGAGCTTTATGCAGCGCTTCAAACGCCACCTTGGTCTGATGGAAAAGATCATGGGCGCGCTGTTGATCCTGACCGGCATCGCATTTCTCAACATTTTTGATGGCTTCAGTATTAATGCGCTTGGGCAATGGATGATCGAGAGTTTCCCCGGCCTTGGAAAGCTCGAGGAAAGTTTTACGCCGAAGGATCTGCAAGGCGAAATCCTCAAGCAACAGGGCCGCTAAAGCGATGGGTGCTGCAGCTGATTTGCGACTGCCAACGGCACTCACAATTGCCGGCTCAGATCCATCGGGTGGGGCTGGAATTCAAGCCGATCTCAAAACATTCACGGCGCTCGGTGTCTACGGCGCCAGTGTCATTGTCGCGTTGACGGCGCAGAATACGCAAGGCGTGACCGGTGTTCACGCGGTGCCGCCAGCCTTTACAACTCAGCAGATCGACGCTGTCGCAGCCGACTTGCGCATTGCGGCCACCAAAACTGGAATGCTGGGGGATGCCGCGACGGTTGCCGCAGTGGCCAGCGCAATTCAGCGACACAAACTGACGCCGCTGGTGGTTGATCCGGTGATGGTGGCGACCAGCGGCGATGTGCTGCTCAGCTACGATGCCATCGACGCGGTTCGGCAACTTTTGATACCGCTGGCAACCGTGATCACACCCAACCTCCACGAAGCTGCGAAGCTATTAGACACCCGCGCCGCAAAAACGGCCGGCGATATGGAACAGCAGGGCCGTAAGCTGCTCGCACTCGGATGCCATGCGGTGCTGATCAAGGGTGGGCATTCAACCGGTGACGACGCCATCGACGTGCTGGTGACGCGCGATGCGCTCGAACATTTCAGTGCCAAAAAAGTTGTGACAGCGAACACTCATGGAACGGGCTGCACATTGTCAGCCGCGATCACGGCTTTCCTCGTGCAGGGGATGACGCTGCATCGTGCGGTGCAGAACGCCAAATTATATTTGACCGCGGCGCTCGAAAGCGCAGCGAAACAGCATGTTGGTCAAGGCTCAGGTCCCGTTGATCACCTTGTGATATGGACCAAAGTCTAAGCGCTGAGTTCATTTGTTCTCGGAGTGATGTGGCACTGATGCATCTTTCTGATTTTTTCCGGTGTCCTTCCACTTGATCCTCCGCCCGATCGCGCTACAGTGTAGAAGGTCGAGTGCCGGGGGGTGCTTGACTTGACGTTGCCTGGGGGACGACAGTTGCGCGGAATCGCTGCAACTCGGCTGAAAAACCGGTCCGGTCTTTCCGGACCGGTTTTTTCGTTTCAAAACCCTGAGAAGATGCAATCGTGACCGTGACACCCGCATGATTCCGCTCGTCGCGACTTGGCAACCGGCTCAACGGCTCAGTGTCTTCTACGGCGCTCTGTTTTTGATTTATGGCGCTCACTTGCCGCTGTTTCCGGTCTGGCTTGCCGGTCGAGGACTAGACCCAAAAGCGATCTCATTGATTGTTGCGGCACCGTTTTTCATCCGGCTATTGGTGACGCCCGCTATCGCGCTTTATGCCGACAGTCACCGCGTCCATCGGACAGCAATTATCGTGCTGTCCTGGTTGTCATTGGTCTTGATCGTATCGCTGTGGCCGGTCACGGGCTTTTGGCCGATCTTTGCGCTCGCGGTTCCGTTCGCGATTTGCATCACCTCCATTATGCCATTGGTCGAGACACTGGCAGTCGCGGAAGTCCAAAACACCGGGCTTGACTACGGCCGTGCGCGATTGTGGGGCTCGCTGACATTCGTCGTCATGGGATTATTCGGAGGGGTGGTCCTCGATTTATTCGGATACAGCGCAGGATTGTGGCTGCTCATTGCCAGCGCTGGGCTGGCCGTCGCCGCCGCTTATACGCTTCCGGCCGACAAAAAACAGATTGCAACGGATGACCTGGAAATCCGGCAACCGTCCGCGCTTGAGAGCGCAATGACGCTCGTCACGAACCCCTTATTCCTGCTGTTCTTGTTGAGTGTCGGAACGACCCAGGCCTCACACGCTACGTTCTATACCTTTGGCACGCTGCACTGGCAGAGCCTGGGGCTGTCGACTGTATGGACAGGAAGTTTATGGGCGGTCGCCGTGTTGGCGGAAGTGGCGCTGTTCGCGTGGTCCAAGCCGGTCGTGGCCCGCTTCGAGCCGATCGATTTGTTGAAGGCCGGCGCGTTGGCTGGTGTCGTGCGCTGGTTGATCATGTGTTTCGATCCGCCGCTGCCACTGTTACTGCCGTTACAACTTTTGCACGCTCTAACATATGGCGCGACGCACCTCGCCGCGATCCACTTTATCGCCCGTGCTGTCCCCGATGGTGCGTCAGGCACGGCGCAAGCGCTTTACGCCAGCGTTGCGGCTGGTGTTCTGATGGGACTGGCAACGCTTGCCGCCGGTCCGTTGTTCGCAGCCTTTGGCGGCAAGTCGTTTGCTGCGGCAGCGGCTTTGTCGGCAATTGGATTGGCCAGCGCTATGGCGCTGTCGACGCGCTGGGACGGTAAGCGGCTGTGGGGCGGGCCGAATGGCAGCCTCAGTGAAGAAACTCTCAGCCCCACAACTGCGGCACCGGTGGGCTGATCAGGCCGCCGTTGAATACCAAGCCATGCTCACGATCACGCGCCAACAAGAGCGGCCCATCGAGGTCAACCCAATCGGCATGCTGCGCTAGAATAAGGGCAGGGGCCATCGCCAGTGATGTGGCCACCATGCAGCCGGTCATGATCTTGAGACCAGCAGCGCGGGCGGCGGTTGCCATCACTAAAGCCTCAGTTAAACCACCGGTCTTGTCGAGCTTGATATTGACCGCGTCGTAGCGGTCTTTGAGGGACGCGACATCGCGGCTCTGGTGCGCGCTTTCATCCGCGCAAATGGGGACTTTGTGGTTGACGTGTGCGAGGGCTGAATCGTTTCCAGCGGGCAGGGGCTGTTCGATGAGATCAACGCCAGCTGCGAGTGCAGCTGCAAGCAACGGCTCGAGTAACTCTGTCGTCCAGGCTTCATTGGCATCGGCTACAAGACGGGCATCTGGCCGTGCGGCGCGAACAGCGTGCATGCGTTCCGCGTCGCCAGCGCCGCCAAGTTTCAATTTCAAGAGCTTGAGCCCCGGAACGGACTGGGCCTTCTGAGCCATGCTGTTGGGGTCACCGAGGCTCAAGGTAAAGCAGGTTTCGACGGGGTGGAGGTGCGATAACCCTGCCATAACATGCGCGCTCTGGCCGTAGCGCTTAGCTTCGAAGTCCCAAAGCGCGCAATCGATGGCGTTGCGGGCAGCGCCTGCGGGTAGCGCCAATTGCAAATCGTTGCGATCAGCTGGGAGGGCCTGAGTGCATGCGCGGATCGCGCCGGCCACACTCTCAACCGTCTCGCCATAGCGCGCATAGGGTACGCATTCGCCGCGTCCAGTGAACTGCCCATCGGACACCGTGACAGTCACGACATGGGCTTCGGTCTTGGAGCCGCGCGCAATGACAAAGGCTTCGGACAATGGCCAACGTTCAATCTCAACAGTAAGTTTCAGTTGGGAGGAGGGTGCCACGAGCCGGGTCGACTTAGGCCAACCGGCCGCAAGCGTGGGCGAGCAGCAGATAAACCCGGCCGCTATCTGAACTCAGATGTTGGTCCAGCATCCGGCCCGTCGGATCGCGGCGTTCGGTATCGGCACGGATCGCTTCGAATTCAGCGATGTAGCGATCAACGCTGTCCCGGACTTGTTGGTCGGCAGGATAGCGCCGCGCGATATCGTCGAGTGTGTGACGTCCATCAGCTGAATACATCGAGCGCATGAGTACGCCGCGGTGACCGGCGCGCAGCCTGGCCCAGACATTCGCCGCTGTTTGGGGGTCGAGTGCGCGCGCCAGCATGGCAATGTTAAGCGCGCCAGGAGCCGCCGCATTCGGCATTGGCCCTGGTCCGGATACCGGTGCTGGGTTCGAAGATGGGTGTGCTCCGTGGTCACCCTCTTGTTCTTGCGAGGCACGCGCCAACAGATCGCCGAACGACCATGCGCCGCCGTCCTTGGCTCCAGGACGTGCGCCCGTCGACTGCAGCAACGTCTTGAGATCCGGACCGCGGCTGGCGCTTGGCACCACGGGAGTCTTGACGGGTTGCAACGCGGCTGCACTACCCGAAAGTGGCAGGCTGACGTCGCGCGCTTGAACGGTGCGGGCGGTCAACGTCGACAAATGTTCCAGCGCTTTCAACTGGTCCTGCAACGCCATCCGCATTTGATCGGTGCTTTCACGTGTCGCTCCAGGCAGCCGGTCGATTTGATCCTTGAGGCGCGCCTGCTCGGCGGACAATTCGGCCGCAGCCGAGGCAGCCTTCTGGCGCACATCGGACGAGGTTTGATCAAAGCGCGTATTAAGATCTGCGAGCTGTTGACTGACCGCGTTCGAGACCGATTGCGCGCGCTGGCGAAGATCGTCGAGAGCCTTGCGGCTTTCGCCGTCGGTATCGGTGCGCAGCTGATCGAGATCTGCCATCGCCATGCGGCGGGTCGCGTCGGTGCCAAGTTTCAACTGTTCGGCGGTCTGACGGGCGCGTTGCTCGACGTCGGTCAGTGAGCCTTCGATAGACGAGGAATAGCCACTGACCAAGCGGCCGAAGTCGTCGGCCTTGCCGCTCATGCGGTCTAAGGTTTGTGACAGTTCCGCATGGCGGTTCTGCAGCGTCATATCGATCTTGTAGTTGACGCTTTCGAGCGAATTGGCGGCCTTCATGATGGCCTGTCCCTGGTTCTCAAAGCGATTGGTGACCGTATTGATTTGGCCGAGCAGGTTTTCAGAGACGTTGCGCAATAGGTCGGATTGGTTGGCCAAACCTTCGATGGCCTTGAGCGACTGGCGGGTAATGTTTTCGCTTGAGCGGCGCACCGAGCTGATGCCGCGCACCAAGGCTTCGTCCATTTCGATTGATTGGCGGCCGACGGTTTCGTTGAAGCTCTTGGCGTGGAGTTCCAAGGCACCGGTCAAGGCGGACGAGCGCTCGGTTACGGCATGATCGATGGCGGCGGTCGAGCGCATGATCGATTCATCGAACAGCCGCAGGCGGTCAGCAAACACGTTTTCAATGGCGCGCGTGCGTTCGACAATTTGCTGATCGATAATCTGCGCCTGATTGCCGATCGAGGTATCGAGCGCGCGCGAGTATTCAACGAAGATCCCACGCAGCGTTTCGGCCCGGCCAGTCAGTGCGTCGGCCAAGGCACCGGTGTATGCGCCAAGCATGCCTTCCATCTGATCTGTACGGGCGCCCAGCGCGTGGCCCAACGCATCGGTGTAAGTTTCAAGCACGCCCTGCAGCTGGCCTGTGCGCTCGCCAAGCGTCGTCTCGAGGCGAGTGGCGCTATTGCCGACAGCGGTTTCAAGCGACGACAGATTATCACCCGCACCCTGGATGATTTCGGCCAACCGGATCTGCTGGTTTGAAAGATTGTCGATCAACTGCGGAATATCGGTGCCCAGCGTTTTGAGGCTACCGGCAACGCGATCAGAGGTCGAAACCAGGGCTTCGCGCTCACCGGCCAGCTCTGTTATCAGTCCGCGAATTTTGCGTTCGTTGTCTTCGTAAGAGCGCTCGAGGGCTGAAACTTCGTTGTGAACCAGGGCTTCGAGTTCGCCGGCACGTCCGAGTGCGCGCGACACCGCATCGTTCATGAATGAGACTTGGCGGCGAACGGCTTGGCCAAGGGACGCGACCGACTGCTCAGCGTTGCGATCTGGCTCGGATAATCGCAACGCGACTTCGGTCATCGCAGACGAGCGAATGCGCAGTTCTTCGGCGCGTGTTGCAAGTATCGCCAGGAACATGATGACCGCGACCGGGACAATGACCGCCGCTGCCATCAGGAACGTTGCAGGTTTTGCAAAGAGTTCAGCGATCGAAAGGCCTTTGGCATAGTCTCCGGACATCACGGACCAGAAGGCTGCGATGCCGAGTAAAACCCAAACTGCACTGCCAATCACGGCATAGCGGAACGGAGCCGTCGACGGCTTTACATTCAGCGAGTGGATTAAGCCACCGATCGCGGGCCGGTCGTCATTGGCGGGAGCCGGTGCACGTGGTGGTCCGGCTGGCCGGCGCTTTGCGGTCCTACGCGGGCTCGCGTCTTCGCTGGCGTCGTCGTCGGCTTCAATTGACGGCGATTTATTCGCCGCCCGCGGAATAGGTGGTGGCAAAGGTGCGCTGGACGGCATGGCCGAACGCGCCTCGGCTGATAAACTTGGAGGTGCGCTCTGGCGCGTGTCAGGCGCCGCGCTGGATTCGTCAAGGTTCGGCTCAGCTGGCGCAGGCTGAGATGCTGCCCCGAAGATGAGCTTAAAGTCTTCTGAACTTTTCAGTTCCCTAACCATCCGCCCCGTCTGTCAATTTGGTCCCCCGGACAGCAGGCCCGGATTCTGGAGTGTAGCGCATGCTGAGGCGGCCCAAAACGACAATTTCAGTCCGCCTAGCATTTCCAACTTAAACCATAACGGAGCCCGGCATTAGAACGCCAAGGTCCCTAAACATGGCGGTCGCTCATGGATTTCAACCCGTCCCGACCTAGTTCTATGGGTTTACCATATGGTTACCGACCAAAATCGATCTTTATCCACTCAATTTACCGGGCTTTATGGCTCCTGTGAGACCATCGATTGGGCAGGGACTGTAGATTGTATGGGACTGATATGCGTGTGGCGGACAATTATCGCGGCTTAAGTGTGGTCTCTTCGACCATTGCACCCGCAAACGGGCCAATCGACCGCAGTCACTTGTCTCGGTTTACCGGCGGCGATCAAGACCTTGAGCAGGAAATTCTGGACCTGTTTGCCGGCCAGATGCCGGCCACCATCAAGGCCTTGAAATCGGCACAAACCGATCGGGATTGGCACCTATCGGCTCATACGCTGAAGGGGTCAGGCCGGGCGGTTGGCGCCTGGCGGTTGGCCGATTTGGCCGTCCAAGCTGAGGCGTTGCGCGGACAGCGAGACCCGGACGCGGTGGCCCAACTTATCGCTGAAATCGAAGCCGCAGCTGCCGATGTTGCAGCTTACGTCGGTGGGCTCGGCCGGTCGATGGCAACGGCCTGAATTGCCGCCTTGAATTCAAACGGTGTGGCGTTTAAGTCTCGGCCCGCAATTTAAAGGGCGCTGTACACGACCATGGCTAAGATCACGTTTATACAACTCGACGGCACATCTCAAACCGTCGATGCCGAACCCGGCATGACGGTCATGGAGGCCGCCAAATCTCACGACATCGCAGGAATTGACGCCGAATGTGGCGGCGCCTGCGCCTGCGCCACGTGTCACGTCTATGTCGATGCGGCCTGGCGGGAGGCGACTGGCACGCCAGCGCCGACCGAAGAGGACATGCTCGATTTCGCCTTTGACGTGCGCCCGGAAAGCCGTCTGTGTTGCCAGATCAAGGTGAAAGCCGAGCTCGACGGGCTGCTGGTGCGCGTCCCAGGCAAGCAGTTCTAAAATTCTGTGATGGAGTCAGACCCCTCACACAATCGTTCCAGATGAATTCCGGCCATCGGCGTGAGGGGTCTGACCCCAATTGGAGTCGCAATGACAGCGGACACACAATCGAACGATAGCGCAGATGGCGCCATCGAAGCCGATGCGTTGATCGTCGGTGCCGGGCCGGTCGGGTTGTTTGCCGTGTTTGAACTTGGCCTGCTCGATGTCAAAGCGCATGTGGTCGATATTCTGAACCGCCCCGGCGGTCAGTGCGCCGAGCTCTATCCTGAAAAACCAATTTATGATGTGCCAGGATTGCCCATCGTCACCGGTCAGGAATTGACCGACCGGTTGATGGCTCAGATTAAGCCGTTTGGAGCGACGTTCCATTTCGATCAGCGCATTGACAAACTTTCGCGCCGGACGGATGGCGCCTTCGAACTCGATACTGATGCTGGCACCAAGTTCATCGCCAAGTCTGTTATCGTCGCAGCTGGTGGCGGCTCATTCACGCCGAAGCGCCCGCCGCTCGAAGGCATCGAAGCCTACGAAGGCCACTCGGTCTTTTATTCGGTGCGCCGCATCGAAGACATGCGCGGCAAGGACATTCTGATTGTCGGTGGCGGCGACAGTGCCCTCGATTGGACGCTGAATTTAGCGCCGGTCGCCAAATCTTTGACACTGATGCATCGCCGTGATGACTTCCGCGGCGCACCGCATTCAGTTGAAAAAATGCGGGAGATGGTAGTCAACGGCAAAGTCAAATTGGTCATCGGCCAGGTCACAAAACTTCACGGCGAGGGCAATCAGCTCAGCGGCGCGACAGTCAAGACAGCCGGCGGCGAACAGCACGTTGAATGCAATCGCCTGCTGCCGTTTTTTGGCTTGACCATGAAACTCGGACCGATTGCCGATTGGGGTCTCAATTTACATGAGAACTTGATCCCAGCCGACCCCGAAAAATTTGAGACCAGCGAGCCCGGAATTTTTGCCATCGGCGATATCAATACCTATCCCGGCAAATTGAAATTGATCCTGTGCGGCTTCCATGAAGCGGCTTTGATGTCCCAAGCGGTTGCCCGCCTCGTCCATCCCGGCAAGAAAATCACGTTTCAATATACGACGTCATCAACCAGCCTGCAGAAGAAGTTGGGTGTGAAGTAATTCTGCGGCCGCCATTCCGGGTGCATGCAAATCCCGATGATCCGTAGGCCGGGGTGAGCGTCTTCGCGACGTCCGGCAGACAACCATTCGTGCTAGCCCTTGCCGGACTTCGCCACCGGGCTCACTCCGGCCTACAGTTTCACTATCGAGCTGCATCCTTACCAACCAGTCACTTGCGATCCCTCGCCGAAACGCCCAAGTTATATGGCAAATCCACGACCCACCACCGGAGCTCCCAATGACGCTGACGTTTTCGCGCGAGCAGATCTTGAACGCCCTAGCGGATGCCGCCGCTGACAAACCAGCCCTCGGCCCGATGCCGGAGTGGGATCTGTCGGATCTTTACACTGCGCCGGATGCGCCGGAGGTGAAGCGCGATCTGGATGCTGGTGCCCGGGAAGCGGAGCGCATGAAAGCGGCCTATGCTGGCAATCTGGCCGGCATTGCGGGCGAACCGGAAAAGCTTGCTGAAGCTATTCGGTCATATGAGCAAATCTCAGACCTCTTGGGTAAGGTCGGGTCGTATGCGGGGTTGTATTACGCCGCCAATCAGGCCGACCAAGCGCGGGCAAAATTCTACGGCGACGTATCCGAAGCACTGACCAAAATCTCGACCGATCTGATTTTCTTCGAACTCGAGTTGAACCAAATCGATGATGAGAAAATCGCCGCATCGTTGAACACGGCCGCGCTGGCCAAATACAAGCCATGGGTCGAGGATCTGCGCAAAGAAAAGCCGTTTCAGCTCGACGAAAAAATCGAGCGGCTGTTTACCGAAAAAGGCCAGACTGGACGCGGTGCCTTCAATCGCTTGTTCACTGAGACCATGACGGCGCTCCGTTTCAATGTCGAAGGCGAGGCGCAACTCCTCACACTTGAGCCGGCATTGAACATGCTGTCGAATGGCGACGGCGCCAAGCGCAAAGCCGCTGCCGAAGCGCTTGCCAAAACTTTCGCTGATAATGTGCGACTGTTCACACTGATCACCAACACGTTGGCCAAAGACAAAGAGATCGGCGATCGCTGGCGCGGGTTTGTCGATGTCGCTGATAGCCGCCATTTGGCTAATCGCGTTGAAGCGCCCGTTGTTGATGCGCTGGTGTCATCCGTTCGAGCGGCTTATCCGCGGCTATCGCATCGCTACTACAAAATGAAAGCCAAGTGGCTCGGCATGGACCAGTTGAACCACTGGGACCGCAACGCGCCGTTGCCCGATAAGCCCGAGCGTGTGTTCACTTGGAAGGAAGCTGAAGCAACCGTTCTCAAAGCCTATGGCGCGTTTGCTCCAGATATGGCGGCGACGGCGAAGATGTTTTTCGATCATGGTTGGATCGATGCGCCCGTGCGTGAAGGCAAAGCACAAGGCGCCTTCTCGGCCTCGACTGTGCCGAGCGTGCATCCGTATGTGCTCATGAATTACCAAGGTAAGCCGCGCTGCGTGATGACGTTGGCGCATGAGCTTGGTCACGGTGTCCACCAGATGCTGGCGCGCGAGCAGGGGCCATTGCTGGCACCAACGCCGTTGACGCTGGCTGAAACCGCGTCTGTGTTCGGCGAAATGCTGACGTTCCAGGCGCTACTCGCCGATACAACTGATGTCAAAGAACGCAAGGCGATGATCGCCGGCAAGGTTGAGGACATGCTCAACACCGTCGTGCGCCAGATCGCGTTTTACTCGTTCGAACGTAAGGTTCATGAAGCACGCCGCCAGGGCGAACTGACGACGGATCAGATCAATCAATTCTGGCTCGATGTGCAGACGGAAAGCCTAGGCGGCGCCATTGCCATCCGGCCTGGTTACGAAGTGTTCTGGACCTACATCCCCCATTTCATCAATTCGCCGTTCTACGTCTACGCCTATGCATTCGGTGATTGCCTGGTGAACTCGCTTTACGGGCTCTACAAGGAAGCGCACCCGGGCTTTGTTGGAAAATATTTTGACATGCTGCGGGCTGGCGGCTCAAAGCACCATTCGGAATTGCTGGCTCCGTTCGGCTTAGATGCCCGCGACCCGGAATTCTGGAACAAGGGCCTGCGCGTTATCGAATCTATGATCGACGAACTGGAGGCGATGGAACGCGTTGGATAACCCGCTGCGACCGGTTCGATTGGTTGCGAAGGGCTGGTAACTTGAAATGGAGCGACTGCTAAGTACTCAGTGGCTAAACGCGAACTGTCCGTGCGGCGCGTGAGTCCAGGTGGCTTTCTTATTATAGAGAAAGCGAAGCGCGAGGATCACCAGTCCACCCGGAACAATGATCGCAATACAAAGGGCAATGGCAGTCTTCATCCGGTGAGGCTTTCAAAACATTTGGCGTTAGCGGTATAGTCGTAAAATAGCAGACTTAAGTTGCAGCGCGCTTCAGATTGCCGCGCCAATCCACAGCAATGCGTAAACTAATTTGTAATGGTTGTTTGAATTGAGCGTCACGGCAACTCGTGCTTCCGGCCGGATTGCGACGGCATTTCATTTCGCCAACTTATGCTGTGTCGCGGCTGCGCCAGTTGTCCTTCCGGCTTGGCGAAAGCCGATGATTGCGCCGGATACTAAATATCGGCGTTATACAGTCTGTACAACGCCAATAAGTCGTGTTATACAAAACGTATAACGTGGTGTTGGAGGCCCGCACATGAAGCTCGAAATCAAAAAAATTGGCAACTCGACCGGACTTATCTTGCCGAAGGAGCTGCTCGCGCGGCTTGGGCTAGAGCAGGGTGATGAGGTCATTGTCACTGAAACGCCCGATGGGTTTCGGGTCACGCGCGATGATCGCGACTTCGAGGAAGCTATGAAGATCGTCGACGACATCATGGTGGAATACCGCGAAACTCTGCAGGCGCTAGCCAAGTGAACGAGCCACGCTGGCTTTCGGCCAGCATGGCGGTCGCTGCTCACGAGCGCCAGCTTGCCCGTTTCGGCGGACCTGCGGGCATTCGGGATCAAGGAGCGCTGGAATCCGCACTCGGTCGACCCATCAACAAATATCAATACGAGAACGCAGACCTCGCCGTCTGTGCTGCTGCATATGCTTTTGGAATTGCCCGTAATCACCCATTCGTTGACGGCAATAAGCGCGTTGCATTCGTGGCATTGACATTGTTCCTTCGCTTGAACGACGTTGTGTTTAGCCCTGATCGGGCAGAGGCAACAGCGATCATGTTTGGTCTCGCCGCTGGTGAAATTGAGGAAGAGGGCTTGACGCGCTGGATCAGGGATAACTGGCCGGAAGCGGTGGACGCTCCAATGCAACCCAAACCGCGAGGCCGCAAGGTGCGTCGCAAGACATGACGGACGATTTGAAAGCCGCTCCAATCGACTATCGCCTCGTTGTCGCGGAAGCCTCCGACGCGGCGCGATTGCTGCCGCTGGTCATCACATTTCACGACGAAGACGGGCATCCGTTGTCAGCCATTGGCGCTGACGCATTTGAGCGGCTGTGTACTGACCCAGCGCTCGGATTTGCGGTCGCCATTGAGAGCGGCGAGACGCTGATCGGTTATGCCGCCGTGTGTTTCGGTATGACGTCGATCGAATACGGCGGCCGCGACGCGTTCCTCGACGACCTCTACATCATTCCGGCTTACCGGGGGCGGGGCTCAGGGCGCCGGATCATTGATGAACTTGTCGGGATGGCTCGAAGCCACGGAGTCAAGGCGCTGCATATGGAAGTGCAGGGCGCGAACCAGCGGGCGTATGACCTCTACACCACTCTCGGCTTTAAGGATCGCGGCAGCCGGCTGATGACCAAGCGGTTAGTGTGAAAGAACTCGAGTTCAATTCAAGCGCATGTTCATGCCAACGCGGGCGATACTGCCCTGAGTTTCAAACTTCGGTTCGAAGTAGACGGGCGTTGGTGTTGCGCCAAAGATGAAGAACTGAGTGCGCTGATTTTCGTCGCCAAGATCATAGTAGAGATACTCTGCTTTGATTGACCAAGGGCCGAAGCTCATCTCAGCCCCGGCTCCAGCTGTCCAGCCCGCCTTCCAGTCAGTTGTTGTGACGTTGGCAGTGGCGTTGCCGAGTGGATAAATCGCGTCGTAGTGGTAGGTGCTGCGGCCGTAAGCCAACCCACCAGTTCCGTAGAACAGCACGTTGCCAGCTGCGACGCCGATGCGGCCACGCACGGTGCCGAACCATTCGAGATCCTGCGATAGACGCCGTGTGCCGGGTGACGTCGGCGGCACGTCCTTGCATCGCGCAAAAAAGGTGCAGAACATTTAAGTTCGCATAATATATATTATGGAAAATAGTTGCTGGATATGTTTGTAAAACAATAGTTAAACGGTGTATCAATCTGGGGCGTCCAGACAGAAGTCTGGAACCGCAGGTCCAGCCTAAGCCGGACCTGCGGGAGTTCCTACTTCTCAGTCTTCTCATGATTGTCGGAAACAAACCGGTCCAAAAGCCGGATGCCCCAGCCTGGACCCCAGCTGGTATTGATGTCCGTTTTGCCGCCGTCCATCCCGGTGCCGGCGATATCGAGATGGCACCACGGCATGTCCTTCTCGATGAAGCGCTCAAGGAAGGCGGCAGCGGTGCACGCGCCAGCCCAGCGACCGCCGATGTTCTTCATGTCGGCAAAACGGCTCTCGATCAGTTTGTCGAAGCACTTGTCGAGCGGCATACGCCAGACTTTTTCACCGGTTACTTTTGAGGCGGCCGACAAGTCAGCGGCCAGTTCGTCATTATTGACGAACATGCCGGCGTAGTCTTTGCCGAGCGCGACCATGATGGCGCCGGTCAGCGTTGCAAGGTCGATGATCAGCTTCGGCTTGAAGCGCTCCTGCGCGTACCAAAGGATATCGGCGAGGACCAAGCGGCCTTCAGCGTCGGTGTTGATGATTTCAACCGTCTGTCCCGACATCGAAGTTACGATATCGCCCGGCCGGACGGCCGTGCTCGATGGCATATTTTCGACGAGACCAATGATACCGACGGCATTGACGGGTGCTTTGCGCTGGGCGAGAGCCAGCATCAAGCCTGTGACGCAGGCGGCGCCACCCATATCACCCTTCATGTCCTCCATGCCTTGGGCACCCTTGATCGAGATGCCGCCGGTATCGAAGACAACGCCTTTTCCAACGAAGCACAATGGCTTGGCTTTTTTCGACTTGGCGCCATTCCAAGTCATGATGGCGACGCGCGCCGGTCTCGCACTGCCTTGCGCAACGGCCAACAGCGTATTCATTTTCAATTTCTTGAGGTCGTCGGCGTCGAGGATTTCGACGTCCAACCCTTGCTTTTCTAGCGCTTTGACGCGGTTCGCAAATTCGACCGGCCCCAATTCGTTGGCGGGTTCGTTGACGAGATCGCGAGCCAGGTAGATGCCTTTGGCAATGGCTTGGTGACGCTCGAACTGTGTTTTGGCTTTTTCTGGATCGGCGACGTGGACGACTAGTTTGTCGAGCTTGTCCTTGCCCGGGTTGGCACCCTCCCCGTTGGCATCGTCGTTGGCCTTCTTCGACGATTGGTATTTTTTGAACGTGTAGTGGCGCAGCAAGGCGCCCGAAGCAATGTGGGCCGCAATGGTGTCTGGCTTGATGTCGCTGCCGGCCGCGATGTCGACGATGATGCTGGCGGATTTGGTTTTGCGAGCCGAGATGGAGCCGAGGGCGGCACCGCCAAGCGCTTCCCAGTCAGTGCCGGTATGCTCGGCTGTTTTGCCAGCGCCCATGACAATCAAGCGGCTCGGTTCTACTTTCGGCAGTGCCAGCAGTTCGATGGTCGATTTCGACTTGCCCTTGAAGTCAGCGGCCTCGGCTGCCTTCAGTACCGCTCCACCCGACTTGGTATTCAGCTCAGCGGCCGTCTTGCCCAGCGTCAGTTCATGGGTGGCAAAAATCAGCGTCGTAGCGTGCTGGCCGGCGGACAATGGCTGAAATACAATTTCAAGCGGGGCGTTAGACATGCGGCGGAAGCTCCTCGTCGGGTGGATAACTGATCACTTCCCAGCGCGGTGGCGGACAGCGGTTCGGAGCGACCAACAGAGGACGTTCCGGGTCGCAGCCCGTTGACTGGAGAAGGAAAAGCGAATTGTGGCAGACCTTAGACATGCCCCTGCTCCGGGCGCAAGGCCGCTGCGGTTACGTTTCGGCAATCTCTCGCGACTGTGAGGGGGCGTGAAGCAGCAGGCTTTCGGCCATGCGAACCACACTGGAGATGACCGCGGCGTAGATCGCAGCCACGAACCCGGCAAGAACGTTGACGCTGACAAAAATGCCGAGGAAACGGGCAAAATCCGGGCTCACCAACCGTGAAAGGACGGCGACCACAAAATCATCGAACGCCTGCTTCAACTGGAACACCAATTCACTGACCTGATCGACGGTTGGCTTGGCTGGCATGTCCCACATGATTTTCCAGCCGAGATCAGAAATACTACTCGAGGGGATCAGCGTTGCTGCAGCCAGCATGGCCAAGCCTGCCGAGAATAACAACCCGAGCGGCGAGCCGAGCCGGAAGAACCCCCAGCGCGCAGGCCGGGCTTTGAGTTGTCTCGACATAACGCGGAGTATGTTGGCGCCAATGAAGACGGTAATTGCGAATACGATTGCGACCCAAAACAGCCGGTCGTGATTGGTGCCGGAAAAGGTGAAGAGCGCCGCAACCGCCGCTAAGATCGATTTCAAAACCGCTTCCAGACCACCGACAACCAGCACCAGCCAAAGGCGCGCGGACGTTGTGCGTTCGAAATAGAATGGCAACTCGATCCGCAACCGCTCGGCTTCAAGCGTCATCCCCAACCAAAGCGCCAGCGCTGCGGTTAGAGCAGTGAAACCAAGTGGCGATGTGTAGCCAAGCCATGCCACCCCAATCACGGCCGCCAACTCGGTGAGCATAATTAGAGCGTTGAGGGCGATACGGAGGATTGTCATGACGGACGCCCACTTTTGGTTGCAGACCGGGTCACCCTAGTCCAAGACCCATTTAAGTGAAACCTGCCTATTGGCTTTGCCGATAAGCGTCTTAGCGTGACCCTCAAACCTAAACCGGACAGCAGTGGCCGCCGCACCGGGATTTATCTCGAAGCAGATGGGATCGCCGCGCTCGATCAAATCTTTTTCAACTTTGAGGTCAGTGAATCGCAGCGGCCGGGAGCCAAGACTAATCGCTGACTAATCGCCCCTTCACCACAGCATAAATCGCCGGGATAACGATCAAAGTCAGCAACGCCGACGACATCATCCCGCCGACCATCGGCACGGCAATGCGTTGCATCACCTCAGAACCGGTGCCGTGGCTCCATAAAATCGGCAGCAGACCGGCCATGATAGCGACCACTGTCATCATCTTCGGCCGCACGCGTTCCACGGCCCCTTCCATGATGGCGGCATTGACGTCGTCGCGCGACAACGCCCTGCCCTCCGCGGTGGCTTTCGCGCGTTGGGCTTCCAACGCGTGATCAAGATAGATCAACATGATGACGCCGGTCTCGGCAGCGACGCCCGCGAGAGCGATAAAGCCAACTGCAACGGCGACCGATAGATTGAACCCCATCCACCACATCAACCACAGCCCGCCGACGAGTGCGAACGGCAGCGATAGCATGACGATCAGCGTTTCCGTCATGCGGCGGAAGTTCAAATAGAGCAGCAGTAAGATCAGCAGCAGTGTGAACGGCACCACATAGGCGAGCCGCGCTTTGGCCCGTTCGTAATATTCAAACTGACCGCTCCACACCGCATAATAGCCAGCCGGGAATTGGACGCTGTCTGCCACCGCCTTCTTGGCGTCAGAGACGTAGCTGCCAAGATCTCGGTCGCGGGCGTCGACAAAAATGTAAGCTGCGAGTTCTGCATTTTCAGTCCGGATTGAGGCTGGTCCCCGTGTCAGCTTGATATCGGCAACTTCGCCAAGCGGAATGGACGCGCCACCTGGCATCGGCACCAACACTTCGCGTTTCAATGCTTCTGGATCGGATCGCACGTCGCGCGGATACCGGAGGCTCACGCCATACCGTTCGCGGCCCTCAACTGTTGTGGTGATCGTCTCGGCGCCGATTGCAGATGAAATGAGGGACTGGACATCGCCCACTCTGAGACCGAAGCGCGCCAGGCGATCGCGATCTGGGATGATCTCTAGATAGTAGCCGCCGATGATACGTTCGGCATACGCGCTTGAGGTGCCCGGCACAGTTTTGATTGCGGCTTCGATCTTGCGTGACAATCCTTCGATAACACTCAAGTCCCGGCCCATGACTTTAACGCCAACCGGCGTGCGGATGCCGGTCGCTAGCATGTCAATGCGGGCCTTGATCGGCATTGTCCATGCGTTGGCGACGCCCGGAAACTGCAATGCCTTATCCATTTCGGCAACCAGGCTATCGGTTGTAACGCCCGCTCGCCATTCGTTCTCGGGCTTCAAATTGATCACGGTCTCGAACATTTCCGTTGGTGCCGGATCGGTTGCTGTTGCCGCGCGCCCAGCTTTGCCCCACACCGACGCGACTTCCGGGAACGACTTGATGATCTTGTTTTGCGTTTGCAGCAGTTCGGCCGCTTTGGTGATCGACAGGCCGGGTAAAGTTGTCGGCATATAGAACAGCGTGCCTTCATTCAACGTCGGCATGAATTCTGAGCCGAGCTTCGATGCCGGGTAGACACTCGCCGCCAGAACAGCCAGCGCGACGCCAATCGTCAGCGCCTTAAAGCGCAACACGGTTTTGATGACCGGCCGGTAGACCCAAATCAAGAACCGGTTCACGGGATTTTTGGCTTCGGGCACAATGCGGCCGCGCACGAACAGCACCATCAGCGCTGGCACCACCGTCACAGACAATAGTGCCGCCGCCGCCATCGCGAACGTCTTGGTGAAGGCGAGAGGGTGGAACATTCGCCCCTCCTGCGCCTCAAGCGCGAAGATCGGCAGAAATGACACCGTGATAATCAACAGCGAGAAGAACAGCGCTGGGCCGACTTCGCTGGCAGCTTCGATCAGCACGTCAATGCGCGGCTTATCGGGCGGCGCGCGCTCCAAGTGTTTATGCGCGTTCTCGATCATGACAATGGCGGCGTCAACCATGGCGCCGATGGCAATTGCAATCCCGCCGAGGCTCATGATGTTCGATGATAGTCCCAGCGCCCGCATCATGATGTACGACATCAGAATGCCAAGCGGCAGCGTCAGGATGGCGACAAACGCACTGCGCACATGCAGCAAGAAAATCGCGCACACCAAGGCGACGATCAGGCTCTCTTCCGCCAGCGTCGATTTTAGAGTTGCAATGGCACGGTGAATGAGTTCGGAACGGTCATAGACCGGGATGATTTCAGTGCCTTCGGGCAGACTGCCTTTGATGCTTTCAAGCCGCGCCTTGACGTTATCTATGACAGACAAAGCATTCTGCCCATAGCGCTGCACGGCGATGCCAGAAACGACTTCGCCTTCGCCATTGAGTTCGGTGACACCGCGGCGTTCGTCGGGTGCCAATTCAACCCGCGCCACGTCCCTGATCAGAACCGGAACACCGGCATCGGCTTTGAGAACAATTTTTTCGATGTCTTCGAGACTGCGGATATAGCCGCGGCCGCGAACCATGTATTCGGTCTCGGCCAATTCGACGACACGGCCACCGGTGTCCATGTTTGAAGTGCGAATTGCGTCGCGAACGGTTTCAAGCGTGAGGCCGAGCGACTTCAGACGGCGCGGATCAACAACGACCGAGTATTGCTTGACGAAGCCACCAACGCTGGCAACTTCCGCCACGCCTTCAGCCTTTGCAACGGCAAAGCGGACTTGCCAGTCTTGCGTGGATCGCAACTCGGCCAACGTGCGTTTTGCGGCCATCACTACATATTGATAGACCCAGCCGACGCCCGTTGCGTCGGGACCAATCGACGGCGTCACGCCTTGCGGTAACGTGCGGGCGGCGCCGGACAGATATTCGAGTACGCGGGAGCGCGCCCAATAGATATCAGTGCCATCTTCGAAAATGACATAGACGAACGAAACGCCAAAGAACGAGAAGCCTCGCACCACGCGCGATTTCGGCACCGATAACAACGCCGACGACAGTGGATAGGTGACCTGATCTTCAATGACTTGCGGCGCCTGGCCCGCGTACTCAGTGTAGACAATCACCTGAGTGTCCGAGAGATCTGGGATGGCATCGAGGGGCACGGTGCGGACGGCATAAATGCCGGCCGCCGTGATCAAGATCATGCCAATGACGATCAGCGTCAAGTTATGCGCCGACCAGCGGATGAGACGGGAAATCACTGGGACATCTCCATCTTGGCGTCACCTGCTGTGAAGCTCGATAAAGCTGCCTTCAGATTGCTTTCGGCATCGATCAGGAAGTTTGCCGAGACGACGACGTTGTCACCTGCTTTGATGCCATCGGTGATTTCAACCATGCCGTCGCCACGAACTCCGACTTTTACGGCGCGCGGCTCAAATCTCCCCTCGCCACGGTCGATCAACACAACTTGGCGATTGCCGCTATCGATGACCGCAGATGAAGGAACGGCTAAGCGCTCAGCGTCGCCAGCGCCAGTTGCGATTTCGACCTCGGCATACATTTCATGGCGGATGCGGTGGTCAGGATTTGCGACCTCGATGCGGGCCTTTGCCGACCGCGCACCATGGTCGAGTTCATGCAGGATAAATGTGATTTTGCCGTCGAAGGTCTCGTCGGGGAGAGCACGGAACCGGACTTTGGCAGGGGCGCCGACTTTGACCGAAGCGAAATCTTGTTCGGGGACATCGGCGATGACCCAGACTTTTGAAAGGTCGGCAAGGAGGAACAGCTCCTCGCCCATTTTCGCCATTTGGCCCTCAACGACTTTCTTCTCCATGATATAGCCGGTGACGGGCGACGGCCAGTCGAACGACATCGCCACCTCGTTAGACTGGCGCGCGTCGTCAATCGCTGCTTGCGGCACCTCATAGTTGCGCAATTTCTGCAAAGACGAAAGCAGTTCCGGTCCCTGTTCTCCGCGCTCTTTGGAGCCGAGGCGATAGTCAATCAAAGCCCGTAGCATGGGTTGGCTATAGACGCGAAATAGCGGCTCGCCCTTTTTAACGTGCTTGCCATGTTCGTTGGCATAAAGTTTTTCGATGAAGCCATCAGCACGCAATGTGATGATGCGCAGGCCGCGTTCATCGGGCTTCGCTGTTCCAGGGACACGCACCGGCTTGGTTAGCTTAGTCATGCGTGCGGGTTCAGTGCGGACGCCTGAGCGTTGCAACTTGTCGAGATTGATTTTGACCGTTGATGATGAACCGCTGCCGCTCTCTTCATCGGCATAGACCGGGATGTAGTCCATCCCCATCTCGTCCTTCTTTGGCGTCGGAGACGTGTCGGGCAGACCCATCGGATTGCGGTAGTAGAGCAATTTTGCGGGCTCTGACTTGGCACTCGGGGCAGCTGGCAGAGTCGTCGCGGGCGTCTCCGTTGTGACGCTCGTCATCGCTGCATCGTCACCGCTATGAGATCCTGCGTGGGAGTCGGACGCTACCGCCGGGTTGTCCATGGATGTCACTGGGCTGGAGGATTTGAGATGCGGCCACGTTCCGGTGCCAGCGCGATAGCCGCCAACAGCCGCGATCAACACTGCCGCGATGGCCGTGCCGGTAATGAAGGTCTTTGTCATTTGAAATAGTCCTGATCAGATACAGAAACGCTTACGGCGCCAGCCCGCATGGCGGGTCAGCTGCGAAAGGTGTGCATTGATTCAGGGTCGAGGAGGGGGCGGTTGCGGTTGCAGGGTCTGCACCCGATAGCTTTGATGCGGGCCGGTATCGTAGAGCGCTGTGGTGTCCGGCAGCTCTGACGGCTGAGGCTCAACGGTATGTGAGACAGCCGCGGCGCACTTTGCTTGGCAGGCGCTAGAGTTGCATGAGCCGTCAGGGCACGCCGGACATTTGAGATGTTCCGGGGTCTGTTCGCCCTGCTTCGCAGGCGTGCTGTGACCGGGGCAGTCCATAGCCATTTTGGCACCGGTGGCACCGGCTACGGAAGCGGACCGCACCGGCACAGGCGATCCCGCGGTATGCCCCGGCAACGGCGCGAGCACGAGGCTGGCAAGCACCAATACCGACAACATATGTCTCAAAATTCGCATGACGTCCTTTTCGCCAGGATCATCCAATATAGGTGTCCCAGCGTCAACCATAACGGCTGTTCGTGATTTACAGCGCATGAACGGCTTCAGATCGCCCCAATGATCCCAAGGAAATCAGCCGCTTTCAGGCTCGCGCCACCGACCAAAGCCCCGTTAACATTGGTCACTGCCATCAATTCCTTGGCATTAGACGGCTTAACCGAGCCGCCATAGAGGATCCGCATGGCCTCGCCTTCTGCCCCAAAGCGCTTAGCCAGCGCCGCCCGGATGGCCCCATGGACCTCAGCGACTTCGGTTATTGTTGGGGTCAATCCCGTCCCAATCGCCCACACTGGCTCATAGGCGATTACTGTATTGGCAGCAGTTGCGCCTTGTGGGACTGAGTTTGTGAGTTGCCGCGACACCACGTCCAGCGTCAACCCAGCGCGGCGCTGCCCGTCTGACTCTCCCACGCAAATTATAGCGATTAGCCCTGCCCGGTGCGCGGCTTCCGCCTTGGCTTTGACGGTGCTGCATAACTCTCCGTGATCGGCGCGGCGTTCGGAATGGCCCAAAATGACTGCTTTTGCGCCGGCATCTGCCAGCATTTCGGCCGAAATATCCCCTGTATTGGCGCCGCTCGCCGCCCAATGGCAGTCCTGGCCGCCGATCATCACACGCCCGTATTTCAGCACTTCAGCCATGACCATCACAAGTGAGACCGGCGGGCATATCAGCACGTCAGCACCACTGGCCGAGGATGCCGGCACGGCTTCATTGACCTTGATCGCCTCGGTCAGATGCGATTTGAGGCCATTCATTTTCCAGTTGCCCGCAATCAACGGGCGGATCGGCGCTGTCATCAGTCCTCTTGGTCCTATGTCCGGTTAAGTCGTAAACGCAGCCACCTGCCCACCCTTGCATTCGGCGGCAGGCTGGGCTTCATATCACGCCAAATCGCCCTGTCACGCAGGGTGCAGACCCAACTCAACAGGAACGTCAATGTTAGAATCTATGCGTCGCGGCGCCCAAAGCATGATCGCCCGGCTGTTTTTCGTGGTTTTGATCGGCTCATTCGCAATTTGGGGCATTCCGCGCGACTTCGTTGGCGCCAGCAACGATGTAGCGCAAATCGGCAGCACTGCCATCTCGGCCGACAGCTTCCGTCGTGCCTTCGATAGCCAATTGAATTCTCTGTCTCAGCAGAACAAGGGCAAACTTGATCGCGATGTCGCGG
>JANNFX010000196.1:0-18956 GCA_031380225.1 Hyphomicrobium sp.
TTCACAACAGGTCAAAACCGGTATTGCGCGTGCAATTGAAACCAACGTGCTGCCGTTTTTCGCTGATGGCACCATCAAAACCGTGATCGACAGCGCTTACCCTTTGCAAGACGCCGCTAAAGCCCATGAGCGCATGGAAAGCAGCCAGCACATCGGTAAGATCGTGTTGGTGGTCCGGGAAGGGTGATCACTGGAACCGCTTGAGATCAGCTACTCGCTCTTCTTCATGACGGCCCTGACCGCGAGATAGAGCAGGCTATCGACACCTTTCCAGACGAAACTCGATTGGCCGACATCCTCAGCAGCGTGCAGCGGCACCTCGCTGGTTGCGGTCGCTGGGCCTCCATTTGTTGCCGAACTTGTAACGCGCAATACGGCAACCTGGTCACCCTTCTTGATCGGCGCCTTCAAGGGGCCATTGTAAACAATCTCACCGCGCAGTTTCTGGTTGGCCGGAAAGCGCGGCAGCACCACATCAAGACTGCCGCCGTTTTTGCCTTTCAGCGGCACATACCACCGCGTTCCGCCGTAGACGCGGGCGCTGCCGACTTCTTCTTCGGCTTCGAATAGCTTCATGCGGGCAAATGACCGGATGCCCCATTCGAGCAAGCGGCGTGCTTCTTCTTTGCGTTCTTTTTCGTCTTTGTTGCCCATGACAACGCCAATCAGGCGGCGGCCATCGTTGACTGCTGAGAACACAATGCCATAGCCCGCAACGGCCGTGTGTCCGGTTTTCAGACCGTCGACATTCAATTCGCTGCCCAATAGCGGATTGCGGTTGTAAAACTTGTGCTTCAGATACGGGAACTCTTTCTGATGGAAGATCGGATAGTGCTCTGGATAATCGCGGATCAGATGTTGAGCCAATAGAGCCAACTCGCGGGCCGTCATCAGGTGTTCTGGATCATCGAGGCCGGTTGAATTGCGGAACGTCGATTTTTTCAATCCAAGTCGGCGCGCCTCATCTTCCATCAATCTGGCAAATGCAACCTCGGAGCCAGCCATGCCTTCCGCAAGCGCGATACAGGCGTCGTTACCGGACTGAACGACGATGCCTTGGATGTATTCAACAACCTTGGCTTTGGTATTGAGTGGAACGAACATGGCCGAAGTGCCCGACGGCGCGCCACCCGTGCGCCAGGCATTCTCGCTCATTGTGTATTCGTCGGTCGGCTTGACGGTTCCGTCTTTCATCGCCTTAAACAGCACAGCAAGTGTCATCAACTTGCTCATACTAGCCGGCGGAACCAAATCATCCGGCGCCTTCTGGTACAAGATCGACCCGGTTTCGTAGTCCATCAACACCGCGTTGCGGGCTTTGGTGACAAACTCACCGGTTTGTTGCGCTGATGCCATGTGCGGCACAACCAGCGCCACGACACCAAAGCTAAAGGTCAAAAGCGCTCGAAAAATCAATCGGGGAACGCTGCGCGTCATTATTGAAGTATCCTGGCTATCGCCGGCGAGAGATCATCGACTATCCTGTTACCCCAACCATACTGTCAATGATCGCCATGGCGAATTGATGGGAGAAACGCGCTGAATTTCGGCGCATAAATTTCAATGTCAAATTTCAGCGGCCCATTTTCAGCGGCCAAGGCCCGAGCGCTCACCGGCCCGGTAAACGTCAGGAGACCAGCCTTGTGGGACCGCAGGACCTGGTGCGGCGGCAAATGCTGGCCGTTGTTGCACGGTTTCCGCGGCCGGCCGGTAGGGCACAATATTATTCGCAGGTCTTCCGGCGTCCGAGGCAACCGCGGTCCCACTCCGAATCCAAGGTTGCGACGCCAAAAATTGATGCTCCCGCCGGGAATCGCCATTGAGCGGTGCCGGCCCGGCGTAACGAACGCGGACATTGGCAGTCCCGTGGTGCACTGCACCGAGAGCGTTTGCTGCGCTACGAGACAGATCGATAATCCTGCCACGAGCATATGGCCCACGATCGTTGACGCGGAGCAAGACAGTGCGATTATTGTCGAGGTTCGTGACATAGACATAGGAAGGCATCGGCAGCGTCCTATGAGCTGCTGTCAGCGCTTCCATGTCATATATTTCGCCATTTGACGTGCGGCGGGCGTGAAAATCTGACCCGTACCAGGATGCGGTCCCAGATTGATCGTAAGTTGGGTCCTCAGCGGGTGTGTACCACGCGCCGGCAATCTGGTAAGGCGTGCCGACCTTGTAGATACCGCCACCTTTGGGAATTGGACCCACCGCTGCTTCACGCGGCGACGTTGGCGCATTGATCGCTGGTCCGGAACTTTTCCAGCGGGCAACTTCGGCTGGGGGCGGCGACCAAGCGCTCGAACATGCCGCCAAAAATGCCGCGACATACACAATGACCCCACGGCGGAGCTGGCCTGCACCCGAAATCCCACGATAAAGCGACATCTCGATCCCACTTTGAAGGCCCAACGTCGTTAAGCGGCCTTTACGATCCCTATTTTCCAAAGTCGCAAAACGTGGTGACAAAATCATTAACCAGCCATTGACGGTACAAATTGTTTATCTGATGGGCAAAGTGTCAATTCAGCTTGCCAATTGGTTGGGCTCAACGCTAATTTCAAGTAGACCCTAATCTAAGACTAAAGTACAATGCCAGAATCGTTGGGCTAAACTTTAAGAGGCGCACCTTGAGCCGGACCAACTTTGAGCTGTTGAAGCTCGACAATCAATTGTGTTTCGCCCTTTACGCGGCGTCGCGGGCCATGACCAAGACTTACCGTGAAAAGCTGGCACCCCTCGGATTGACGTATCCGCAGTATCTGGTGCTGACGGTGTTGTGGGAAAAGGACCACCTGACGCTGACGGAAATCGGAGACCGGTTGCATCTCGACAGTGGAACTTTGACACCACTGGTTAAGCGGCTGGAACAATCTGGCTTTCTGACCCGGAACCGGCGCACGTCCGATGAGCGCGAGATTGAAATTGCGCTGACCGATAAGGGGCACAGCGTGCAAAACGCCGGCGTCGACGTCAGAGCCCATGTCGTTTGTCAACTTGGCATGGATGAAACCGCTATCGGTGCGCTCCGGTCTGAATTGGTAATGGTTATAGAAAGGCTCGAAGCGGTCCTGAACAGCAGCGGCGCCGTCGATGAACCTATGCTCGCAGCAGTCTGATTTCAGTCTCAACTAAAAAAACCCGGAACTGCAATTTTATTGCGGTGACGTCCGGACCCGGTTCGGTCCATAACGGCTGCCATACACAAGGCTGCCTTGGGACCTGAATATGAAAGTCGACGCGCCGCGCACTATCCGTCTTCAAGACTACCGGCCACCGGCCTATCTGATCGACACCGTTGACCTCGATATTGCCCTTGATCCGGTCAGAACGACCGTTGTGTCGACGCTAAAGGTCCGGCCCAATCCGGATTGCATCAAAAATAGCATCAAGAGTTCCGCACTGCATCTCGACGGGGAGAATCTTGAACTCGTCAGTGTGAAGCTGGCCGGACATAAACTCGCCCGGTCTGATTTCATCCAGACGGCAACCGCGCTCACAATTCGAAATGCGCCGCAAAAGCCATTTACGCTTCAGATTACGACTGTGATCAACCCAGAGGCCAACAAAGTGCTTCAAGGGTTGTACCGGTCTCGCGGCGTCTATTGTTCGCAATGCGAAGCCGAAGGCTTCCGCCGCATTACCTTCTTCCAGGACCGGCCCGATGTCTTGTCGGTTTACACATGCCGCATCGAAGCCGACGCGAAGGCCTGTCCAATATTGCTTTCAAATGGAAACTTGATTTCCAAGGGCGAAACCGACGGCGGCCGTCACTTCGCCACCTGGCATGACCCACACCCCAAGCCCTGTTATCTGTTCGCCGTTGTCGGCGGCGACCTAGCAGCTGTCAATTCCAGCTTCAAAACCGCGTCGGGCCGCAAGGTCGAACTCAATATCTATGTTGAGCCCGGCAAAGAGGCCCGCGCCGGCTGGGCGATGGATTCATTGAAGCGCTCGATGCGCTGGGACGAAACGCACTTCGGCCGCGAGTACGATCTCGACATCTTCAACATTGTCGCCGTATCCGACTTCAACATGGGCGCGATGGAGAACAAGGGTCTTAATATCTTCAATGACCGGTTGGTGCTGGCGTCCGAGGATACGGCCAGCGATGCCATGTTCGAAGCCATCGAAGCGGTCGTCGCGCACGAATACTTTCACAATTGGACCGGCAATCGGATCACATGCCGGGACTGGTTCCAGTTGTGCCTCAAAGAAGGGCTAACCGTCTACCGCGACCAAGAATTCTCAGCCGATGAGCGCAGCCGCACGGTGCAGCGCATCGCTGACGTCCGGCAACTGAAGGCAACGCAGTTTCCAGAAGACTCCGGACCGCTCGCCCATCCCGTGCGGCCTGACAGCTACATCGAAATCGACAATTTCTACACGGCGACTGTCTATGAAAAGGGCGCAGAACTGGTGCGCATGATCAACACCATTGTCGGGCCGCAAAATTTTCGCGCCGGTATGGATCTTTATTTCGACCGCCACGATGGTCAAGCCGTCACGATTGAGCACTTTCTGGCCTGCTTCGAAGAGGTCAGCGGACAAAACCTGGCTCAATTCAAACTTTGGTATCAGCAGCCGGGTACGCCGGACATTGTTTGCAAATTGACCTACGACACCGTCAAGAAACAAGCTATCCTCGATGTCACGCAAGTCCAGCGCGACACGCCGGGCATGACAAAAAAGAAGCCGCTGCATATTCCCCTCAAACTGGCGCTGTTCAGCAGCAACGGCCAGGAAATCGACTTAGACTTGGCCGATGGCAGTGAGAACCGGGGCAACGTCGTCCAAGTCACGCAGCGGCACCAATCGTTCAAGTTCCGCAACGTCCCGTCAAAGCCGGTGCCGTCGCTCAATGGCGGGTTTTCGGCACCTGTGAACCTGTCGATCGACCTTGACGATCGCGATCTCGTATTCCTGATGCAGCACGATCACGATCTGTTTAACCGCTGGCAAGCGGCCAATCAGTTCGCCTCTCGCACGATCCAGAGCATGGTAGCTGCGCTCAAAAGCGGCAAGCGCGGCGCCCGTGGCACGGCTTACGCCAAGGCCATTGGCATAGCGCTTGCGGATCCAGCGCTTGAACCCGCCTACCGCGCAGAACTCATGAAACTGCCGACGCAATCCGACATCGCCCGCGATATTGGACGCAACGTCGATCCGGGGCTCATATTCAAAGGTGTCCGGCAACTTGCCAAACAAACCGGAACTATTCTTGGCGACGAGTTGCAGGCACTCTATAGCGCCTCTAAGACGCGCGGCGCGTTCTCGCCCGGCGCCAAGAGCGCCGGCCTCAGAGCCCAACGCAACGCAGCTTTGGCACTGCTGACAGCACGCGGCACTGGCGATGATTTGAAGCGCCTCAAGCAGCACTTTGTCAAAGCCACTAACATGACCGACGAGGCCGCGGCGCTCATTCAAATCGCCGGCATCGATTTTGAGTACCGCAGCGAAGCCCTCGACCGTTTCTACAAGCGGTGGCACCATGACCACTTGGTCATTGATACGTGGTTTTCAGCGCAGGCCATGTCGCCGCTTGACGGTACACTCGAACGCATCAAGGCGCTCACTCACCATCCGCTGTTCTCGTTGACGGCACCCAACAAGGTGCGCGCACTGATCGGAAACTTCGCCCTTCAGAACCCAGTGCAATTCAACCGGGCTGACGGTTCTGGTTATGTTTTTCTGGCCGAGCATGTGCTCGCGCTCGACTTGAAGAATCCGAAGGTTGCAGCCCGTATGCTGGGTGCACTTCGGAGTTGGAGAGCATTGGAATCCAGCCGTCGAGGACTCGCCAAAAAAGCATTAAAATCAGTTGCTTCCACATCCAATTTATCACGCGATGTATATGAGATCGTGACAAAAATGCTGGACGACTGAGGATAACGAAAAAACTTCATTGACCCAGTGAAATGATGCTCGACAGGTGAGTCTCGAATCAGTGATTCTAGTTAGGCGATCCGGCTCTCTTGCCCAGACTGGAACGCAGGTGCAGCAGGCGAATTCCATACAATCGAGCAGGAGATCAGGATGGCGGGACAATGGTCCGCCCGTCCGCAAGGAGCGTCTGTGCGTGCACAGCGCCTTGCTGGGGGGATGTTCGAATTCGCTGCTCCGCGAGACTGGGTTCAGAGCATTTTTGCAAGCCGCTTGGAAATTGCGGCCATCGCGCATCTCGCGTTGTTGGCAGCCTTCGAATTCAAATCCAGTTCGAGTGGCGCCACATCACTCCTGGTGCTCACTGGTATTGTTCTCGTTCTCCTCGCCCTTATGCACAACGGCGGCGTGTTCAAGGAGCCCAAGGCCGACGCTTGTTCCGCAACTGCAATTTCGCACACAACCTGTATTTCATCTCCCGAAACAGCCCGTGTTCTGACGCCAACCGGAATTGCCATCGAACGCCAAGCTCAGCGTCTCGTCGAAATCGCCGACAGCGCTGTGCGCTCCAAATTGCAAGCCGACGAGCGTGGCCAGGCCTGGGCCGACTTGATGGCTCGTGTCAGTCATGAACTGCGAACACCATTGAACGCGGTTCTCGGCTTCACTGATTTGATGCGCAGCGAAGTCATGGGACCCGTCGGTCATCCGCGCTACATGGAATACCTCGATCATATCCAAGTCAGCGGCCGCGCCCTGCTCAAGTCTGCCGAAGATACCCTTGCTTTGACAGCGCTGCTGGCTGCTCCCGGCTCTGCATCCGTCCCTGAAGTTCTCGATCTTGAAGAGTTTGCTAAAGAGGCGTGGATATTTGCCAGTACCGATGCAAGCAGCCGTGGAATTTCATTCGACATGAGCGGCCTTGAAGGTCTCGAAATTTTGGGCGAGCGCCGTCCACTTCGCCAAACCTTGATCAATCTGTTCTCGTGCGCAATGGCTCGCGGTGCGGATGGCTCTCAAGTTTCGCTGTCAGCCACTGCCGATGGCGATGTTGTCGAAGTCGTGTTGACACTCTCGAAAATATCGAACGACGTGCCATATGACGCTGGTTGCCTGTCTCTCAGTCTCGCCCGTGCCCTGCTCGAACTCCAAGATACATTCCTGCTTGAACCGCCAGTTGCTACCGGTGGCTGGCGGGCTGTGACTGTGTTTGCCGCTGCTAGCCAACCGGATTTCTTCGCCTGATGATTGCCAAACTCGCCGTTGCCTGATCGCCGGACTTTCGTCTGTCTCTCAAATCCACTGCACACCGTGATTGCAAAAAATGGGTGCCTCTCCCGCTCCCATTCTGCCAAACCAACGCCCGTCCCGCATGCCCGCGGAACGGGCGTTTTTTGTTCAAACCAAATCCAGCGCCCTTGCACCTTGGAACAAAGCTGCGGCGCCGATCACAAATACGATCATCGCTGACGCCCGGCCGTGCTCCTGCCCAATCGCCTTGCGCGTCCCAGGCAGCGCGAATTCTGAGAATACAAGCAGACGAAAGCATGATGGCTCGTGCTGGGAGACCGCTTCCGACCCGAAATTCACCATTGTCGACCGTGATAGCTCGCACAACGACAGCCGAATCATGGGATTCAGGGCCAGCCTTCGCAGCGGGGAACGGTCAAATGGCATACATGGTGTTTGGTTTGATCCTGCCGTTGCTGCCACTCTTGGTGGCGGTAGCGGCGCTGATCAGAACCATCGGCCTCAAAGACCGGCTACTGCGCATGGAAGGGCAGCTCGAACGCATCTCGAGCGACCTCGACTGGATGCGTGTCGAACGCAAGTCTGATCCGGGACGCGAGGACACACCAAAGCCCGCTACCACGCCAGCCTCGACACGCGACCTGCCGCAAAGCACGGCTGCTGACGCCACGAAGACTGATCCAATGCAATCAGGCGCCATCCAGCGGGACGCGTCCAGACCAGGTCCCCCAACAACAGAGCAGCCGGCGTCTGAGGCCATGCCTCGCATAGAGTCCCCGCGCGCTCCGCCTCCTGCGCCACCAAAGACCGAGAGCTTCGAAGAACGCCTCGGAACCCAATGGGCAGTGTGGGCCGGTGGCGTCGCGCTCGCACTCGGTGGATTGTTCCTGGTTCGATACTCGATCGAAGCCGGCCTCCTTGGCCCAGGCGTGCGTGTCATCCTCGGCGCGCTGTTAGCGGCGGGTCTGGTTGCAACCGCGGAATGGATGCGGCGTGGCGATGTGCAGATCCCAATTGATACCTTGCCGCACGCGCATATCCCGAGTGTGCTGACCGCCGCTGGCACCATCGTCGCCTTCGGCACAATTTATGCGGCCCACGCACTCTATGATTTTATCGGCCCAGCGCTGGCATTCATTCTGCTCGGTGCGGTTGGCATCGTCACCATGCTCGCCGCCGCCATTCATGGACCCGCTTTAGCTGGCATTGGGCTAGCCGGTTCGTTGCTGACACCGATGCTGGTGACATCGCATTCACCCAATTTCTGGTCGCTCACCGTTTACTTGGCCGTTGTCGCCGCCGCAGCCTATGGCCTGGCGCGGGCCCGGACATGGTTGTGGCTGGCGATGTCGGCTGTTGCTGGCGCCAGCTTCTGGGGCCTGCTGATGATCGGCCGCGTGTCGGGCACGCTGTTCTCAACGGGTGACACGTCGTTGACCGATCCGGCGGCCGTGCATGCGTTGCTGCAACTGGCTTTGGCGGCTGGCTTCATGGCCTATCAACCACATCAGGGCACACGCGACGAGGCGGCCGAACCCGATTGGATTGCGAGCGCAGCCTTGGCCACCATGACGGTGCTCGTCTGTTGTTTCCTAACTGCCGTGTCGTTCGACTATTGGGGCTGGATGCCGGTTGCGCTGCTCGCTATCGCGACACTGGTGGCAACGGGCTGGCTGGTAGCGCCGGCGGCAGTTGCCTTGTGTCTCGGTGGGCTTGTGGCATTGGTGGCAGTGCTCGTCTGGCCGGGGCTCAGTCTGCCACCCGACAAGACACTGTTGATGCCCTACGCGGCTGCCGTGCTGCGACTGCCGGAAAATATTTCGAGCTTCATTACCTTTGCGATGATGACGACACTGGTCCCAGCGGCGGCCGCCGCTCTTAGGCTGTGGCGCGGGCCACTGTTGCCGGAACGAACCAGTGGGCTCTATGCGCTGGCCGCAACTGTGCCGGCGCTGCTGGCTTTGATCCTCGCCTATCTGCGCGTCACGCAGTTCGATACCTCGCTGCACTTTGCACTTGCCGGAGTGGCACTGGCGGCAGCGTTTGCCATTTGCGCCGATCGCTTCAATAAAGCCGACGACGCCTATTCGGTGCCAACCTATAATCTTGCGGCCGGAGCGTTTGCCGCCGCATCGATTGCAGCCCTCGCCTTCGCACTCGTCGTCAGTCTCGATCGCGGATACTTGACGGTTGCCTTGGCGCTCGCAGCGCTTGGAACAGCTTACGTTGCGTCACTCCGGGATATCCGCCTGTTGCGATATGCGGTAGTCGCGCTTGGCGGAATGGTGCTGGCACGCATCGCATGGGACCCGCGCATCATGGGCTCCGGCGTGGGATCGCTGCCGGTCTTGAATTGGCTCCTGATCGGCTATGGCGTTCCGGCAGCAGCATTCGCATTGGCTGCGCGCTTGTTAGAGCGACGCGCCAGCGATGACTTGCCGGTCCGGCTGTCAGACGCGCTGGCTGTTCTCTTCACCGGCTTGTTGGCGTTCTTCCAAATCCGTCACTTGACCAACGGCGGCGACGTTTTCCACATTGGCAGCGGGCACGTCGAAGCCGGATTGATGACGCTGGTCAGCGTCGGCTTGTCGTATGTGATGGCGAAATTGCATCTCGGCAAAGCCAACCCGGTCTTCGATATCGCCGCGACACTATTTGGCGCAATATCGATTGCCTTTGCGGCCTTCGGCCTGCTGTTCGCCGCCAACCCGTACTTCACTGGCGACGCTATCAGCGGGAGCCCCATTATTTCGTCACTGCTGACGGCATACTTGTTGCCGGGTGTGGCGGCGCTATTCGTTGCCCGTCATGCGCGCAATCTCCGGCCTGAGTGGTTCACCCGCGCGGCTGGAATTCTGGCTGTGTCCTTGATCTTCCTCTACGTCACGCTTGAAATTCGCCACATCTTTAAGGGCCCGCAAATCGAGCAATGGCTCGGCACGTCGGATGCTGAAAGCTGGGCCCATTCGGCGGCCTGGCTGCTGCTCGGAATACTATTTTTGGCTTACGGATTGCTGCGTGGCTCGCTTGAAGCCCGCATTGCGTCCGGCGCGCTCATTGTACTTGCAGCGTTAAAGGTGACGCTGTTTGATCTGGCTGGTATCGGCGGCTTCTGGCGTGCCGCATCGTTCCTCTGCCTCGGTGCCGTGCTGATCGGCATCGGCTTGGTCTATCAGAAATTCGTGTTTGCGAAGCCGTTAGGCGAGCCCGGAGGCAAGACATAACAGGCGGCCATGTATAGCCGCTTGGCATTTTTAAACCCATGCCCGTGACCAGGATTTAACCAACATAACCCTGGTTCCCCCCGGAACAGCGCCACCCTGCCCTTCCCAGTATTTTGACCCATCACCTTTCAACGGAGGCATGGGCGATGAGCGGCAAGGATCATTCTTACAGGGTTGGCAACGGCACTACGGCCGTATTGCTGATCCATGGTCTGTGCAGCAGCCCAACGGAGATGCGTTACATCGCCAACGGCCTCGCTCGCCAAGGCTACACGGTTTATTGCCCCGAACTCGCCGGTCACGGCAGCGGCGCAGCAGGCCTCAAATCAACGACTTGGCAGGACTGGTACGCCAGTGCTGAAGCGGCCCTCCTTGAACTCGCCAAATCCCATGACACTGTACTGGTCGGCGGCCTATCGACGGGCGCCGTTCTGGCCTTGATGCTGGGGGCGCGGCACCCGACCTTGGTTAAGGCATTGGCCCTCTATTCCCCGACGCTTTGGCTCACCGGCTGGCGGGTTCCGCTTCGCGCCAAGTTCTTCAATCTGGTGCGTTTCCGCGCCTTGGCCAGCCTGTTCAGCTTCCCCTCGCCGCAACAGTTCGGCATTAAGGATGACCGTCTCCGGCAGTTCTTGTCGGCTGCCATGCAAGGCGCCGGTCTCGCGGTTTCGACCCCGGGCGAGGCCCTTCTCGAGCGCCGCCGCCTGGTCGACGCGGCCTGCGCCGTTGTTGCCACGATCACGCAGCCGGTGCTGATCCTGCACCCGCGCGAGGACGACTATGCCGGTCTCGATAATGCCACCTACCTGCAGACCAATCTTGGCGGGACGGTTGATTTGGTGGTCTTGGACGATTGCTACCACCTAATCACGGTCGACCGGCAGCGCGACGTGGTTCTTGAGCGGACCGTGGCCTTTGCCGCCCGAGTCACGGTGGAGCGCCCGGCCAACGTCCGGTATTTAAGCGATGCAGCTGCTTAACTTGCTGTTTGTCAGTCGTTTTTAGGAATAGGCGGAGTCCGTTTCAATCCTGTTCCGCCGGGAACAGCGAGCCCTTACAAAGAGACGCATATTGCCCTCCATGGACGAGCCGTTGGCGGCGAGCCCACCAGCATCAAAGCAAACCCTTAAGGGATGGAGAAAACCAATGGCCTCGAAATTCACACTCGCTCTGACCGCCCTCATCGCTGCCGGCAGCATGACCGCCGTCCAAACCCACGAAGCCCGCGCCGGCAACGGTATCGGCCTCGGTGTCGGCCTTGGCATCCTCGCCATCGGCGCCATGGCCGCTGCCTCGCAGAACAGCGCGCCGCGCAGCAGCCAACCGCGCCGCCAAGCCCAGGGCAACTCACACTCCAAGCAGGCCGCCAAGGCTCGCGCAGCAGCCAAGGCTGACGCTCAAGCAGAAGCCCGTCAGCAGGCCAACGCAAAGGCCGAAGCCGAAGCCCGGTACGCCGCCGCGCAGCGCGAGAAGGCCGCCGATGCCCGCCGCGAACAAATTGCTGCTGCCAAGGCAAAAGAAGCCCGTTACGCAGCCCTCGAACGCGAAAAGGCCGCCGCTGCCAAGTCCGAAGCGACCGCTGCAGCAAAGGTTGAAGCACCGAAAGTTGAAACGGCGGCAACCACGCCGGCTGCCAATGCCACCAAGGCCGCTCCGGCGACGACCACCGAAACGGCCACCACGCCGGTTACGAGCTCGTACGTTGCCACGCCTTCGAACGCCGCTCTGATGACCCGGGTTGAAAGCGAGCAGGACGCCGCTGCAAACACGGCCGAGACGAAGTCCGCTGAACCAGTGACGACGGCTTCCATTACTGAGACCGCTCCGACGGCCAAGGAAACCGCCGCAGCTGAAGGCACTGGCGACTGCAAGCGCTTCATCCCAGCCGTCGGTGTCACCATCTCGGTGGCCTGCGAGTAAGCCCAAGCGTAACGAAATTTCTCATATCGAAATTCACGCCGCGAGCCCAAAACTCGCGGCGTTCTTGCGTGGTGATTTTACGCCGGTTCTCCGTTTGAAATCTGACTCTGCTGCCGGTGGTGCCAGCCCGCAATTTCGTGATATGCTTTGAACAAAGCAGGAGAGCGTCATGAGCGATCGCGCCAACAAATTCCTAGAAGCTTGGGTGACGGAAAACGTCTCGACGGTGTCTGCCGAGGACCAGCCGGCAACGGCTGAAAGCCTTGCAACACTATGTATTGCCGACGCGCTGAGAGCTGGAATTTCCGAAGACCAGCTACGGGACGCCTCTTCAGAGATCTTCGACGGCGATTTGATTTCATACATGTCGGGAGCCATCGATGCGGCTGCTTTGGCTGACTTAGAAGCAATCACGAAGCAGGATGACTGATCCTGCCTATCGGCCAAATGGTGACAAGCCCCGGGGTGATAATTGCGGGTGCGGGAGCGGCGGCTGCATGGTGTCATGTGCCGAATGCTCTACACATGCCTTCGGCGCATGGTCCCGGATCAAGTTTGTCGAACTTGAAATTGTCGTCTCAAGTCTCGTCATCCCCGCCTTGGGCGGGGATCCGTCCTGTCAGACATTTGTGTGTGGCGATAACCATGATGACTTGAGGCTTGACGGTTCCCCGCCTGTGCGGGGATGACGGCATTGGGTGGATTGGCGTGCGTGTTGAAACATCGAAACGCGCATCGAACTTAATCATCACTCGAAATTCCCAAAAAAAATAGAATCGCGAAAGTTGTCCCCGCGCGGTCCCTTTTACCGGCGCGGGCCCGAACGCATGGGGATAAGTTACTCAAATGCTCTGGGACCCGTGCGGGCCGTTATACCATCCTTCCTCTCGCCGCAAAGTCTCTGCTAACGTCGGCACATTCCGAATCAACCGGTTGACCTCAATGACAAAAATAGCACCCACAAAGCACGCCGACGTCAAAGACATGGCCTTCGAGCGCGCACTGAAAGAACTGGAGACGATCGTCTCCAGACTTGAGCGCGGCGATGTCGAATTGGAGGAAAGCATTGCCATATATGAGCGCGGCGAGGTGCTGCGCGACCACTGTGACCGGCTCCTGAAATTGGCCGAAGCCAAAGTCGAACGGTTGACGTTCGCCGCCGACGGCACACCGAAAGGCACGCAGCCGCTCGACGACGGTGTCTAGTTGGAGCGCTTGCCCGGCGATCGCAACGCCATCTTCACGGCCAGCATGTCAGCCGGTTCAAGCCGTAATTTTGTGCGGCGTTTGAATATCCAGCCGCTTGTCAATTCAACCCCACTGGGCATCACAGAAATCCGGAAAAGAATGGATCATACCACCCTGGCTGACGCGCCAAATAATGGTCTCGACGCTGGCGCTGTGCTCACTCATAATAGCCTCGCACGCAAAATCATCACTGCCGGAATCTGAACTGGGCGCACAGGGGGACCGAGTGACAGGCCTACATCGCCGCAAATTTCTACAGTCAGCTGCAACGGGCGGCGCCGCACTGGCTGCGTCATCGATTGGCGCGCCAGCAATTGCCGACAGCGCGCCAGTCTTACACTGGCGCATGACGTCGAGCTTTCCGCCGTCTCTCGATACCATCCACGGTGCCGGCAAAGTGTTCTGTGACACGGTTTCGGCAATGACGGACGGCAAGTTCAAGATCCAACTGTTCGCGGCCGGCGAAATTGTCGGCGGCCTGCAGGCGGCGGATGCGGTGACTGATGGCACGGTCGAAAGTTGCCACACGGCGTCATACTACTATTGGGGCAAAGACCCGACGTTCGCACTTGCCACCGGCATTCCCTTCGGCATCAATTCGCGCATGCAGAACGCTTGGATGTACGAAGGCGGCGGCATCGAACTGATGAATGAATTCTATCAAAAATATAACATCTACGGCCTGCCGGGCGGCAACTCTGGCGCGCAAATGGGCGGCTGGTACCGCCACGAGATCAACAAGCCTGACGATTGGAAGGGCCTCAAAATCCGCATCGGCGGCTTCGGCGGCAAGGTGATGGCTAAGCTTGGCGCGGTGCCCCAACAGATCGCCGCTGGCGATATTTATCCGTCGCTTGAGAAAGGCACCATCGATGCCGCAGAATGGGTCGGGCCTTATGACGATGAGAAGCTCGGCTTCTACCGGGTCGCCAAATACTACTATTATCCCGGTTGGTGGGAGGGGCAAGCGATGCTGCACTTCTTCTTCAATCTCACCAAATGGAATGAGTTGCCGAAGACCTATCAAGCGATACTGAAAAGTGCCGCGCAGACCGCGAACACGGTGATGCAGGCGCGATACGACATGCTGAACCCGGCAGCGTTACGGCGGCTCGTGAAAGCTGGCGCAATTTTGCGGCCGTTCTCAGAAGAAGTTCTCGACGCCTGCTACAAAGCGTCGAATGAGGTTTATGCAGAACTCAGCGCCGCCAATTCAAATTTCAAAAAAGCCTACGATGCGATGACTGCCGTCAGGGCCGAAAACTATCTCTGGTTCCAATTGTCCGAGCACACCATGGACACCTATATGATGATCCAGCAACGAAAGGGGAGCCTGCCGGTCGGAACTGGGGGAACGTGATCGCCTTCGGAAAAACAAAAGAACTTATGCGCTGCGACTATTTCTGAGTCAGACATCAGGCCAGTCTCAGCAACTGACCGGCATATCATACCAACCTGCGCAGATACTGACTCTTGTTTTAGCTGCGCGCAGGTTGGTATTCTCCTTTGTTTGCGCGCGGCCGCCCCACCAACCCCGCGCGCGGTTACCAACCTTCATGGGTCAGCACCCATGAAGGTTGGTATCACTCGGCCGCTACCCGCGTGCCGCGCTTCGCGGCCTTGACACGCTTTATAGTGCGCACTTCTGGATGCCGGTCCGCCTGCCAAGCATCATGTCCCGTTTGCAAGTTCAGCCAGAACTGCGTGGACCCACCAACGGATCGTGAAATCTTAGCGGCTAAATCTGCGGTCAGCTTACTGCGGCCTGTAATGATCGCATTGATAGTTTGGCGGCTGACCTTGATATGACCTGCAAAATTCTCCTGGCTGATACCAAGCGCGGAAAGATCATGACGCAAGATAGCGCCAGGATGCAATGGTCTGAAGCCCGGACGGCCAGCAGGTTCGTCAATTGCCATGGTAATCCTCCAATCGAACCAAGTCGGCCTCTCCGTTCTGCCACTCAAAAACGAGACGCCATTGCGCTCGAACTTCCAACGCATATTGGTTCTGCCGGTCGCCCTTCAAGCGATGAAAACCATATCCCGCACGGTTCATGTCCTCAGACGCTGTTGCCGCGTTCAACTGGGTCACCAACAAGAACAGTCGCTCCGCTGACTTTGGATCAATGCCCTTGGCCCGGCCGGTTCGCCAGAACTTTCTTAAGACGGGATCGCTGATCCGCATGTAAAGCCATAACTGTCGTAAAGTCATAGTTTACATAACATCGGACTAGAATTTGGTCAATCGCTACAATGCATAGCTGCGCCGGGTTGATACCATCGAAATTCCCCCATTGCACCGGCCGCGCCGCATATGTAGCCTGCCGGTAAAATTCCAATGGAGCACGCGCAACATGTCTGACAGAAACCCCGGATTTTCGACGCTGTCTGTTCACGCAGGCACCGCACCCGATCCGGCGACCAACGCGCGGGTGACGCCGATTTATCAAACAGCCTCGTATGTGTTTGACGATGTGCAGCATGCGAGCGATTTGTTTGCGCTCAAGGCCTTCGGCAATATCTATACCCGCTTGATGAACCCGACCCAGGGTGCACTTGAGGGCAAAGTCGCGGCGCTTGAAGGCGGCACGGCCGCGCTGGCGCTGGCGTCGGGTCACGCGGCACAGATGCTGGTGTTTCACACCATGATGCAGCCGGGCGACGAATTCATCGCCGCGCGCCAGCTTTATGGCGGCTCGATCAACCAGTTCAATCAGTCGTTCAAATCATTCGGTTGGAATGTCGTGTGGGCCGACACGGAAGATATTACTTCGTTTGAAAACGCCGTCACGCCTAAGACCAAAGCCATCTTTGTTGAATCGATCTGCAATCCCGGCGGCCGCTTCACCGATCTTGAAGCCATTGCCGCTCTCGCCAAAAAAGCCGGCGTTCCGTTGATTGTCGACAATACGCTCGCGACACCCTATCTGTGCCAGCCGCTTAAGCATGGCGCAAATATAGTCGTCCATTCGCTGACCAAGTTCATGGGCGGACATGGTAACTCAATGGGCGGCGTCATTGTCGATGGCGGCAATTTCGATTGGTCAAAGAGCGGCCGTTATCCGCTGCTGTCAGAACCCAACGCCAGTTACAATGGCATAAAGCTTCACGAAGCCTTCGGCGGCATTGCGTTTGCGATTGCATGCCGCGTCTTGGGCTTGCGCGATCTTGGCCCGGCAATCGCGCCGTTGAACGCGTTCCTCATTCTCACGGGCATCGAGACCTTGCCGCTCCGCATGCAAAAGCATTGCGACAACGCACTCAAAGTCGCCGAGTGGCTTTCGAAGCAGCCGGCTGTTGGCTGGGTGAACTACGCTGGATTGCCCGGCGACAAGCATCACGCGTTGCAGAAAAAGTTCGCGCCGAAGGGTGCTGGCGCTGTGTTCACGTTTGGACTGAAGGGCGGATATGACGCCGGCGTGAAAACCGTACAGTCAGTCAAGTTGCTATCGCACCTCGCCAACATTGGTGACACGCGCTCGCTGATCATTCACCCGGCCTCAACCACGCACAGCCAACTCTCCGCAGATCAACGGGTAAAAGCTGGCGCTACAGAAGACGTGGTCCGGCTATCGATCGGCATTGAAGACGTGGAGGACATTATCGCAGATATCGAGCAGGCGATCGTTTGAGATCGTTACTCTGCAGCCTTATCTGCCCGTCTTACCGGCATGACTTATGCAAGCCCTGACGGCCATGGCGGGCGAGGTCAAGGTGGAAGTGATCGCGGTGGTTTGAATCGAATTCTGGCCCGAGTACGGTTGTAAATTCACGGCAGGCGCCGTTGTGAACGGCGCGCAAAAACGCGCTCTCGCGCTGGCCGCCATACCAGCCGCCCTTGACCGAAATTTTCCGGCCGTCAGCGAGCGTAAATACGGAAATATCCAGGGCGTTGGCGTAGCCATGCTCAGAGAGCTTGCCGCCCGAGACATGATTGATCGGCCGGCACGCATACGACGCAGCAACCGTCAGTTCGACGACTTCGGATCCGAGATGCAAACGCGCCATCGGCACGACCGTGTTCGCGACCCAGCGCTCGACTTGCGGGATCATCGGACAGCGCAGCAGCGCTGTCGGGCGCATCGCAATCCGGCCGTTCAGGGCTGACGACATTTCAAACGGACGCACGGCGCCACATTCACTTGGCCCGCCGAGGGATGTGCGCGACTGTATTCCAGCGCTGGCACGCAGAATTCCCGATGCGTTGCAGGACTGATCCTCCTGTTCGCGCCATGGCTCGTGTTTAGCGACGAAATTTGGCCCGCCCGAGCTGCAGCCCCAAAGGGCGAGGACGGCGGCAGGCAACAGGGCCAGGGTTACGCGGCGGTACAACATTCAGATTTGATAACGCCGATATGGCTAACGGCTGGTAAACAGCCGCCTCGAGCGAGCAATTATTGATCTGAATTCTAGGCTGAATTGGGCAGCCACCGCGGCGAGCGTGGGGCAAGCAATGGCAAACTTGCGAATCGCGGTCGACTGCCACTGATAGTGGCGAACTTAAGTTATCCACATCAAAACTGCTGATGCCATCGCGATAATCGAGACGACTAGGGGCAGTACTGATATCGTGTGCCTATTGAGTGCGTAGTGCGTATCAGCCAGCCCGAGTTGCGTTGAATGGGGCTGGTAGTTGTAGCGTCAGTTGGTCGAGTAAATTTTTGTAAGCGTTGCGTCGCCGTGCGTTGATTGCGCCCAACTTCCTAATGGCCCCGCCAGACGGCATCCAAGCTCGACCCTCCCCAGCAGTCCCCCCTGCTGTCCCTATGAGCTTATTCGTTTGGCCGGGCCTTTTCTTTTGTGCTTTGCCGTTGAGCGTGCACCAGCTCAGCCGCCGCCGAAAATTCAACCTAGAAAAATTTAATCTTTCAAAAATTCAATGACTCGCGTCTTGAAGGTTTGATCGCCGGCGGCCTTCATATGCTCGCGGCCTTGGATATCAAACGCAACGGCGCATGGAATGAGAGCTGCCAGGCCGGCGGCCGATCCAGCCAACTTGTCCTCTGTCCCAACAGCCACCAGGACTGGGCACCTAATTGACGCCAGCACATCTGGAGAAATTGCCTCGCGCACCGGACGAATGCACGCCGCCAAGGCTTTCAAGTCGGATTTGGTCTGCAGTGCAAACGCGCGGAACGACCGGCCAACTTCGGTCGTCACGGTCTCGCTGTTTGGTGCTGACAAGGCTTCGAAAATGTCGTCTGTCCCCGTCATGCCATTGACGAAGTTGGCGCCGAAACCGCCGAACACGAGACGTGCAACACGGCCTGCGTGGCGGCTGGCCAAATACGCGGCAATGCGTGCGCCCATTGAATAGCCGATGACGTGTGCGCGTGCGACTTTGAGGTGATCGAGCAAACGGTGCGCATCTTCGGACATGATGACCGTGCCGTAATCCTGGTGCCGGTAGAGCTTTTCACTCCTG
>JANNFX010000203.1:0-3090 GCA_031380225.1 Hyphomicrobium sp.
GCTTTCATAGCCGTCGATAATCGAAACCTGTTTGGCGCCAGCATAGAACAAACTGTCAGACTTATTCGACTGGCCGGCCGCGACGATTGCTTGCGGGCCGGTATATTCGACGACATACAAGGCCGGCTTTCCAGCCGCAGCCGGATGTCCCTCGAAGGCAGCTAAATAGGTGGCCTTTTGATCAGGAATGAGGGCTGTCGCCCAGTAGTGGTCAGTAATGCCAAGCCAGCCGCCGGTCTTGCCGTCGAACCGCATCGGGCCGCCATTCTTTTCCAAGGCATCGTATGTCACTTCCTTAAGTCCTTCGTCGCCGAGTACTCCGACGAGGCCTTGGTGCAGCACGCCACCGTAGGCCGACGCTTTCGGCTTGTCGAAACGGTACAGCCGTGAATAGGGCGTTAGAACCGCGTCGCCCTGCGTGGAGTTCTGCACCTCATCGGTGAGCTTGAACATGTAGTCGGCATCGACTGAAATCGTACGCGAGAATTTAAGCCCGGTGCCATTGTCCCAAGTCAGCGTGACCGGTGAGTTTGGTGTCAGTGCCGCGCCGCCAGTTTGCTGCCAGACAGTGTCGGCAGTTGGCACGGTTTGCTTCGAGCCAGCAGCGGCTAGCCAACCTTGCTCAGCGAAGTAAGCCTCAGGACCGGATGGCGGCGACAGCAGAACGACGTTCGGGCTTTTCGGATCGACAGTCTCGTGATGCTTCACAAGCGTCAAGTCATCGATCAAGCCGCCCTTCAGCGCGATCGATCCTTGCAGTGACGGCGTTTCAATTTTCACGCGCGCCGACTGTTGCAGCGCTTCGGTGCGGGTCGCAATGACAGCCGGTTTTTGAACCGTTTCAGTCGCTGGCATCGCCGGTTGAGCCTTCACGGCTTCAGCTATTTTCTGATCCTGAACGGCCTTGTCGCGCATCGCCTGCATTTGCGGGCCGGCGTAGAAATAATTCCAGAACATCAAGACCAGCATCGCCAGCGCGAGCGCGATCATCATGTTCTTCTGGTCGTCGGGATTCTGCTTGTTCATTAGGCCCTCAGGCAGGCGAAAAAGGGAAACGGCTGGCGCGGTGCGGCTCGCGTTATATGGTGTTTGGAAGGCGGGCTCTCCTGCCACATCGCGGCAAGAGACAATCAGTCACGTCAAGTGCGGTGGTCATGAACGGGCGGGGCGATCGCGTGATTCCTTACGCGATCCGTCTTTGCGCGGGTGATGCACGCGTTGCAGGGCCTGTTCAAGGTCTTTCTGGAGAGTCTCGTAAGCACAAGTTCCAGCATCAGCGCGGGCAATTAATACATAGTCGTGGCCGTCTTTTGCGGATGATGCGTCTAAGGCTTGAATGGCAGACTTCAGACGGCGGCGGATCCGATTGCGGGTCACGGCATTGCCGAGTGCCTTGGTAACCGTAAATCCAAACCTGGGACCTTGAATGATTTCATGAGCTTCAGGCCTCAGCTTCGTTTCTATTACGAAGTTTGAGCACGACCAGCGAGCGCCGCCGCGGATTCGCAGAAATTCAGGCCGGGCCTTGAGGGTGACTAATCTCATCAACAAAAAGACCCCGGCTTCGCTTTCCGAAACCAAGGTCCATCAACATCCCGGCCGGGCTGCGAAATGATTAGATTCAGGCCGACAGGCGCTTGCGGCCCTTCGAACGGCGGCGCGCCAGCACGTTGCGCCCACCGACGGTCGACATCCGGGCGCGGAAGCCATGACGGCGCTTGCGAACAAGTTTGCTCGGCTGATAAGTCCGCTTCACGGTGGTCACTCCGGTAAAATTGAGCTGCAACAACAGGTTAAGGCGGCCTGACGGCGCCCGGCAATGCTGTCGTGCGGGATTTGAACCGGCTTATAGGTGGCGCTCGGGTTTAAGTCAATCTGAGGGCGGGCGCTCTGAACCGGGGCATGCCGTCGCGATTGTGCCGCCGATAACGCCTAAGTGACAGCCGAAACCCCGGCTACGATCGAAGCGTAATGACTCTTAACATCAAAATCCGTGACACTTTCGAGGATCACATGCTTCAGAGCGGAAAAACACTGGTTACCCTAAAAACGATGCTCGCACTTGCTGCCTTGGCGGTCGTTGCCATCATCCAGGGCCCGGCTGCTGCGAAGGCGGCCGGACTTGAGAGCCTAACTAATCCCGCGTTCTCAGCCGGCGCCACGGGCACTGTCGATCATTCGGCATGGGACGCGCTGTTGAAGGCGCATGTTGTTGCCGGTGCCGATGGCCTCAATCGCGTCGACTATGCGGGGTTCAAAGCCAAAGATCAGGCGGCGCTCAAGGCCTACATCACGTCGCTCGAAGCAGCAGTGCCAACCCAACTCGGCCGCAACGAAGCCTTTGCGTTCTGGGCCAATCTCTACAACGCCAAGACCATCGACGTCGTTCTCGATGCTTATCCAGTGAAGTCGATCAAGAATATCTCGCTTGGTGGCGGATTGCTTGCGGCGGTGACCGGTGGCCCGTGGAAAGCCAAAGTTCTGAAAGTCAGCGGCGTCGAACTCAGCCTTGATGACATCGAACATGGCTTGCTGCGCCCGGTGTTCAAAGATCCACGCGTCCATTACTCGGTCAATTGCGCCTCGGTCGGGTGCCCGAATTTGGGCCGCGAAGCCTTCACCGGCGCAAAACTAGAAGCCCAACTTGAAGCGGCGGCGACGGCTTATATCAACAGCCCGCGCGGTGTGCTGGTCGATGCAAATGGCGTCACAGCGTCATCGATTTATGATTGGTTTGTGGCGGACTTCGGCGGCGACGCTCAGGGCGTCCTCGTGCATCTTAAGCGCTATGCACAGGGCGTATTGAAAGCAAAGCTGGAAAGTATCACCGATATCGATGATTACGGCTACGATTGGAGCCTCAACGACGCCAAATCAGCCGGAAAGTAAGAGCTCACCAATGACCCCGGAAACACCTGTGAAATCTGACGCGCCAAAATCCTCGTTGGCAAAGTGGCTGCCGCTCGTGGCTCTGGCCGGTATCATGGCGTTGACCTATGCCATGGGTTGGCACCGGTATCTGAGCTTCAAAACAATTGGGCTCAACTACGAAAGTATGCAGGTGTTCATCGCCGGCAATCTCCTGCAAGC
>JANNFX010000212.1:0-2061 GCA_031380225.1 Hyphomicrobium sp.
GGCCGGCACATTCAGATTCAGAGCTGCTAAGCACAGATTCCGAGCCATCAAGAATTGAAAAAGTCATCGAGGCCGCTCGCGATGGCGTGCGGTTGGCCACGTCGGCGCCGGGTGCAAACCCCGCGCACAGCAATCATCCACCGAGCCGCAAAGACAAAAAACGCAACAAGAAGCAGAAATGATTGTAGAGCGGATTAGGAGCGAAGCGCTCGGCACGAGCGCGAAATGACGTAACCCGCCGTGTTCGCGTAACTCAAAATAAGCCAACGTTTTATGCGGATCCAGGGTTTCAAGATTCATCAAGACAATTGTAGGTTGGTGCTGAGCGAAGCGAAGCCCAACATGACGCCACGCTAAGATTTGTTGGGCTTCGCAAAGTGCTCAGCCCAACCTACGGGCCGCCGCGCATTGCCAACCGCATCTCCAAATGCATGGTCTCAAAATTGAACAGCGCTTTGAGGTCGTCGAATTGGCGCTGCGCCGCATCGCGATCGGCGTTGTCATCGCGCGTCGCGGCGATCATCAAATTCTTTGACGTGTGGTCGGTCGTGACGAATTCGATCACCTTGACCTTATAGCCGGACGCTTCAAGCAGTAAACAGCGTGCGGTATCAGTCACAAGATCGGCTTGCCGCTGTTTGAACAATCCGAATTTTGTGATGGCACGAAGGGCCGGAACAGGCTTCGAGATCTGCGGCGCCAGTTCATGCTGGCAGCAGGGCGCCGTCACAATCAGGCTGGCGTTGCCGGCGATGCCTTGGAAAATCGCATCATCGGTCGCCGTATCGCAGGCGTGGAGTGCAATCACAAGATCAACTGGAGCGACCTCAGCCGTGCTGGCCGCAGCGGCTTCGAAGCTGAGGCCAGACAACTTCAAGCGCGCCGCTAAATCGTTGCAGAACGCGACCATATCGGCTCTGACTTCGATACCGGTGATGCGGCACTGCTTTTTGAGATGCACCGTCAAAAAATCAAAGAGCGCGAACGTCAGATAACCCTTGCCGGCGCCGATATCGATGGCGGTTAACGCCGCCGCGTCCTTCAACGGCGATAACCGGATCAAATCGTCAACAATTTCGATGAAATGGCAGATCTGCTTGTACTTCGGATGCATCGATGGCTTGACGCGGCCGTCATCCAATGACACGCCCAGCGCCTTCAAATACGGCCGCGATGGCTCAACCACGTAGGCCTTAGCGCGATTGTGTTCGGCAACTTCAGTCGTGGCGAACGTCGGTTTGGCAGTCGTCAGCCGTATCTCACTCTTACGATTGTGATCAAGCGCGAAGTCACGCGCCGTCGTGAACAGATGCGCGCTCAAAAATCTTTCGCCAATCAGCGCGGCGACCGTGGCCCAAACTTCGCCAAACGGTTTGTTCTCGGTCACGTCCTTACGCTCATGGGTGAACACAAAGCGCAGCATCGGTTGATCGCGCACAACGACCTGCGTCACCGTACATTTCTTGAGCGTGGTGCCTCCCAGCGGCTTGCCGAACGTCAGTTTGACGAAGGTGCCAGCCGCCAAGCTCACAATTAGATATTTCAGAAAATCGCTTTTCGGATTGGTGGCGCTTGCCTCTGTTGCGACGCTGTTCATACCAGAAACGGATTGTTGCGGCGCTCGGCGCCAATGGTGCTGCCGGGGCCATGGCCGCAAATAAACGTGTAGTCATCGCCTAACGGAAACAGCTTGGTTTTGATGGCATTGATCAGCGCGTCATGGTCACCGTACGGGAAATCCGTTCGCCCGATCGAACCCTGAAAAATTACGTCGCCGGCCAGCATGAATTTTTGCGCGCGGTTGACGAATACGACCGAGCCCGGCGAATGGCCGGGGCAGTGCAGAATTTCAAAAACGTGGCCCGCAACCTCAACTGTATCGCCCTCATTGAGCCAACGGTCAGGATTGACGTTCTTGGCCGGAATGTTGTAGGCGGCACCTTGCGCCTTGAGATTATCCAGCAGAATGCGGTCGGCCGGATGCGGGCCTTCGATTTTCACACCAAGCTTTTTGCGTAAGTCTTCGGCGCCGCCGGCATGATCGATATGGCCGTGTGTCAG
>JANNFX010000252.1:0-12218 GCA_031380225.1 Hyphomicrobium sp.
CCCGACCATTCACTCAATGCGCTCCGAATTGCCGTGTATTCTGGCTGTGTGACCTGGTACCAAGCGCCAAATTCCTGATAGCCAGTAATGAAGGTTGCAGTGCCGAATGGAATACTGAATGTCAGCGTCACGCTTGACCCGAGACCGCCGCCCCATTTTACGCCGTCGGCCAGATAACGCCCCGATCCTGTCGACGACGGGTTGAAGGACGTGGTCGGCACGGAATTCTGCGTTGGAGTGGCCATCGATCAACTCCTGCCAATCAGAAAATTTGAAACTGACGTGAAAATTCAGTCCGTTTGCTGGTCGCAAGCGCTTCGTCCGAATAGTGCGTTGTGGTTTGGCGCCGCCTGCAACGTAACTCAAGCATCACCACGAGCAAGTTCAAACTTGCAGGTTGCTGATAAGTGCAATCTAAACCTTCGGTAGCAACGACTATCGGACTCGCGCAAAAAATGGGCACAAGAAAAACGCCCGGCTTTCCAGCCGGGCGTTTTTGATTTTTAGAACTCACCGGCGGCCGCGGCCACCGCCGCCTTCGCGGCGTGGCGGGGGACGGTCGTTGTAAGTTTCTTCCGGCTCGCCTTCGGCGCGTGGAATTTCGGCGCCCGTCGCCTGGTCGACGATCTTCATCGACAAGCGGACTTTGCCGCGATCATCGAAGCCCATCAGTTTGACGTAAACGTCTTGGCCTTCCTTGACGACTTCGCCAACCGTTTCCGGGCGGCCGTTGGTCAACTGCGAGATGTGGACCAAACCATCCTTGGGGCCGAAGAAGTTCACGAACGCGCCGAACTCCATGATCTTGACGACCTTACCCTTGTAGATGGTGCCAACTTCCGGCTCCGATGTGATGCCGCGAATACGGGCCAGAGCCTTTTCGATCGACTCGCGATTGGCCGATGCGATCTTGACCGTACCGTCATCCGAAATGTCGATCTTCGCGCCGCTTTCAGCTACGATCTCGCGGATGACGGATCCACCTGAACCGATGACTTCACGGATTTTGTCGGTCGGGATCTTGATGGTCTCAATGCGCGGCGCGTGTTCGCCAAGCTCTTCACGAGCACCCTGCAATCCACCCTTGGCCATTTCGCCGAGAATGTGCAGGCGGCCCTGAAGCGCCTGATCCAACGCAATCCGCATGATGTCTTCAGTGATACCGGTGATCTTGATGTCCATTTGCAGCGCCGTCACACCCTGATCGGTGCCAGCGACCTTGAAGTCCATGTCGCCGAGGTGATCTTCATCGCCCAAGATGTCGGACAGCACGACGAAGTCGTTGCCTTCCTTGATCAAGCCCATGGCGATACCTGCGACTGGACGCTTGAGCGGCACGCCAGCGTCCATCAGTGCGAGCGAGGTGCCGCACACGGTCGCCATCGACGATGAGCCGTTGCTTTCGGTGATTTCCGACACCACGCGCAGCGTATACGGAAACTCTTCTTTCGTCGGCAGCAGAGGATGGATCGAGCGCCATGCGAGCTTGCCGTGACCGATTTCGCGGCGGCCAGGCGAGCCCATGCGGCCGGTTTCGCCAACGGAGTAGGGAGGGAAGTTGTAGTGCAGCATAAAGTGCTGCTTATGCATGCCTTCGAGGCTGTCGACGTACTGCTCGTCTTCGCCGGTGCCGAGCGTTGCAACAACCAACGCTTGGGTCTCACCGCGCGTAAACAGTGCAGAGCCATGAGTGCGCGGCAGAACGTGCACTTCCGACATGATCGGACGTACGGTTGTCAAATCGCGGCCATCGATGCGGCGTTTGGTCTTCAAGACGTCGCCGCGCATGATGTCGGATTCAAGCTTCTTGAACGCGCCGCCGAGCAGCACCTTCTCACCCTCATCACCGGCCGGCAATTCGATGCCTGCGAAGATCTTCTTCTTCGCGGCCGAAACCATGTCGTTGCGCTTCTTCTTCTCTTTGGTCGAGAAGGCGGAAATGAGATCAGCTTCGGCGATCGCCTTGACTTGTGCCGCATACTTATCAGCGTCGGGGATCTTGATATCCCAAGCGTCTTTGGCAGCCTTTTCAGCCAGCTTGATGATGGCTTGGATAACCGGCTGCATGTGCTTGTGGCCGAACATGACGGCGTCAAGCATCTGCTTTTCAGAAAGTTCTTTGGCTTCCGATTCAACCATCATGACGGCGTCATGGGTGCCGGCTATGATGAGATCAAGCGCGGTATCTTTCATTTCATCGCAGAGCGGGTTCAATACGAACTCGCCGCCGATCAGGCCGACGCGGGCGCCGGCGATCGGGCCCAAGAACGGCAAACCTGACAAGGTCAGCGCCGCAGACGCTGCAACCAAACCCAAAATGTCGGGATCATTTTCCATGTCGTGGGACATGACCGTCACCACAACCTGAACTTCGTTTTTGAAGCCTTCAACGAACAGCGGCCGGATGGGGCGGTCGATGAGGCGTGACGTCAAGGTTTCGCGTTCTGACGGGCGGCCTTCGCGTTTAAAATATCCGCCTGGAATTTTACCGGCGGCGTACGTGCGTTCTTGGTAGTTTACAGTCAGTGGGAAAAAATCAATTCCAGGTTTGGCGGATTTGGCGCCAACGACAGTGGCAAGAACTGTGGTGTCGCCATATTGCGCCATCACGGCGGCGTCAGCTTGGCGGGCGATGTGGCCGGTTTCAAGCTTCAACTTGCGGCCACCCCATTCGATTTCAACTCGATGGATATCAAACATGTTTTTCTCTCATTTCGGACGTTGCGGACGGACGTTTAAAGTTCGTTGGTTTTTGCGGGTTCGCTCTAGCACAGTTCAAACGCGAACATTCGCTTTCGAACGGCACTATGCACGGTTGGGTTGCGGGTGTCTTACGTGGCTGAAGAGCCGGTCGTTTCCCCTCCCCAGCGGGGAGGGGGCAGGGGTGGGGAGAAGCAACAAATCAACTTTGCGAACGAAAACAGGTTTGTTTCCAATCACATGTTCACAATTGCCGCTTCTCCCCACCCCAACCCCTCCCCGCTGGGGAAGGGGTTCCTTGTGGCGAGACCGAGGCGTTCGGACACTGAATGGAATACAGCGTTGAACACCAAGGTTATGCTTAGCGGCGGATGCCAAGCTTTTCGATAATCTTCTGATAACGTGGTGCGTCTTTGCCCTTCACATAATCGAGCAACTGACGGCGCGCGCTGACCATTTTCAAAAGGCCGCGGCGCGAGTGGTTGTCTTTTTTGTGGGTCTTGAAGTGCTCGGTCAGATGATTGATGCGCTCGGTCCAAATCGCGATTTGAACTTCGGGCGAGCCGGTATCATTCGGCTTGGTGGCGTTGGCTTGAATCGTTGCGGTCCGCGCGGCCTTGCGCGTTGGGTGGATAGCCGACATCGGGAACTCCTTTCGAGTTAGAGTGGGTTGCCTGAGCGTTCCGTTGCTCCGAAGGAGCAAAGCCCAAACAAAAATGCGCGGCCATGCCGGGATGTCGTCCAGCAAGGTCGCAAAGGCATCGCGCGCCGGGAGCGACCCCAGCGCGCGAATGAGGGCGTTATACAGGATTGTAGCCTTGCCGCCAGGGGGTGCGACCGGGTGACTGAACAGTGTTTAAAGATGACGTTGCCGCCGCGACGAGAGAATGCCGTTGGTTGTTAGTTGAACTGTCACGTCCAGTCCGCAGAAAGGTTCGCGAGACTTTCGGAATCTGACTTCGTGCTGAGGTTCGACCATGAATAGCGAACATAATGGACTTAGTAAGTATCCGGACCGTCGAGGCAACGGTTCAACTGGGATAAGACAAGCCGCTTGGATTAGCGCTACCGTCTCGCAACTATGTAGAGCAAAGCGACAATTGCTACCGCGAGCAGTGCCGATAAGCCCTTCCAAAACGCCAGCGGATTGCGTTGAACGAGCGGGAGAGGGCGATCGTAGGCGAGTGACACGTTGGGGCGTTGCAGATCTTCGACGAGCGCAGACAATGCTTCCGTTCGCTCCGATGGCCGTTTTGCAACGGCCTTGGCGAGTGCGGCGTCAACCCAAATGGGAACATCGCCACGAATGGATCGGGCGCTGGTGTACGTGCGTTTGCTAATGTCGCGCGCGTTGGCAAAACCTTTTTTGTAGGGCAGCTTTCCGGTCAGCATTTCGTAAGCGATGACGCCGAGCGAATAGATGTCCGAACGGTTTGAACCCGGCTCGCCCTGATGATATTCGGGTGCTGTGTAATCGATCGTGCCAACCAGTCCCAGAGCTTCGATCGGCGAACCAGCCTCGGCTTGGCTCGCGGCCCGCGACGATCCAAAGTCGATAATCTTCACGAGGCCATGGCCATCAATCATGATGTTTTCTGGCTTTAAATCCTGGTGGATGATGTCTTTGCGATGAAAGGCGCGTAGACCCTTGGCTATCTGGCCGACGATGCCACGTACGGCGTGAAGGCCGGGTTGCGGGTTATCCAGCATCCATTGGCGCAGCGTCCGGCCTTCGAAGTATTCAGACACATGATAGAGATGCCGCCGCGGCCGGTCAGCCGGAATGACTTTGAGAACATGCGGGCTGGTAACAAGCCGCCCGATCCAGTCCTCGCGCGTGAACATCTCAACGTAGGCCGTGTCATCCTCGAAATTCACCGACGGCGTCTTCAAGACAACTGCGCCACCGCCAGCCGTATCTTTTGCAAGGTAAACCTGCGTGCGCTTGCTCGTGTGCAATTCGCGGATGATCTCGTAGCCATCAAACGTCATGCCCGCTGCCAGCTCGGGCGGGAACGGCAATTGCGCCCGTGACGCCGCGTGCCCCGGCGCGTCGAGGCGGCCTGGATCTTCGACACGGATGATCTGACACGTGAGGTTGTCTGTGCTGCCACTCGCGTGCGCGCTCTCGACGATGTCCGTCGCCGCGCTCTGGAGATCGATCGGGATCCGCCCAATGATGGCAACTATCGCCGCGGTAGAAATGTGCTCGTGTACGCCGTCGGTGGTGAAGAGTAGAATGTCGCCGCGTTCCAGAGCTTCGGCCTTGTAGTCGATTTCAAGATTGGGATTGATGCCGATGGCACGGCAGAGATACTCCCCAGACCTGCCAATGCGGGTCTTGTGATCGCGGGTCAAAGGCTCTAGCGCGCCGTTGCGCAAAAGTGAGATACGCGAGTCGCCAGCATGAAACACATGCGCCATGCCAGATTTAAGCACGAGACCGGAAAACGTCGACACCATCCCTTGATCGGACTGATGCACGGCTTGGCCCTGAGCATATAGCCAGTTGTTCAAGGCCTTCAGCACAACTGCAACTGATTTTTTTACAGTCCAGGATTCAGGCGTTGCGTAATAGTCTTCGAGGAAATTCTTGACGCAGGTTTCGCTCGCAGTCTTGGCACCTTCACTCGACGACATGCCATCGGCGATGGCCATGGCGATGCCCTTCATTTCGAGCTGGGGCCCTTGTGGGATAAGCACGCCGTATGAGTCATCGTTGCGGGCTTTGCGTCCCGCTTGTGAATATTGTCCGACTGTGACTGACGGCTGTCCGTTCAATGGTTGCAAGCGGAATGACTACTCTCAGAAGGTGATCAGCGCTCCAGCACTGATAAAGTCGATGTTTTCCAAATTGGCCAGCGTAGGCGCGCCGTCAACTTCGGCGCTGAGATGCTGATACTTGAGGTAAACCGTCATCGCCGCCGCATCAATCTCTTGCGCGAACCCGCCACCAAGGCGCTGCAAAGTACTGCTGTTCGCGCCGGCGCCGAGTGCAGCGGGTCCTAGTTGGTCGACGTATTCGGCATAGTCGCCGTAGATGACGGTCATGCCAAGCGGGTTCCATTTCTGCCGGATGCCTGCTTTCACGTACCAGTGATCGCTGTCGAGCGCCGTCTTGCCATTCTTAAGTAAAGTGCCGTGGTTGTCTTCGTGGCCGTAGGCGGCGTGCGCGAATAGGCCGGTTGTGAGATGTTGGAGGTAGCCGCCAGCCTGAATGTTGGTCGAGTCCTTGTCGAGCGACACGGACGGGCCTGTGATGCCTTCATCGGTATGTTCAGAGTAGCCAATACCGAGCACAAGTTTGAAGCCCGCCAACTCGCCAATGTAGCGTCCGGCCAGTTCGTAGACGTCATCCGCCGCGAAACTGGCTGATGCCGAGAAGCCGCCGAGGACTGGCGTGTCATAGCGGACGCCGTTCATAACGATGCCGTTGCAATCTCCACCGAGCCCCACCCCTTGCGCATGGCAAAAGGCGAGATTGCCCCAGGTCACCGGCGCCAGCGCGCCGGTCGTGCTGTCGCGCAGGTTGAACTGCGGAAAGCCGCTCAGGAATGTGTAGTTGTCGAAGATTTGCGTACCCGATTGATCTGTGAACATGGCCGCGCTCTTGGCCGCCATTGCTTGACGGCCGACGCTAAGCTTGCCGAGGTCTTTGCTTTGCAGGTACCAATACGACATTTGCACATTGAGGCCTTGGTCGAAATTGCTACCGGCCTGGTTGATGGCATTACCGGTCGCGGCGTCGCGTCCGAACGGATTGTCATGCAGCGACTGGATGCGCATCAGATAGCCTGCCGTCCAGCCAGGAGAAATTTGCGCCTGGCCGCTGAATTTCACATGTGACGCTTGTGTCGGTCCAAGGCCATGGACGTAGGCGTTGGTTTCGCCGCCATCATCCCAGAACGAGATTTCCTGAGCGACGTAACCCGATACCGTCAAAGAGACTATGCGATTGCCTTTGCGCGCTGTGGTGGCTTCGAGTTCGGCGATGCGCTCTTCAAGATCAGCGCAGCAATTGCCGCCGAGATCGGCCGCGAGTACGGGGCTGATCAGAAACAGCGCGCTGATGAACGCAGAGGCGCTGCTGATTTTGACGAACGTGTTAGACATTTAGAAAGTCCCCCGTGTAGCATGATGCAGCGACCAGTCGTCAGAACAGCCATCGTCGTATTTCATGTGTGCCGGTGACCACCTCGGAGTCGACGCAAATTATTACGCAATTAGAGCTTCGCCGAAGCAGGTGGCGTGAACATCACAGGTGCACGATTGCCAGGCACGTTGAAATGCGTTTGCGCAAACTCTGGTGGTGAAGTCCGGCGCAAACGGCCAAGTTTTAGGCGTCTCGTCTCGTCACGACTCGTCACGTCACATCGATCATTGCAACCGATCCATCTGGCATGATTTCCGCGATTTGTCCTTTGGGTTCATCGATTAGGAACATGACGGCGATCAATGCAATGATTCCTGTGAAGCCTGCCAGCATGAAAAACGTCTGAGCAGACAGGAACGAATAGGCGGTCAAGAAGATCACGCCGCCGACATTACCGTAGGCACCGACGATGCCGGCGATCTGACCTGTGAGGCGGCGCTTGATCATTGGCAGCATGGCGTAGACCGCGCCGTTGCCGGCATTGACGAACAACGAGCAGATGAATGTCGAGACGACGGCGAACACGAGACCGAGGCCGGGGGTCATCTGGCTCATCGCCAAATAGCCAGCCGCCGTCCCAGCGAGGCACCAGACGAGAACTGTCTTGCGGCCGAAGCGGTCGCTCAATAGTCCACCAAGCGGGCGCGCGAAGAACGTCGTCATACCGAAGCTTGCGCCGAGAAAGCCAGCGGCCGTCAGCGACAGGCCAAACTGATCTTTGAAAAACAACGGCAGGATTGAAACCACAGCCAGCTCAGAACCAAAAGTCGCGAAGTATGCGAGGTTCAAGGCTGCGACTTGGCGGAACTTGTAGCGGTGGATTTCCGGCACCGGCTCCGAGAAGATCGGCTTGTTAATGCGGTAGGTGTCGTAGATGCCGTGCAGATAGAGCGCGGCGAGTAAGGCGTAGGCTAGGCCCGTCAATTCAGGCGACAGCATCTTGAGGTTTGACGGACCAAGCTTCCAGGCCAGCACCGCGAGCGCCAAAAACAACGGCGCTTGCATGATCACATACAAAACGAAGTCGCCCTTACTTGTGACTTCCATGGAGCCCGTCTTCTTGGGGCTAAAATAGGTCGAGCCTTTCGGCGTGTCGCTCACTGCGAGGAAGTAGATCACGGAATAGACGAGCGCGATGACACCGGTGGTGGCGATTGACCAGCGCCAGCCCTCATCGCCGCCGAAATAGAGCGCGAGTGTTGGCAGTGTAACTGCCGCTGCCGCCGATCCGAAATTGCCAAATCCAGCATAGACACCTTGCGCCACACCGGTTTCTTTGGCTGGGAACCATTCGGCGACCATGCGAATGCCGACGACGAAGCCGGCGCCGACGAAGCCCAGTAAGAACCGCGTTATCGCGAGTGTTGTGAAGCTTTCAGCAAATGCGAAGATGAGACACAGCACGCCTGAGATGGCGAGCAGGCCCGAATACATGAGCCGAGGCCCAACCCTGTCGACCAGCATGCCGACCAGAATGCGGGCCGGGATGGTCAAAGCTACGTTGAGGATGAGAAGTGCGGAGACTTGCTGATCGGTCAGCCCGAACGTGGTGCGGATCGCGGCCATTAGCGGCGCGTGATTGAACCAAACCAAAAAGCTGACGAAGAACGCCAGCCACGTGAAATGCAGCACCTTGATTTTTGGTTCGGAGCTGAAGAGTTTGATGCCCCCGGCTTTGCTTTCGTCCGCCATTAAGTCCCCCTAAATCGCCGTTCGATAGGGACCAACTGGCAAGGGACGTGCCAATCCGTCAATGACAGCAAGATTGCCGGCAGGTGGCCAATAACTCATTGTATTTGAGTTATAAAATACGAATGACTACAGTTTAGGCATAAACTAAGAAAGACTGTTATTTAGGCAGCTCAGGAAGCAGAAGCCGCCATTTTGTGCAACGCATCAATTAAGTGCGGCTACGCATGCGAGCGGCAACAGGTCCATAATGTAAGCAAACACAATAAGTTACCTCAGGCAGCGGTCGAAAGATTAATGATGGCACGCGCGTTGCTATGAGCCCTTTTGGTGCAGCGCAACCCTATTGCTGCATACTTGGGGGAGACATGCGCGAAAACCTGGTCGTTATCGGTAATGGCATGGCGCCGGGGCGGGCGTTGGAAAAGCTGCTCGAAGCCGCGCCTGGCCGCTACGCCATCACGATTTTCAATGCCGAACCCCGCGTCAACTACGACCGCATCATGCTGTCGCCGCTGTTGTCCGGCGAGAAGTCGTTCGAGCAGATCATCATTCATGGCGATGGCTGGTACGTGAAGCACGGCGTCACGCTCTATAAGGGCCACAAGATCACGGCTATTGATCGCGCTGCCAAAACCGTGACGTCGTCCGGCGGTGTGACGGCCGCCTACGACAAGCTCATCATCGCGACCGGCTCGGTACCGATCGTCATCCCCGTGCCTGGCAGTACCCTGGCTGGCGTGCTGACCTATCGCGATCTCGACGACGTGCAAGCCATGTTACTCGCCGCCAAGTCGCGCGGGCGTGCCGTTGTCATCGGCGGCGGTCTGTTGGGGCTAGAGGCAGCGGCAGGTCTCAGCGACCAGGGCATGGACGTCACGGTCCTGCATCTCTTGCCGACACTGATGGAGCGCCAGCTCGACACCACAGCTGGGCACCTGCTGCAACGTGCCGTTGAAGCGCGCGGCATCAAGGTCATCACCAAAGCTAATACCAAGGCCATCCTCGGCGAAACCAAGGTCGAGGGTGTCGTCCTCGAAGACGGCACGGAATTGCCAGCAAGCCTCGTCGTCATGGCTGTTGGCATCCGGCCCAATTCAGCGCTCGCCAAGGACGCTGGCCTCGCGGTCAAGCGTGGCATTGTGGTTGACGCGTCGATGCGCACGAGTGACGCCGAAATCTTCGCTCTTGGCGAATGCGCCGAAGCCCATGGCGAATGCTACGGTCTGGTGGCGCCGCTCTACGAAATGGCCAATGTCGTTGCTGGCCAGCTCGCGGGCGACGCCGCCGCGACGTTCACGCCGAGCGCAACCGCCACGAAACTCAAGGTCACCGGCATCAATCTCTTTTCGGCCGGCGACTTTGGCGAGGGCAAGGACCGCGAGGAGATCGTTCTACGCGATGCCAGCCGCGGCATCTACAAACGCCTCGTCCTTGCTGAGAATAAACTCGTCGGTGCGGTATTCTATGGCGATACCGCCGACAGCGCCTGGTTCTTCGATCTGTTGAAGCGCGGCGTCGATATAGCTGAGATGCGCGAAACATTGATCTTCGGCCCGAGCTTTGCCGGAGGCGCATCCCTGGACCCTATGGCGGCCGTTGCAGCATTGCCCGATGACGCAGAAATCTGCGGCTGCAACGGTGTTTGCAAGGGTAAAATTACCGGCGCCATCACCGGCCAAAACCTCAAGACACTCGACGACGTGCGCGCCCACACAAAAGCCTCGGCAAGCTGTGGCTCATGCACCGGTCTCGTTGAACAGCTGATGAAAGTCACGCTCGGCGAAGGCTATAACCCCGCCGCCGTGGCACCGATGTGCGCGTGCACGCCGCTCGGTCATGACGATGTCCGCCGCCTGATCATCGCCAAAGAACTCATGACCATTCCCGATCTCATGCAGGGGCTCGAATGGAAAACATCGTGTGGCTGTGCCAAGTGCCGCCCGGCGCTCAACTACTACCTGCTCGCCACGTGGCCGGGAGCATACGACGATGACAGCCAGTCGCGTTTCATCAACGAGCGCGTCCACGCCAACATTCAGAAAGATGGCACTTATTCCGTCGTTCCGCGAATGTGGGGCGGCATGACCAGCGCCAATGAACTGCGCGCCATCGCCGACGTTGTCGATAAATTCAAAATCCCGGCGGTTAAGGTCACCGGCGGCCAGCGCGTCGATATGCTGGGCGTCAAGAAGGAAGATCTTCCCGCGGTCTGGGCCGATCTCAACAAGGCCGGCATGGTATCTGGCCACGCCTACGCCAAGGGTTTGCGCACTGTGAAGACCTGTGTCGGCACCGACTGGTGCCGCTTCGGGACGCAGGACTCAACCGGCCTCGGTATCAAGATCGAAAAATTCATGTGGGGCTCGTGGACACCGGCCAAAGTCAAAATGGCGGTGTCGGGCTGCCCGCGCAATTGTTCGGAGGCGACCTGTAAGGACGTCGGCGTGATCTGTGTCGATAGCGGTTACGACATTCACTTCGCCGGAGCCGCGGGTCTCGACATCAAGGGCACGGAAGTTCTTGGCCACGCCGATAGCGAAGATGAAGCGATCGAGGTGATTGCCGCATTGGTCCAGCTTTACCGCGAGCAGGGCCGCTATCTCGAGCGCATCTACAAATGGGCCAAGCGCGTTGGCCTCGAAACCATTCGAAAGCAGATCATGGACGATGTCGAACGCCGGCGCGCGCTCTACGGCCGATTTGTGTTCTCGCAGAAATTCGCACAATCCGATCCTTGGGAAGAGCGCGTGAACGGTAAGGACGCGCACGAGTTTGCAGCCCTGGCTGATTTCAATCTCAGAGAGGCAGCAGAATGACCATGCAGGAACAAGCCTGGGTTGACGTTGGAGCCCTGGCCGACATTCCGGTTCGCGGCGCCCGCGTCGTCAAAACCGCTCAAGGATGCGTGGCTGTTTTTCGCACCGCTGAAAACCAAGCCTTTGCCCTCGAAGACCGCTGCCCCCACAAGGGCGGCCCACTCTCGCAGGGCATCGTGCATGGCACTTCTGTCACCTGCCCGCTGCACAATTGGGTGATCAGCCTCAAGTCGGGCGAAGCCCAGGGTGCCGACGCGGGCGCAGTCAACACAATTCCGTTGCGCATCGAGAACGGAAGGCTTCTCCTCGATTTTACAGCCGTGAAAGAGCGCAATGCAGCGTGACAAGCCGCCCTCAGCAACTCGCACGACCTGCCCCTATTGCGGCGTGGGATGCGGCGTACTGGCGGCAGCTCGCGCTGACGGATCGGCACAGATCGTGGGCGACCCTGATCATCCGGCCAATTTCGGCCGCCTGTGCTCGAAGGGCTCGGCCTTAGGCGAAACTCTGTCGCTCGACGACCGCCTACTGCATCCGCTCATTCACAGCGAGCGAACAAGTTGGGATGCAGCCCTCGATTTCGTTGCCACCAAATTTCGCGAGACGATTGCGGAACACGGCCGAGACTCAGTTGCATTTTATGTTTCAGGCCAAATCCTGACCGAGGACTATTACGTCGCCAACAAGTTGATGAAGGGGTTCATCGGCTCAGCCAACATCGATACCAACTCGCGACTGTGCATGGCATCGTCGGTCGCTGGCCATAAGCGCGCATTTGGCTCAGATACGGTGCCTGGAAACTACGAGGACCTTGAACTCGCTGACCTCGTTGTTCTCACCGGCTCTAATCTTGCTTG
>JANNFX010000264.1:0-31038 GCA_031380225.1 Hyphomicrobium sp.
TCAAAAAAACGTCCGGCGTTTACGTTCGATCAATTGCAAGATCATCGGCGTCAAAATGAGCTGCATGGCGATGTCGAGCATGCCGCCCGGGATAACGATCGAGTTGGCGCGCGACATGAAACTGTCGTGGATCATCGACAACAGATACGGGAAGTCGATGCCACGTGGAGACTTGAAGCGGATCACGACCATCGATTCATCGGGCGTCGGGATCCAGCGCGCAACAAATGGATTGGAAGTGTCGACGGTCGGAATGCGCTGGAAATTGATGTCCGTTTCGTTGAACTGCGGGCAGATGTATTTGATGTAGTCCGGCATCCGGCGTAGGATGACATCGGTGACAGCCTCGGTCGAGTAGCCGCGCACCTCGTTGTCGCGATGGAGTTTTTGAATCCATTCGAGGTTGATAACCGGCACCACGCCTATTCTGAGATCAGCGTATTTGGCGATGTTGACCTTTTCGGTGATGGCCGCGCCGTGCAAGCCCTCATAAAACATCAAATCCGTGCCGCGCTCGATGTCAAACCAGGGCGTGAATGTGCCGGGCGGTGCTTTGTAAAGCGCGCTTTCGCGTTCGTCGTGCACATAATGGCGCGCCCGTGCCGTGCCAAGTTCACCGTAATTCCGGAATGCCTTCTCAAGGTCGTTAAGCAGGTTCGCCTCTTCGCCGAAGTGGCTCAAATGCATGTTGCCTTTGGTTGCGGCCACGGTGATTGCCGCCTGCATTTGATCGCGGTCATGGCGGTGGAAGGCATCACCCTCGATGTATGCGGCGTTGATATTCTCGCGCCGGAAAATCTGCTCAAACGTCCGCCGGACCGACGTGGTGCCAGCGCCCGACGAGCCAGTGACTGAAATTATTGGATGCTTTGCAGACATATTGTGACGATACCCCAACACTTAACATTGCATTTGGCTGCTAAACTTCAGTTTCGGAATAGGCCACGTTTGCCAAATAGCGGTGAGCGCTCGCCGAGGCTATGCGGTTCCTTGTGCAGGCGAACCACGTAGTCGACTTCCGACTTTGAGCCAACCACGATCGGGACGCGCTGATGCACGCCCGACGGCACAATATCCAGAATGCGTTGATAACCGGTGCTGGCTGCTGCGTCGGCCTGTTCCATAATCATGGCAAATGGATTGGCTTCGTAAACAAGGCGCAGCCGCCCCAAACCGTAGCCGTCACGTAGGTCGCCAGGATAGAGAAAAATGCCGCCCCTGGACACCACGCGATAAAGGTCCGCGACCGGGGATGCCGTCCAACGCATGTTGAAGTCTTTGCCACGCGGACCTTCGCGCCCTCGCAAACAATCATCAATGTAGGTTCGAACCGGGTCATCCCAATGCCGGTAGTTCGATGCGTTGATCGCGTACTCCCGGGTTGCGATCGGGATTTTGACAGGCCCGTTGGTGTGGATATAGGAGCCGCGTTTGGTATCCAGCATGAAGACGTGGGTGCCGTCGCCAGCCGTTAACACTAGTGACGTATAGGGGCCGTAGACTGTAAACCCGGCGGCGCATTGCTTAGTGCCGGGCTGTTGGAAAGTGTCCTCGGCGGAGGTCTTCGCTGGCAGCACCGTAAAAATCGTGCCGACCGATAGATTGGCGTCGATGTTGGATGAGCCATCGATCGGGTCGATCGCAACCGCGAGTGGAGCGCCTGGTGTGATGGCCACAGCGTCCTCGATCTCTTCCGAAGCCAGCCAAGCGACTGGAGCCTTGCGGATGGCCGCGATGACAATATCGTTGGCCAGGACGTCGACCAGTTTTTGCGGGTCGGCGCCGCTTTGTTTGCCGGTGACGCCGCCGAGTGGTCCTTCGATATCGCCACGCCGGACGAGTTCAGCGATTTCGATTGTCGCCGCAGCGAGTTGGAGAATGGTGGTGGCAACGCTGAGGCGGTGCGGTTGGTCCCCTGCCCAGCGATCCAAAAAACCTTGCAAAGTCATAGCGTCAGACATGGAGCGGCCTAAAGATCGGTGTTCGCAGCACCGTGCTGGATGCGCTTTCAAGCGCCTCACATTCACCAACACGCGCAATCTTTATTGAAGTTCTGGCCATGGTCATCGGACGGGGGTTATGTTTAATCTGTCAACGTTTTTCAGCGGTAGGGGTTAGTTGCCCGCCGCACAAGTATCATCAGTTGCAAAGTTTGGAGATATCGATGTTTTTTGGCAAGAAGCCGGCCCCCGTAGAGGACGCCGCCCCGCCGCAAGCTTCAGCCGAAATCGCGGCTCCAGCCAGTACAATCGAACAAAAACAGCTCCTTTCACCTGAGGAAGCCAAACGGCGGGCGGCGATGGCCAAACACGTCGCGGCCTCGTTCGGTGAGATTGTCACGCTATTAATGCGGTCGCCGGCCGACAAATCGATCACGCTACAGGATTTGGAATGGATGGTCGCACCTGCAATCATGACAGGCCAATTTGCAGTTGCAGAGGCGCAATCTAAGGAAACTGGCGCTGTCATGCCCGTTGGCGCAGTGCTGTGGGCCTTCGTTTCGGCCGAAATCGACCAGAAATTGTCGACAAATCCCGATGCGCCCGTGCGTTTGGCGCCCGGCGAATGGCGTTCAGGAGACAATCCCTGGGTGGTCATGGCGATCGGCGATCCGAAAATCGTAGGTGGACTGCTGCAACAACTCATGAAAACGGCCTTCGCCGGTAAGCTCGCCAAAATGCGTGCCCGCGGGGCTGACGGCAAGATCACCGTCGGCCGCCTGGAGGCCGGCCCTCCGCCGTCGTCTTAATTTGTATTGAAGCTGCTTTCTGCCCTGTTTCCCCCGTAACAGCCGAATATTAATGTCTGAACCATATGGTAACGATGTCGAGCGTTTACCGACTTATGCTAAGACCGGGAAATTATTAGCCGGGCCCCGGCGGGCTCTGCGGGCGAGAGTGAAATGAATAAACCAACGGCGCAAAAGCTTCGTTCCAAATCAGGTCCCGTCGAAGAGGCGGTCAAGCGCTGCCGCGGAATATTTATTGGCGTCGGAGTTTTTTCCGGCGTCATTAACTTGCTGGCTCTGACCGGCTCTTTCTACATGCTGCAGGTCTATGACCGCGTGCTGCCTTCGCGCAGCGTCGCAACATTGATCGGCTTGTCGGTGTTGATGGCGTTCCTCTATGCTGCCAACGGCATCCTCGACTTTATCCGCGTGCGCTTGATGAGCCGCGTTGGTGTGCGCATCGATGCTGAACTGCGCGATAAAGTTTTCTCAGCCATCCAGTATTTGCCGCTCCGCGTCCGCCAGGGTAGCGATGGATTACAGCCGGTTCGCGATCTCGATCAAATCCGCGGTTTTCTGTCGGGAATGGGACCGACCGCTTTTTTCGATTTGCCGTGGGTGCCGATCTATCTCGGCGTTGTTTTCTTGCTCCATCCAGCTCTCGGTCTGTTCTCGTTCTGCGGCGCGATGGTGCTGGTTTGCCTCACGCTGCTGACCGATATGCGCACCGCCGGCCCTATGAAGGCCGCATCAAAAAGCGGATCAGAGCGCCTCGTGTTCGGCGAAGCCACACGGCGCAACGCCGAGGTTGTGCGCGCCATGGGCTTAGGTCCGCAAATGCAAGCGCGTTGGGAAGAGCTGAACAATCGCCACTTGCAGGATCAACTTCAGGCCTCTGACGCGGCCGGTGGTATCGGTTCGATTTCCAAAGTCATGCGCATGCTGCTGCAGTCCGGGATTCTCGGTCTCGGAGCCTATCTGGTCATTGAGGGTGAGGTTTCACCTGGCACCATCATTGCTGCGTCAATCACCATGTCCCGGTCTTTGGCGCCGATTGAAACCGCAATTGCGCACTACAGGGGGTTTGTCTCGGCGCGCCAGAGCTATCGCCGCCTGATCGAAATTTTCAAGGCCGTTGAGCAGGACGAGTCCGATGTCGTCGAGCTGCCAGCTCCGGCCAAACTTCTTACGGTTTCGAGCCTCACCGTTGTGCCACCCGGCGGAACACGTCCTGTCGTCCAAAACGTCACCTTTGCCCTTGAGGCTGGCGATGGCCTCGGCATCATTGGTCCGAGCGCTTGCGGAAAGTCATCGTTGGCGCGAGCGTTAGTTGGCGTCTGGTTGCCAGCACGCATGGGCGGCAGCGTCCGTCTTGATGGCGCCGCACTTGACCAATGGGCACCTGAAAAGCTCGGTAAGCACATTGGCTACCTGCCGCAAGCCATCGAATTGTTTGAAGGCTCGGTATCGGAAAACATCGCTCGATTTGAGCCTGATGCGACTAGCGAAGATATCGTGGCGGCAGCTAAAGCCGCTGGCGTGCATGACATGATCACCAGCTTGCCAAATGGCTATCAGACCGAGATTGGCGAAAGCGGCCAGTCACTATCTGGCGGCCAGCGCCAGCGGGTGGCCCTCGCGCGTGCACTCTATGGCAACCCGTTCCTTGTCATCTTGGATGAGCCGAATTCCAACCTTGACGCCGCTGGCGACAATGCGCTGACGGCTGCGATCCGCTCGGTTAGAGCTCGAGGCGGCATCGTCATTGTTATCGCCCACCGCCCATCAGCTTTGGCGGGGATCGACAAAGTGCTCGCTATGGCCGGCGGCCAGGTGCAGGCATTTGGCCCGAAAGATGAAGTTCTCCGCAAGATGTTGGCGCCAACCTCGGTTCCACAATCTCCACAATCACAACAGGCTCAGCAAGCTCAGTTACAAAACGGTGGCGCACCCGCAGGTGTCGCTCCAAGCACCGGTCCGGCTCTCAAGGTCATCGGTGAACGTCCAGCAGGGAACCCTGTATCATGACCAATAATTCTCCGGCCCGGATTCCGAAGTTCGCCAACACACGCGGCTACTTGCTTGCCGGTATGGTGGTTTCGTTTGTGATGATCGGCGGCGCTGGCGTTTGGGCTGCGATCACTGAAATCGGCGGCGCGGTGCTCGGCAGCGGCACTGTTGTGGTCGAATCCAATGTCAAAAAAGTTCAACATCAAGCCGGCGGCATCGTCGGTGAGATCAGAGTCAAGAATGGCGACTCGGTCAAGGCCGGCGAACTCCTAATGCGCCTCGACGAAACCGTGACCGGCGCCAATCTCGAACTGATCAAGAAGCAACTTGATGAGACCGCTGTCCGCGCCACGCGCTATGAAGCAGAGCGCGACGGCCTTAATAGTGTGCCGGTGCCCGAGCATTTCGCTGGCCGGGAAAAGGATAAAACGGTTGAAAAAATTCTGAACGGCGAGCGTACGTTGTTCAAGAGCCGAGCCGAAAGCCGCGAGTCGCAAAAATCGCAGTTGAACGAGCGGAAGAAGCAGTACGAGGAGCAGATCAAAGGTCTTCAGGTGCAGAGCGAGGCCAAGAGCCGCGAGATCGAACTTATCGCAGAAGAACTCCAGAGCCTTGAAGGGCTTGAAGCCAAGCAGCTGGTAACGACCTCGAAAATGGTCAGCATGCGCCGCGAGCGTGCCAGATTGCTCGGCGAGCGTGGTGCTTTGATTTCCTCGGTTGCCGAAACCAAGGGCAAGATTACCGAAACCGACACGCAGATCATGCGCGTTGATCAGGATTTTCGTGCAGAACTGCTAAAAGAGATGCGCGATAACCAGGCCAAGGAATCTGAGCTGATCCAGAAGCGCATCGCCGCCGAAGATCAATTGAAACGCGTTGATATCATCGCACCTCAGTCTGGCCTGGTGCACCAGTTAACGGTTCACACCGTTGGTGGCGTCGTCAATCCCGGTGAGCAGATCATGCTGATCGTGCCGGAAAATGACCGGCTGGTAATCGATGCCAAGATTTCGCCGCAAGATATCGAACGCATTCAGGGCAAGAAAGTTGCGCTGTTGCGCTTCTCTGCTTTCAACAACAGGACAACGCCTGAAATCGAAGCGGAACTCGTCAGCGTCTCGTCTGATCGCATCGAAGACAAGCAGACGCAGGAATCCTATTACATGACGCGTCTGGTGATTTCGCCAAGCGAACTTGCAAAACTCGGCACTGACAAGAAGCTGTTGCCGGGCATGCCGGTTGACGTTCAAATCGCCACAGAAACCCGGACTGCGCTATCGTATCTGGTCAAGCCGTTGACCGACCAGATCGCCAAAGCGTTCCAAGACCGGTGATAACGCCACGACCGGGGTTTCAACGCCCCGGATAGACTCTAGTCCAAGTCCTCAACCGCTGCTTCCCCGCCGCCTTTGATGCGGGCTGACAGCGTGGCTTCGATGAACTCATCTATGTCGCCGTCGAGCACATCGTCAGGTGCGGTGCTTTGGTGACCAGTGCGCAAGTCCTTCACCAGCTGATACGGCTGCAACACGTACGAGCGTATTTGGTGGCCCCAACCGATATCGGTCTTCGCGGCCTGATCGGCGTTGGCTTTTTCTTCACGCTTCTTAAGTTCCATTTCGTAGAGACGGGCCTTAAGCCGCTTGAACGCAATGTCCTTATTCTGGTGCTGTGAGCGCTGTTCCTGCGCGAAAATCATGATGCCACTCGGCTTGTGGAACATACGTACGGCGGATTCGGTCCGGTTGACTGACTGCCCACCAGCACCCGACGAGCGTGCAAATGAAATTTCGACGTCAGACGGATTGATTTCAATTTCAATCGTATCGTCGATAACCGGATAGACCTTGACCGAGGCAAAGCTGGTGTGACGGCGCGCGTTTGAATCGTAAGGCGAGATGCGGACCAAGCGGTGCACGCCAGCTTCAGTTTTTAGCCAGCCGTAGGCATTCTCGCCTTCGATTTCCAGCGTCGCAGAGTTGATGCCAGCGACTTCACCTGGGCTCTCGTCGATCAACTTGACGCGGAAGCCGCGGCGCTCTGCCCACCGCAAATACATGCGGAATAGCATCTGAGCCCAGTCTTGGCTTTCAGTGCCACCGGCGCCGGAGTGGACTTCCAGATACGTATTCATGCCGTCGGCTTCACCCGACAGCAGTGCTTCGATACTCTTTTTCCGGACTTCAGCGTCGAGATTTCCGAGCAATGCTTCGCCTTCAGCGATGGAGGCCTCGTCGCCCTCGGCTTCACCCATTTCAATGAGCGTGAGGTTGTCGTCGAGCTCGCGCTCCATGCGGCGGAAGTTGGTCAGCACGCGCTCAAGCTGCTGGCGCTGGCGCATGACCTTCTGCGCTTCGGCTGGTTTGTTCCACAGCGTTGGATCTTCAGCGCGGTTGTTTAATTCGGCGAGTTTGGCCTCGGATGCGTCCGGGTCAAAGATACCTCCGGAGCAGGCCAAGCGCGTCTTGAATGCTATCGACTAGTTTCTGAGATTCTGCGCGCATCTGTTATCTCCAATATATGTCAGCCGGTGCCCGCGGATGCTCGGCGTGGCTTTGAGTGGTGCCGGGCTCTTACTAGATTTGCGGCTCTACCACAAACCGTTGCCGATGCCATTGCGGCCTGCGGCCGGTGCTTGCGGCGGTTGCCAGGCATCATTCTGCGGCGCGGCGCCTGGCGCTGTGCCTGCCGAACCAGCGGCTGCAGCAGCGCTGGCTTCTGCAAAACCGATCACGGAATACGGATCGTCCGGCTCTTCGTTGGGCTTGAAGGCTTCGGTAATCGCGTCTGGATCGCCCGGGCTGGCGCGCAGTCCGGTGCGTTTGTTGACTTGCACCAACTTGATGCCTGGCGGGCTTCGGAATGGAACGGCTGGCGAGTTGCCAAGTGTCATGGAGATGAAGTCGCCAAAGACCGGGGCCGCAACATGGCCGCCGGTATTGCCTTTGCCCATCGGCCGCGGGGTGTCGTAGCCCATGAACACGCCAACCACCATGTCGGGCGTGAAGCCAATGAACCAGGTGTCTTTTTCATCATTGGTGGTGCCGGTCTTGCCAGCGATCGGACGATTCAATGACTTCAAAGAGGTCGCAGTTCCGCGCTGCACGACGCCTTCCATCATGGACGTCATCTGGTAAGCCGTGTGGGGATCGATGATCTGTTTGCGATCGTCAGGAATTTCGGGTTCTTGTTGGTTGGCCCATTTTGGCGACGAACAGTTTTCGCAAACGCGAGCGTCGTGACGCCAAATCGATTTGCCCCAACGGTCTTGAATTCGGTCGATCAGGGTGGCGCGCACACTCTTGCCGCCGTTGGCAATCGCGCAATAGGCTGTTGCCATGCGCAGCAACGTGGTTTCGCCGGACCCAAGCGACATGGCAAGGACGGGGAGCAAGTCGTCGTAGACGCCGAAGCGCTTCGAATACTCCGTGATTAACGGCATGCCCATATCTTGAGCGAGACGCACGGTCATTTGATTGCGAGATTTCTCAAGACCCGTGCGCAGTGTTGCCGGTCCGAGTGATTTGTCTTTTTCGTAGTTCTCAGGCTTCCAAATTTCCTGACCGGGTCCCGCTTCAATTTCAATCGGCGCGTCCAGCACAATCGACGTCGGTTTATAACCGTTGTCGATTGCAGCTGCGTAGACGATCGGCTTGAACGACGAGCCCGGCTGGCGCTTGGCCTGAATGGCGCGATCGAATTGGCTCATTGCGAACGAGAAGCCACCGGCAATCGCCAGCACGCGGCCGGTATGCGGGTCCATCGCAATCATACCACCGCCGACTTCGGGGATTTGCATCAATGACCAAGGGCCGGTGATGTTAGCTGGGTCTTTCGGCGACACGTAAATCACGTCACCGGGCGCGAGCACGTCCGGCACGGCGGTTGGTGTCTGTTTCTTTGGCGGTGACTTAGCCCATTTGACTTCATCGAGCGTAATTTCAGCTGCTTCGCGCTCTTTGGTCAGGTTGCTGTCCTGCTGTCGCTGCGGCTTTAGGCCAACAACGGCTTTAGTTTTCTCAACTGACAACACGACGCCAAGCCGCCAAGGCTGAATGTCGATCGGAGAATCGATGGCGCCGAGCGGCACACCCCAGTCGCCGGCAATATCGATTTTTGAAACCGGCCCGCGCCAGCCCTGTTCACGATCAAATTTTACCAGACCATTGACGAGCGCGCGGCGGGCCAATTGCTGTAATTTCGGATCAAGAGTGGTGCGAACCGAAAGCCCGCCGGAATAAAGCTTCTCTTCGCCAAATTCGGACTGGATAGAGCGCCGCACTTCTTCGGCAAAATAATCAGCAGCGAAGTCCTGTGTGGTCGTCTGGCGGATGTTGACTGTCAGAGGTTTCTTCTTAGCCTCATCGGCTTCCTTGGCCGTGATGTAGCCGTTCTCGGCCATTTGGCCGATGATCCAGTTGCGCCGCTCAGTCGCTTTCGCAGTGTTCTTGAACGGATTGTAGTTGTTCGGCGCCTTGGGCAGGACGGCAAGATATGCCGCCTCCTCAATCGTCAAGTCCTTCAGCTCTTTGTTGAAGTAATTGAGAGAGGCTGCGGCAATTCCATGCGCGCCCATGCCGAGGTAAATTTCATTGAGATAGAGTTCGAGGATTTTGTCCTTCGAGTAGGCATTCTCTATGCGCAGCGATAGGATCGCTTCTTTGATCTTACGTTCGAACGTGCGGTCGCTCGTCAGCAGGAAGTTCTTTGCGACCTGCTGCGTGATGGTCGAGGCGCCTTGCACGCTGCCGCGATGGGTGATCAATTTTTGTATGTACACCGTTCCGGCACGCGCGAGCCCGATCATGTCAATGCCGCCGTGACTATAGAAGCGGCGATCTTCGGCCGACAGAAACGCTGCGATGACACCCTTCGGCACGGTGTTGATAGGGATGAAGATGCGCCGTTCACGGGCGTACTCGGCAATCAGCGATCCGTCATGCGCGTGCATGCGGGTCATCACTGGCGGCTCATACTTCGACAGGATGTTGTAGTCGGGTAAATCTTTCGAAGCTCGCCATACGATGATGCCGGCAACTGCCGAAGCAACCGTGAAGACCACGAACACGCCCGAGAACCAGAATCCAAGCGAGCCTAATAGGAAGCTCTTGCGCCGTTTGCGCTGCAGCTTCTTAGGCCCGGGTGGTGGCAGGGTCGGTACTCGCATGTCGTTGAATAATCCGGAACTTCGCGGCTTGAACCGCAGGATTTGCTGCGCTGCGGCAAGCGCCCTTTAGACTGCCGCAGAGTAGCAGGGATTGTGGCAATACGTCGTCGCGAAGCATTTGTTCCATTCGCAGCAGGCAACGCACCGCGAATAACACTTCTGCCATGATCTAAAGCTGAGCGGTTCGTGTTTGATTAATCTTGTCCAGCAGATTTTACCGGACGAAGACGCTGTGTCGCAACGGCCACGCTTATGCCGCTGGCGAGCCTATTGTTTCGCCACCGCGGCGCCATTGCGCTTAGCGAAAAACGCGTCGACAGCGTCGGCGATTGACATAGCCGCACCACGTTGCCATTCCGGCGATGACATTAACCTCTGATCTTCGTCTTGGCTCATATAACCGAGTTCGACTAAAACCGACGGGGCGCCTGTTTGTTTCAAGACCTTGAACGCCGCGGAGCGCTGCGGGTCGGAGGATAGCCGCACGTTGCGTTTCAATTTTCCGACCAGAATTTTCGAGAAATCAGCTGAGAAGTTGGCGGTTTCACGCTTCATGAGATCGATGAGTATGCCTTTGACGTCATTGTCCTTTTCGTTGTTTCCTGCGTCAAGTCCAGCGATCAGATCAGAGGCATTTTCCTTTTCCGCCATGGCCCGCGCCTGCTCGTCAGACGCCCGTTCGGACAGCGTATAGACCGTCGCACCGCGAACGGCGCGTGCCGCCATTAGGTTGGAAATTGAATCGGCGTGCAGTGAAATAAACAATTCCGCGTTGGCGTCCCGCGATGCCTTGAGACGCTTGTCGAGGGAGACGAAGTTGTCGGCCGACCGCGTCAGTCTGACGTCGTAGCGTCCGCGCGCGCGGAGCTGCTTCTCCAATTCCTTGCCGACCAATAGTACGATATTTTTTTCAAGCAAATTCAACGAGCTAACAGCCCCACCGTCGATCCCACCATGGCCAGGATCGATAAGAATGACTGGCTTAGACGTGGCTGGCTTGGGCAGCGCAGAGGTTTCGGGCCCTGCAGCCTTTGCCGAGGACACCGCTTCAGCGGCTTTTTCTCGGTCAGCTGCGGCTTTACCCGTGCCACCACCAAATGCGTCGCGCGTCGTTGTCTCAAGTACGATCTCAAACGCGACGCCTGCTGAGCCACCCGGGCGGGTTGTCATTTCTGCCTTTGTGATGCGGACTGGACCCGTGGTGTCGATGACGACGCGCGCCTGGCCGGTTGCGAATTGCCCATACCGGAAGGCGCTGATCAGACCCTGAGCTTTTTGCCCACTGCCATCTGCCAAGCGGAAGGCCACGTTGGGCAAATCGATAATGACGCGGAACGGGTCGGCGAGCGTAAATACTTCGGCGGTGACACCCTTGGTCATACCGAGTTTGAAAACTGTTTGGTTTGGAGACCCTACAACTATAGCGCTGTCGATCACTGATTCGGCCGCAACATTGGCCGCAGCGGTGACGATCCGGGGTGGGGCGGCTGGTTTTTTCGCAACCGATGCCGCCGTAACATCGGCATTCCAAGCCGGGTTGGGGTCGCCAGAAGCCGGGCCAATTTGCGTCAGCCCAAGCGCAATTATTGCTGCAAACACTGGTTTTGCTCGCCGGATAGACTCCAGGACTATGCCACCCCGATCGATGCCCATTCGCCATATTGCCCAGACTGCTTGGGCGACGCTGCCCAGAAAAAGTCAGCAGTCTTAACCCATTATTGGCTATCGGCAGCGAAACTCAAGCCGCCGGACGGAAATGTTGGCTTTTTTTGCGCATTGTTCACCCGTGCGTTAATGCTTGCCTGCGGACCAACGAACTCGTAATGTAGTGTTGCGTAAATGATCCGCGATGTTCCGAACGGCAGTGTTTACGGCCTCCTCGTGTTTGCGCGATATGTTGCGCATGTGGAAGCCAGAGTTTGCTAGCCTGACGAACACGTGATTTGGGCTTTTGAGAGCATAAGGCGCTGGTCAAAGCTGACCGGGCTGTCGCGACCCCAGAGATTGGGCGGATGGCTGAAGCGACTTGGCGCTGGCTTGACCAAGCCCAACTACGTGGCTGCGACGTCCACCTTAGAATTGCAGCCTGATTTTTTTTCCGGCCGTCCAAATGGGCGGCAGGCACACGCGGAGTTCGTTCTGCCCAGAACAGCTCCGCACCCAAGGAATTCGGCCTTGCCGGTCCGTTCCCGCCACGATGCGGACAATGGGACGACGGGTCAAAGGTTTTAGACACGATGGAAGTTAACCGCTCTTATTGTTGCTCCGGCGCTGAAAAGGACCGTGCATCCGCACGCCGTCCAATCGCCGCTTGCACGATGGGACAGGCGCTTCTGCCAACCCCAATCATCCCAATCACGACCCACATTAGCGTGCGCCTTTTGCGGCAGCCCGCCCGTGTTTCCCGCCTTCGGGCCGGAACCGCGCGGCTACACGCCCGGCGCGCCAAGGATAAAATTCAATGGCAAACAACAAGATGCTTATCGATGCCACCCACCCCGAGGAAACTCGGGTTGTGGTGCTGCGCAACGGCCGCGTAGAGGAATTCGACTATGAGAGTGCCGCCCGCAAATTGCTGCGCGGCTCAATTTATCTAGCAAAAGTCACCCGCGTTGAGCCGTCGCTGCAAGCGGCGTTTATCGACTACGGTGGCAACCGTCACGGCTTCCTGGCCTTCAACGAAATTCACCCTGACTACTATCAGATCCCGTTCGCGGACCGGCAGGCGCTTCTCAACGAAGAAGCCGAGCAGGAAGCGCGCGAGGAAGCTGAAGCGGACGCGCGCGCCGAGCGCCTCGAGCGCCGCCAGCGCCAACAGCAGCTGGGTGGCGGCAATCGCAGTCGCGGTGGGTCTTCCGGTCGTGGCATGCGTCCGGACGATGACGCTTCGGGTTTGGAAACCATCTCAGATCTCGATCCTGCGAATGATCAGATCGAAAGCGGTGGAGGCTCGGGCGAAGGTGATCAGTCGAATTACTCGGTTGCTCTCGACGCTGATCAGCGCGACGAAAAAATTACGTCGGACATGCCTCAACAGAAGCCCGTCACCATCGGCGGCTTTGAAGGCGACCCGAGCGATGTTGAGGTTTCGCCGGACGATGACGACAGCGAAGACGACGAAAACCCTGCTGATGATAGCGATGTCGAAACGACTGGCGCCGATGACAGCGATGACAGCGATGACGACGACGGCGTCGATATCGCCGATGAGCCAGATGACGAAGATCAGGGCGACGGTTCCACGGCGTCTGAAGGCGAGATAAATTCGGCTCCGGAAACCGCCAGCGACGGCGTCGATGCCGGCACTGGCGCGGAGGCCGGAGCAACGGTCGCGTCTGACGCGATAGCTGAGACCGGTCTGGGCGATGCCATCGAGGAACTGCCGTCGCGCCAGCGCCGCCGGCCGCGCAGCTACAAAATCCAAGAGGTTATCAAGCGCCGCCAAGTCATTCTGGTCCAAGTCGTCAAAGAAGAACGTGGCACCAAGGGTGCAGCGCTGACGACATATCTTTCGCTCGCTGGCCGCTACACCGTGCTGATGCCCAACACCGGGCGCGGCGGCGGCATCAGCCGTAAAATCACCCAACCGCAGGACCGAAAGCGCCTCAAGGCTATCGCCAACGAGCTCGAAGTGCCGGAAGGCATGGGCTTGATCATCCGCACGGCCGGCGCTGCCCGGACCAAGCAGGAAATCAAGCGCGACTTCGAATATTTGCTGCGCCTTTGGGAAAGCGTGCGCGAACTGACGCTGGAATCGACTGCGCCGAGCCTCGTTTACGAGGAAGGCGACCTGATCAAGCGTTCGATCCGCGATCTTTACAACAAGGACGTCGAGGAAATTTACGTAGCCGGCGATCAGGCTCACAAAGACGCGCACGACTTCATGCAAATGCTGATGCCGTCGCATGCCAAGAACGTGATCAAGCATTCCGGCCATGAGTCACTGTTCACGAAGCATGGCATCGAACGGCAGTTGAACGCCATGTTCAGCCCGTATGTGACGCTGCGCTCAGGCGGTTATCTGGTCATCAACCAAACGGAAGCGTTGGTCGCAATCGACGTTAACTCCGGCAAGTCTACTCGAGAATTCTCGATTGAAGAGACCGCGCTGAACACCAACCTCGAAGCGGCTGACGAAGTCGCCCGTCAGGTCAAGTTGCGCGATCTCGCCGGTCTGGTCGTCATCGACTTCATCGATATGGAAGAGAAGCGCAACAACCGGGCGGTTGAACGGCGCATCAAGGACGCCCTCAGGTTTGACCGGGCGCGTATTCAGCTCGGACATATCTCGCATTTCGGACTGCTCGAAATGTCTCGCCAGCGGATGCGCACCGGCGTCCTCGAAGGTTCGACGACGCAGTGCCCGCATTGCCAAGGCACCGGCACCATTCGGGCCACTGAAAGTGTGGCTCTCGCCGTACTGCGCGGGCTAGAAGATGCACTCATGGCAGGCAGCCGCGCGTCATTGACAGTCACCACGACGACCTCTGTTGCGCTCTACATTCTCAACAGCAAGCGCGCGTTCCTTAATGAACTTGAGGGCCGCTATGGCGTGTCGTTGAATATTCAAGCCAGCGATAAGCTGCAAGGCGCTAACTATTCGATTGAGCGCGGTCCAGCCTCGGCTGCAGTTCCAGCGGCAATGCCGCAACGCCGGATCGAGCGCTCGGCAGTCAACATGGAGTCGGGCTTCGACGGCGAAGATTCGAACGTGGCTGCCGAAGAGCCAGAGCTCATTTCGAGCGGCGACGATGAAACCGAGGCAGTCCCAGACACCGCACCGCTACGACATGGCCGTCGTGATGGCCGTGACGGGGGCCGCAATGGCGGCCGTGACCGGGATAGCGGACGCGGCCCGCGTAGCGATCGCAATGATCGAACTGATCGTGGTGACCGGAATGAACGCGACACCGGCGACGAACAAGACGTTAGAAGTGACCGTGCTGCAGCCGATGGCAATACGGGTGACGGCCGCGGTGGCGGGCGTAACCGGCGCCGGCGTGGCGGCCGCGGACGAGATGGTGATCGCGGTGGCGATCGCGGTCAAGACAGCACCAAGCGTGGCGATCGCGACAACGTCCGCGGTGACCGCGACGGGGTACGCAGCAGGTCTGACGCTCGCGTCTTTGGCCCGGGTGAAGACCAGCCTGATTTGAATGGTGGACCGATTTCGATAGGCGGCGCGGATGGCGAGGGTACGGCACTGTTGCCAGCCGCTAGCGCACAACCAACGCTTGGTCCCCGGGATGGAGCCGATACCAATCGGGACGAACAAGGTGACCGGGCCGGCAGACGCCGCCGCAGAGGCCGCCGTGGTGGTCGCGGTGGGCGTGATCGCCGTCCAGGCCAAGAAGAGGGCGGCGTGGCAGCATCGGCCGAGACGTCCGGCTTCCATCCACACGTTGGTGAAGAACGGATCGATGACTTTAGCAGCGCTGTACCGGCTGACGACACCAACGGTGTGCAACGCGATGCAAACGCTCAGCCTGACATGCCGCGCCGTGAACGTGAGCCGCGTGAGCCGCGACAGGGCCGCGATACCAATCGCCCTCGCCGCAATGATCGCAACGACCGCCAAGACCGTCCAGATCGCAACGATCGAGCGCGCAGTGAACCGGGCCCGTCCCGTGAGCCTGCCGCTGCAAGGCCTGCAAATGATACAGTTGAGCGGACGCCTACACGGGCGCCGGAGCCAGTGGTTTCAGCGTCGCGCGACACAGTAGAGGCACCAGCGAGGCGCCGGGCCAGCAGCTCCGAGCTAATGGCAAGTGAGCCGGTGATCGAAAGTGTTGTCGTTCGCCAAGGCGAAGTGGCACCGGTCGCAGGTTCCGAGCCGGCGGCGCCAAAGCGTGGTTGGTGGCAACGCAATATCGGTTGACTGCGCCGCGCGGTTCTCGGGCATTCGGCCAAATAAGCCCGGTGCTACGCAGGTCGGCTGCGCTGTAAAATTCCGGACTTTTAAGGCGGGCTGCACTGCGGCCCGCCTCAATATTTTTGAGACCTTTGCTCCGGTAACGATTGCCCTGTTTTCAGTCTGGCCGCGGTGGGCCAATCTGTGGCAATCAACGCGGGTGTTCCCGTTCGGGCGAACCCAGATTTAGGATGATCATGCGCGGTACTTTGTTGTCGGCGGGCGCCGTTTTCTGTCTATCTTTCAATGCACTGGTCCAGCCTCTACGGGCTGCAGAACCAGCCAAGGCGGTTCGCTTTTCCATCGAGTTCAGTACTTATCGCGGTTATTGGCGCATTGAAGATTCCGGCGGTAAAGAAGTTGCTCATGATGAGTGCTTTACGCAGCGCTTATGCCGCGAAGTGATTAAAGCGCTAGGGCCCGGCGACTATGCTTTGGTGCTCAGCCAACAGCCTCAATCGATGCCGCTCAAATTCCGTTTGACGCCGAATGACGTGGCTGTCACGTCGGGCAAAGACATTCTGTCTGCAACAAAAATGACGTTGAAGTTGGGCATGCTTCGCCGCGTGTTGTTTAACCTCGATGGCTATCGCGGCGCCTGGAGCTTGGCAAATTGGGATGGCGCAGAAGCGACTGGCTTTTTTCGCCGTGATGGCGGTGAGCAAGCAGTCGAACTGGCGCCGAACACCACCTATGCATTCAAGCTTGGCCCGGTGATAGTCGAGCGCTTCCAGGTCGATGCCAATGAGCGCGTGATTCTAATCGATGGCAACGGCGCTTTGAAGGTTTCGCCGGACGCTAGAAACAAATTCGTATTGGCTACGCTCCCGGTCGCCATTTATCCTGAGACCAACCCGGACACCTCCCAGTGGACTGTTGCCGGAGTGGGTCCCCTTGATGGCCGCCCAGGCTATAAGGGCCCAGAGGTGCTGAGGCTTGCTCAAGGTGCAACGTACAGACTGAACCTGGCCGGCGCCGCCGCACAAGACAAGCCAGTCGAGTTTTTGACGGGCAAGGGCTGCTCGATGCCGGCCCAGACCCTTAAAATCGCTGCAACGATTATCTTCGTCGCGCCGGTTCTAGCCGGATGCCAGAACTAAAAGTTGGAATGGTTGCGCCGCAATAAAGCGGCTGTGCTTAACCAAATTGCCGGTCTGCCGCCGCCAGTTAATTGTTTTGAAAAGACTATATTTGTCATGAAGTACATTGATAAAGCTCAATATTAATGCGAGCAGCGGCTTACTTATGCTGCACTGCGAAGTAACCATTCGTCGCAACCCCCTCGGCGCGGTCCGACTTTGGTCTTAAGAGGCCATGAGCCAGAATCCTCTGGCCCGCCGTCGCGCCACTTGAGGGCTGATGCCCTTCCCACCACCGGCCGGCGGCACATGATCGAAGAATGGCCAAGGTAACTGCGTCCGGTCCGATCCCCCAATGATGGGTCCAATCAGCCGCACGTTGTCACGTTCGCCCACGGGATTGCCGCATTGTCCGGCCCCGTCACCTCGATCATGGCGTTGACAGTAACCCGCTTCAAAAGGGGAATAGTAAATATGACCATTCGTAAAATCGCAGCTGCAATCGGCGCGGCTCTTATGCTGTGTGCAACGACAGCCCATGCGCGCGTTGAGGGCTCGGACACAACCGTCAAGCAATACAGTCAGAAATCAGTTTTGAAGTCGGGTTCGACCAAGAACTATAAGGCCTACAAGACCAGAGGCTATGCCTCGAAGAAGGGCAAGACCTACGGCTATAAAACCTCAAAGAAGAAGGTTTACGCTAAGAAGTCGGGCAGCCGTCTTGCCAGCCGAGCCGTGACCTCGGGCCGCGAAGACGGCGGCACGTCGCGTTCGTGCTTGCAGCCCGCTGCGCGCGCCCTCCTGAACCGGATCGAAGCGCGATTTGGTAGTGTCGAAATCATTTCGACCTGCCGTGCGGGCGCGACGATCGCCACCACCGGCAAGCCGTCGAAGCATCGCTATGGTCAGGCGATTGATTTCGCTGCGCCTGGCAAAAAAGCAGCCGTTGTTCAATGGCTGATTGCCAATCACCACTCGGGCGGTACCATGACCTACAGCGATATGAACCACATCCATGTCGACGTCGGTTATCATTTCGTATCGCTCGGTTCCAACAGCGGCCGCGGTTAACTCCAGGACTTTAGTTGCCAACGCCATTGCCCTCATGCCACGTTGCAAGACGCGGCATGACGGGCCGCTGCGTGGTCCAACCAGCATCTAACCGATTTGTAACGGTTGGCCGGTCGCGATATCGTGAATTGCCTAAGTTGCGCCCAAATGGCTGGGCCTGTGAGGTATTGCGGGCGGATCGCGTTGACGACGTGCGGGCTGCGCCGTATCTGTCTGCGCGGGCGTTTACGCTCGGGTGGAGCGGTTCCACACAATCAGCGGGCGCGCCACAGCATGACCGTTAAAGCAAATCGTCGTTGGCGTGCACTGACCGCGGCAATCGCTACGGCAGCGATGGTGAGCGTGCCGACGGCTGCCAACGCACAGCGAATCCCACAAATCCAAGATACGGAGATGGAGGGTCTGCTCGCCGACTACGCGCGTCCCATTCTTGAGAAAGCCAATCTAGGCGGCGGCCGTATCCGCGTCCGGGTGATCAACAATCCATCATTCAATGCATTCGTCATCGACGGTAACAATATTTACGTCCACACCGGGACGCTCACCGCGTCGACGACACCGAACCAGGTCATCGGGGTCTTGGCGCACGAGACTGGCCATATCACGGCCGCGCATATGTCCGCATTGCGCAATCAGGCGACTTCGCTTCAGAACCGGTCATTGTTGCTGCAGTTGCTCGGCATCGGATTGATGGTGGCTGGTGGCCTTGCGGGTGGCGACGCGGCGCAAGGAATAGGCGGCGCTGGTCAAGGCGTTTTGCTCGGCGGCTCTGAAACCCTGCTCCGCGCCTTTCTGCACGAACGTCAGGCACAAGAATCAGCCGCCGACCAAGCCGGCATGACGCTTTTGACCCGCTCTGGTCAATCTGGCGCCGGCATGCTCGAAACCTTCGAACGCCTGGCTGAAGACAATCGTACGACGGCTGGCGACGGCTATCGCCGTACTCATCCGCTCGAAAAGACACGTATCGCGCTGTTGCGTGAAGCGGTGCAGAGATCTCCCTATTCAACGATCAAAGATTCACCGGAGCTGCAGCTCCGCCATGACATGGTGCGCGCCAAGCTGACCGGCTATCTAAGGCCGCTTCAGGAAGTCATGGGGATTTATCCAGCGGCCGACACCAGCATGCCGGCGCGCTACGGCCGTGCCATTGCTCGTCTCCGGCAGACATCGACGCTGGCTCAGGGCGTCACCGATATCGATGCGCTGATTAAAGACAAGCCGGCTAACCCCTATTTCTATGAGGTCAAAGGCGACTTCTTGATGAAGGCCGGCAAGAACGCGGAAGCCATCGCGCCAATTCGCAAAGCCATAGAGCTCCTCAAAACCGCACCACAACTTGAAACGATGCTGGCCCGCGCGATGATTCTAACCGGCAACACGCAAATGACTGACGAGGCCATCAATCGCTTGAAAACAGCGCTAAGGTCAGAAGACGAGGCCGACAAGGCCGCCGGATCGTATCTTGAAACGTACCGCATGCTGTCGCAAGCCTACGGCGTCAAAAATCAGATCGCTGAAGCCAACCTGATGCAAGCCGAAGTTGAAGTTCGCATCGGTAACGTGAAGATTGCCCGGGAGCGCGCGGCCATCGCGCTCAGAGATCTGAAGCCAGGGTCGCCAGCCTGGCTCCGCGCTGACGACATCGTCAATTTGCAGATGCCAAAACCACAATAAGTGTAGCGCACCAAATATCCGAATGCCTTCCACCACCTGGAGACTTCAATGACCGAGTCGACGTCCCAAACGACGAACCTGATGCCAGCCCCAAAACGGGCATTTGGCGGAACACTGATGGCGCTGCTTGTACTGTTCGCTGTCTCCGTCGCGACGGCTGTTCTTGGTCAGCTTGTGGTGCCAGCCTCGGCTGAGGACGTTGCCGCTGATCAAAAGGTTGCAGCAAGCCCGTCGCCATTTTCTGCCGAACAGAAAAGCGCGATCGAGGGCATCGTGAAAGACTATCTGCTCGCCCATCCCGAAATCGGGCTCGAGATGCAGTCAGCGCTCGAAGCCAAGATGCAGAAAGAGCAGGACGAAAAAACCAAGACCTTCGTCGCAGACAACGCCAAGGTCCTCTATCGCGATCCGAACGCTGCTGTGGCCGGCAATCCCGACGGCGATATTACCGTCGTTGAATTTTTCGACTACAACTGCGGCTACTGCAAACGTGGCTTTAACCAAGTTCAAAAACTGATCGATAGCGACAAGAACATCCGCTTCGTCTTCAAGGAACTGCCGATCATCAATGATGCCTCCGAGCCGGTGTCTCGCATCGCGCTGGCAGCACGGATGCAGGGCAAGTACTGGGACCTGCACAAGGCGTTGATCAACATGAAAGGCCTCATCAATGAGGCAGTAGCCTTGAAGGCCGCTGAAGGTCTTGGTCTCGACATGGCCAAGCTCAAGACCGATATGGCTTCGGATGCGGTCAAGGCCGAGCTCGATTCAAGCAAGGCGCTCGCTCAAAAGATGGGCATTAATGGCACCCCTCACTTCCTGGTCGGTGACCGGTCGGTCGGTGGCGCACCGGATCACCTAGCGGATATCCTGGCTGGACATGTTGCGGACCTCCGCAAGTCTGGTTGCAAATACTGCTAATCGGCAGCCTGATCGAACAGCCGGAAACCATCAACACCCTGCGACGGCTTGACCTTTCGCGGGTCAGGGAAAGCTGGTACACGAACCGGCGTTTGAAGCGCCGTGCAGAAATACACGGAGTTTCGCTCGTGTATCAGCGCATCCGCGCTGGTTTACCCAATCTAGACGATCGATCTAAGTCCCATGACGAAGCCGGTTTTCGTCCTCAATGGACCAAACTTGAACCTGCTCGGAACGCGCGAGCCGGCCGTCTACGGCCGTGACACGCTCGATGATCTGAAGCGGCTGTCGGCTGCGCGCGCATCGGCGGCGGGGCTTACAGTGGACTTTCGTCAAACCAATCATGAAGGTGAACTCGTCACCTGGATTCAGGACGCGCGCACCGCTGCCTCCGGTATCATCCTCAATGCCGGCGCGCTGACCCACACCTCGATCGCCGTGTTGGATGCGTTGCAAGCCGCTGAAGTACCAATTATAGAAGTTCACCTGTCCAACATTTTCCGCCGCGAAGCATTCCGCCACCAGTCGTATGTGTCGATGGCTGCTAACGGGGTCATTTGCGGTCTCGGCGCCAAAGGTTACGAATTGGCGATCGAAGCCATGTCCAACCTCATCAAGAACACCAAGTCCGCCGGAGCCTGAGTGATCAGGTGCCGCTGGCAGATTAAAGAGGACCTTTGTTATGACGGCCAAAGACGATGCTGACAAACAGAGCAGCGAACAGAAACTCATTCGCGATCTGGCCGAGTTGTTGAACGAAACCGGGCTTTCGGAAATCGAGATCGAAAAGAGTGGTCTCAAGGTTCGCGTTGCACGCACCCTGACTGTGACCGCGGTTGCCGCACCTGTTCATGCGGCGCCCACTGCTGGCGGAGCGGCTGCTCCTGTTGCAGCTACGAATGATCCGGCCAAGCATCCCGGCGTTCTTAAATCGCCGATGGTTGGCACGTGTTTCCGCTCGCCGGATCCGAATGCTGCGCCATTCATTGAGGTTGGCACGCGCGTCGCAATAGGCGATCCCGTGCTCATTATCGAAGCGATGAAAACCATGAACCAGATTCCGGCGCCGCGTGCTGGAGTGGTCACCGCGGTATTTGTCACCAACGGCCAGCCAGTCGAATTCGGCGAGCCGCTTTGCATCATTGAATAAGGCCCTTTGAGGCAGCCGCGCCAGCATAGACTGGCATCCGACGATTCGAGGACCACGCATGTTCGATAAAGTGCTGATAGCCAACCGGGGTGAGATTGCGCTGCGTGTGCAACGAGCCTGCAAAGAGCTTGGCATCGCGACGGTCGCGGTCCATTCGACGGCTGATGCCGACGCCATGCACGTGCGACTGGCAGATGAAAGTGTGTGCATTGGTTCACCGCCTGCTTCCGATAGCTACTTGAACATACCGCGCTTGCTGGCGGCCTGCGAAATCACGGGCGCCGATGCGGTTCATCCTGGCTATGGCTTCTTGTCGGAAAACGCCCGCTTCGCTGAAATCTTGGAAGAACATTCGATCACCTTCATCGGGCCGACGTCAGAACATATCCGGCTGATGGGCGACAAGATCACGGCCAAGGAAACCGCTAAGAAGCTCGGCATTCCCGTTGTTCCGGGTTCGGACGGCGAGGTGTCTACAGAAGCTCAGGCGCTCAAAATCGCCGGTGAAATGGGCTACCCCGTTCTGATCAAGGCGACCGCAGGCGGGGGAGGCCGCGGCATGAAAGTGGCGCAGTCGGCTGCTGATTTGCCGATCGCGTTAGCAACCGCCAAAGCCGAAGCCAAAGCCGCGTTTGGCAACGACAGCGTTTACGTTGAAAAGTATTTGCTGAAGCCGCGCCATATCGAAATTCAAGTTTTCGGCGATGGCAAGGGCAACGCCATTTACCTCGGTGAGCGCGATTGTTCGCTGCAACGCCGCCACCAGAAAATCTTAGAGGAAGCGCCGTCACCTGCTCTGAACGCAGAGGCGCGCAAGAAAATCGGCGAGACCGTCTCGGCTGCAATGCGAAAACTCAAATACCGTGGTGCTGGCACGGTTGAATTCCTCTACGAAGATGGCGAATTCTTTTTCATTGAAATGAATACGCGCTTGCAGGTTGAGCATCCGGTCACCGAAATGATCACCGGCGTCGATCTGGTGCTGGAACAGCTCCGCGTCGCATCCGGCGCTAGTATGACGTACACGCAAGACCAGATCACGTTTTCAGGTCATGCCATCGAGTGCCGCATCAACGCCGAGAATCCAAAGAACTTCCGGCCGTCACCCGGCAAGATCACCTATTGGCACCCGCCGGGCGGGCTTGGCGTGCGCGTCGATTCCGGCGCCTATCAGGGCTACCGGATCCCGCCCTATTACGACAGCTTGATCGGCAAGCTGATCGTGCACGGCAAGAATCGCAATGAATGTTTGATGCGATTGCGCCGCGCGTTGTCAGAATTTGTCATCGACGGCATTGAGACCACGATCCCGCTGTTTGGCGAATTGGTCCGCCATCCCGACATCGTCAATGGCATGTATGACATCCACTGGCTTGAGAAGTATCTCGGCAAGCAGCCGTAGGTTGTTAACAGTGCCATCGCGAAAATCGCAGTTAATCCGGTGCGGCTGGTTTTACTTACTCCGTTTTGTCCTTGAACCGGCACACATCGCGGATTGGGCAGCGCGGACATTCGGGCTTGCGGGCTTTGCATAAGTAGCGGCCGTGCAATATCAACCAATGGTGCGCGTGCAGGCCAAACTCTTCCGGGATGATGCGAATCAGATCGACTTCAACGGCCAGCGGCGTCGAGCCGTTTGATAGTCCGATGCGATTAGAAACGCGCAGCACATGGGTATCGACGGCCATGGTCTTGTGACCAAAGGCCATGTTCATGACCACGTTTGCGGTTTTGCGGCCGACGCCCGGCAACGCTTCAAGCGCGTCGCGATCTTCCGGCACCTCGCCGCCGTGGCGGTCAATCAGCAGCTGTGACAGCGCCATCACGTTTTTCGCTTTGGTGCGAAACAGCCCGATTGATTTCACAAAATCGCGAACCGCATCTTCTCCGAGCTTTAGCATTTTGGCCGGGGTATCGGCGGCCTTGAACAGGGCGCGGGTCGCCTTGTTGACGCCAGCGTCGGTCGCCTGGGCCGACAGGACAACCGCGACTAACAGGGTGTACGCATTAACGTGCTCCAATTCGCCTTTCGGCTCGGGCGTTTCAGAAGAAAACCGCTCAAAAATGTGGCGGATGTCTTGAGGCTTGAGCTGTGCCCGCTTGCCTGCCTGCGGCTTGGATTTGACTTGTGGCGTGGCTCGGCTCAATTTGGTTGGCACGGTGCGTCGAAGCTCTGGCTGGTTCGATCTCGAACTAGATCAATCGGAATGGCTGGCGCGGCCGTATCAAGAGCGACGCTGGCCAGCGCATGCCGGAGTTGTGAGCCTGTTTCCTCCACGGCGCCAGTGGTCAATTGCAATGCCGAACAGTTTGTTACCGCCGTCTGCCGGCACCATCTTCAAGGCCGTTCTTCATCCCCACCGGTCACTCAGCAAAAATGGCTTTCTGATTGTCATGCTGTTTCTAGGCGTGGTCAGTTTTATCGCCGGCATGGCATTTCTTCTCATGGGCGCTTGGCCGGTGTTTGGCTTCTTCGGGCTTGATGTGCTGGCGGTTTATGTTGCCTTCAAGCTCAATTACCGGGATGCAAAGGCGCACGAAATCGTCGAAATCTCGCCGGGCTTGATGCGGCTGACACAAGTGACGGCCAAAGGTGCCAAGCAAGAGATCGAATTCAATCCGTATTGGGTGCGGGTCAGGCTTGATGAGACTCCCGACGGCCGTGCCGGGCTCGTGTTAATTTCACACGGCCGCGAAGTCTCGTTTGGAAATTTGTTGAACCATGACGAGCGCCGCGATTTCGCACGCGTCTTAGGAGGCGTGTTGGCCGATGTCAGAAGTTCCAGCTCCGCCTCCGCCCAATCAACAGTCTGAGGAGACGCCGATGACCAGCCCAGCATTTGATTTCACAATGCTCGAAGGGCTCGGTATCGAGCGGCTTCGTTTTGAGGCTGGCGAACGGGTGTTTTTACAGGATGACCCCGCGACCCACATGTACGCGGTCTATTCTGGCAAGGTGCAGGTCATCACCTTCGGCACGGTGTTGGAAAACGTTGGGCCCGGCGGACTGTTTGGCGAAATGGCGATGATCGATGATGGTCCGAGAAGTGCCGCTGCATTGGCCGCCGAGCCGACTGAAGTCGCGCCCATCGATCAAGAGACGTTCTTGCATTTGGTCCGGCAGCGGCCAGAATTTGCACTCGCTGTGATGCGGCTGCTGGCGAGCCGCATCCGGAAAATGAATGCGAATGTTTGAGCGAGTGGAACGCCTTAGGTTTGAAAATATTTTTAGTGCCGGGTTCGGTTGCGCGCCCTGCTTGATTGAGAAGTATTGAGGGCAAGGCATTTTGATTTTGCTGCGGATAGCGGCGAGCAAACAATTTTCCGGAGACGTCACGGCGCCGTGGCTTCCGTCTTGTCAACGTGCCAGCGTTGGATTAGCATTACCCTCATATTGAACACTCGCGGGGGAGCGCCGCTACGAGCCATTAGGCGCGTAATACGGCACAAATTCTTCCGCCAATAAAAGAATTTCTGACACTGGCGCGCGCGCGCGTGCCCTTCGACTCCGCAGCTTTTTGTTCCGCAGCGATGAGAGGACCCATGTCATGGCTACACTGACCCGTTCAGACAACCCATTCTTGCCGCTCGCAAGTTTTCTCTCTTGGGCCAGCCAACTCACATCGTGGACATATGTCTCCGACTCCGGTGACGGTGCATCTGTGACCGTTCAAAATAGCGACGGGACATTCACCGTTTTCACAAGCGCGGATAACTCAATTGGTTTGGATGGCGGCAACAATCCGGTTGGCGGCAATATTTCCCAAGTCGAAAGGTTCGATACCGACGGCTTGACGTTGATTGAAACACTCGTCCCCGATGCTGATTTCTCGCTGGCTGTGTTCTACATTAACATTGCCACAACCAGCATCGACGGATTGTTGAGCGGCGCCGATAACATCATCGGCGGCAGCAGTTCGCATGACAACTTGTTTGGCTACGACGGCGACGACACCTTTAACCCAGGACCGCTCGATCTCTTGAACGGGCCTGCTATCGACGTTATGATTGGCGGCAAGGGCAACGATACATTTAATGTTGGACCGGCTCCCGAGGTCGCATTTCTTTATGTCATCGGCTACAATCAAGAGGACGGTGGTAGCGGTGTCGTCATCAATCTCAGTGATACATTGCAGGGCGGCGTCGCAGCCCACTCGGCCACCGATACATTCGGAGATACTGACACCCTCAACGGCATTATCAATGTCGTTGGCACCAACCAGGCCGACCAATTCTTCGGCGGCGCAATCAGTGAGCTGTTCAATGCCGGTGGCGGAGCTGACACCATAGACGGGGGCGGTGATGGTCAAGATTTTGATCTTCTAGTCTATTCGTTTATTGCCGCTGTTAAGACCGACGTGTTCAACTATGACGGCATTACCGTCACATTTAACGTCGCCGGGGGCGGTACGCTATCAACGTCTGGGCAGGTGGTTGGGACCGTCAGCGGCACCGACACGTTCAGCGATATTGAGCGCGTGCTTGGCACGAATGTTGGCGACACGTTCAACGGGGCCAATGATTCCTTCAATACCTACGTTGGCATGGGCGGCAATGATATTTTCAATGGCGGCGATTTTATTGATCTTGCCGATTACGCCTTTGAAAATATATCTGGCGCAACAGGCGGTGTTATTGTCAATTTAAGCTCGGCAACTCAGTTTGGCGTCGCGGCCGGAAAGGCAGCGGATTCGCTCGGCGGCACCGATACGCTGAATAGCATCGAGTGGGTATCCGGAACCAACGCGGCCGACATTCTGATCGGCGGTAGCGGCGACAATGATCTGAGTGGCCACGACGGAGCCGACCTTCTAGTCGGCGGTGCTGGCAATGACAGCTTCAGCGGTGACGGCGCAACCGGCCAAATCTATGCCGATGTCGTTGACTATGGATTGGAAACCGGTGGCGGCGCCATCACTGTCAATGCGGATGGCACGGTCAAAGATACATTTGGCAATACGGACACACTGTTCGGCATCGGTGAAATTCGAGGCACGGCGTTGGGCGATACCTTCAACGGGTCGAAGTTCAACGATAGTTTTGCGCCCGGCAAGGGCAACGACGTCATATCCAGCGGCGGTTCGTTCGTTGGCGCCGCGAGTGCCGACCGGGTGTCTTACAATGCCGATGATGCCGCCACCTCTGGCGTTAATTATGATGCGGCGCTGCTGACGCAACAGGTCAAGAGCACGTACTATGGCAACGACACGCTGACCGGCTTCACCAATATCTGGTTCGAAGCAACGCAATTTGCTGACAGCATCAAGGCAACGGAAGGCGATGACATTCTGCTGCCGTCTCTCGGTAGCGACACCATCGATGGCCGTGGAGGATTTGATTACCTGACTTACATTGACCGCCGCAGCACCAATCTCGGAGTTGGTATCACGGTCACTGCTACCACAGCGACGTCTGGGACGGTGGTCCAGGGCGTCGACACGGACACTTATACAAATATCGAACACGTCGATGGTAGTTTCAATGCCGACACATTCAACGGCAGTTCAGGAAACGACAGCTTCTCTGGCTTCAGCGGCGGCGATACATTTGACGGCAACGGCGGCTCCGATACGTTGTCTTATGAATTCGATGAAGTCTTCGGCGCGAAGGCAGGCATTGATGTTGATCTGACACTCGGAACCGTACTCAACGGCTATGGCGCGACCGACGCTCTATCCGAAATCGAGAACATTGTTGGCACCAGCTTCGCCGACATCCTGCTCGGTGACACGAACGACAACAGTTTTGATGGCCGCGGCGGCGCCGACATTATGACGGGCGGTGATGGAAACGACACCTACTTTGTCGATAACGCGCTTGACCAAGTTGTCGAGGATGGTACCGGCACTGCCGACGTCATCCGCAGCTCCATAGATTTTAATCTCGCGGTTTCTGGTGACAACGTTGAAAATCTGGTTCTCGACGGCAAAGGCAACATCAACGGCACCGGTAATGGATTAGCCAACTCCATCATCGGAAACTCCGGCAACAACATCATCAATGGCGGGACCGGCGCCGATAAAATGGACGGCGGCGCTGGCAACGATACGTTCTTTGTCGATGTCGCGGGTGACACCGTGTCGGACTCGGCAGGCATCGATACGATCAACTCTCTCGTCACCATCACGCTCGCCACCGGACTAGAAAATCTGCTCCTTGGCGGTGGTGGCATAGCGAACGGCACCGGCAATGCGGTCAACAATATCATGACCGGCAATACGGCCAATAACAGTCTTTCGGGGCTTGGCGGAAGCGACACGCTGAGCGGCGGGTCGGGTGTCGACAAACTGATTGGCGGCGCGGGCCGGGATACAATGACCGGAGGTGCGGCGAACGACGTCTTTGACTTCAATCTGGTGACCGAGACCGGCAAGACGGCCTCAACGCGCGACATCATCAAAGACTTCACCCACCTCGGCGACGATATCGATCTCTCGACCATCGATGCCAATGGCACCGCTGCCGGCAACGGTGTGTTTAGTTTCCAGGCCGCGAAAGGCGCGGCATTCACCGGCGTCAAAGGTCAGCTGCACTGGACGCAATTCAATGCGGCCGGGACCATCAATGACAAGACGATCATCGAGGGCGACATCAACGGAGATAAGGTAGCTGACTTCCAAATTGAGCTGACCGGCCTCAAGACCCTAACGGCAGCAGATTTCGTATTGTGAGCGGGCGGCGGCACTAATCACCGTTCTGTCACCCGGTCGCAACCTCTGGCGGCAGGGCCACAATCCTGGATAACGCTTTCAGTCGTGCGCTGGGATCGCTGCCGGCGCGCGATGTCTTTGCGACCTTGCTGGACGACGTCCTGGCCCGGCGGCAACGGACGTCACGCGGCCAAAGCCTATGCCTTGACCGTCAGCTTGCTTTGGCGATTGCGTGGTCATGGATAATCCTGCCGATTTCGGGCCGGCATGAGCCGCAATTGGTTCCGGCTTTTAGCGCAGCGCCGACTGCGGCCACCGACATACAATTTTCATCGGTGACGGCCGCCACGATTTGGTTGAAGCCAATCTCGAAACACGCGCAGACAATGGCACCACGATCGCGTTCTGCGGCACCAGCGCGGCCAGCAAGGACGCGTAACCGGTCACGCGGATCCGTGGCGGCGCCCTCAAGACGGTCGGCCGCGAACGTGCGCGAGACGGTGACTGGGTTCGCCGCCATAAACAAAGCGCCAACGAGATGGTCGCCGTCGAAAATTGCGAACCGGTATTGTCGGCTTCGCTCGTCGCGATAGGCAAGCACTTCGGAAGTGCTGTCCTGATTGAGATTGAAGTAGGTGCGGACATAGTCCTCCCAATTTTCCGGCGCCTTCTGGCCTGCCAGCTCAACGCGCCAGCCAGATTTTGCGGCCGCAAGGGCCCAGTAGTCTGCATTGATCGATTTTGGCTTGGCACGAGACACGGCGAAGCCGTACCACGACGCATCAAAGCGGTTGACGGACACCGGCGCAGCTTTGAGTTCGGGCTGGCCAGAGTTGGGGTCAGTATGTGCGTTGACGAGCGCGCAAACGCGCGCCGCACTTGCATATTGATCGCTCCAATGTATTGGAACAAAAACCGAGCCCGGCCGCTGTCGTGTGGTGATAAGCGTGCGTACGATAACTTGACCGTGGGAGTTGCGGACCTCGGCGAGCCCGGCGTCTTCGAGTCCAAGTCGCTTTGCATCGTCTGGATGAATTTCGAGGTACGGTTCGGCGATGTGACCCATCAGGCGTGCGGTCTTAGCCGTGCGAGTCATTGTGTGCCACTGATCGCGGATGCGTCCGGTGTTCAAGACAAATGGAAATTCCGGCGTCACAGAGCGGGCGAGCGGGCGATACGGGGTCTCGATGACGCGGGCGCGGCGATCGGACGTGAAAAAATGTCCAGCTCCGAAAAAACGCGTTGAGTCCGGATCGGCACCTGCCGGCTGTGGCCATAGAAAGGGTTTTTGGGCGGCGTAGTCCATGAGTGAGATACCGGCAAACCGGCTGATGTCGAAGTCGCGTGTTCCGCCATTTTCTAAACCCGACAACCGCGCGTGCTCGGCGAAGATCTCAGAGGCATTTGCGTAACTGAACTCGTTGTGAAAACCCAAACGTTTGCCAACTTCGGCCATTTGCCACCAGTCAGCGCGCGCTTGACCCGGAGCCGCCAGAAACGGGCGTTGCCGGGAGATGCGCCGCTCTGAGTTGGTGACTGTCCCGTCCTTTTCGCCCCAGGCAAGGGACGGTAACAGGACATGGGCATAAGCTGTCGTATCGGTATGGCGCGTGACGTCGGACACAACGACGAACGGGCAAAGCTTAAGCGCCTCGCGCACAGTGTCGGCTTCGGGCATGCTGTCGACGGGATTGGTGGCCATGATCCATAGCGCTTTGATGCGCCCGTCACCAACGGCGCGGAACATATCGACGGCCTTTAAACCTGGCACTGTTGCAATGCGCGGCGAATTCCAGAACGATTGCACGATGCGGCGGTGATCGGCGTTGCCAAGCTCCATGTGACAGGCGAGCATGTTCGCCATGCCGCCAACTTCGCGCCCGCCCATGGCGTTTGGCTGCCCTGTGACCGAGAACGGTCCCATGCCGGGCTTGCCGATGCGGCCCGTTGCAAGGTGACAGTTGATGATTGCGTTGACTTTGTCGGTGCCAGAAGTCGATTGGTTGACGCCCTGGCTATAGACGGTGACGGATTTCTCTGTGGCCGCGAAGAGCGCGTAGAATTTTCTGATGTCGCTTTCTGCGAGCCCGGTGATGGCGGAAATTTCTGCAATGCTGGTTGTCTTTGTTGTGGCGAGAGCGGCTTCAAAACCAGACGTGTGCTGGTCGATGTATTTGCGATCGATAGTGCTCGTCTGATCGAGATATGCAAGCAACCCGTTGAACAGTGCAACATCAGAACCCGGCGTCAAAGCCAGATGCATATCTGCAATCTCGCATGTCGCCGTGGCGCGCGGATCGATGACGACGACCTTGAGCCCGCGCGTTTCCCGGGCGGCGGCCAGCCGTTGAAACAAGATCGGGTGACACCAAGCAAGATTAGAGCCGGTGAGAACAACGAGGTCAGCGAGTTCAAGGTCCTCGTAGTTTCCAGGCACCGTATCTGAGCCAAATGCGCGCTTGTGCCCGGCAACCGATGACGCCATGCACAGCCGCGAGTTGGTATCGATGTTGGCTGATCCGATGAAGCCTTTCATCAGCTTGTTGGCGACGTAGTAGTCCTCGGTCAGGATTTGACCTGAAACATAAAATGCAACGGAGTCTCGGCCGTGTTCCGCAATCGTCTCGCGAAATTTGGTGGCAACGAAATCGAGGGCTGCATCCCAACTTGTTCG